>JAUIFD010000245.1 GCA_030429485.1 Phycisphaerae bacterium | reverse complement strand
CATCTCGTCGATCGAGTTCCGGGCCGGCACGCTCGCCAACGACGGGGGCATCACGCTCGATCCGGTGTCTCGATTCGTGAGCGCGCCTGAGGTCGTCGTCGATCCGAGTTATGACAAGGCACGGTTCGGTCGCAGGCTGCACGACATGGGGCTTGATGAGCTCCATACCGAGGCGGTGATGGAGCCCATGGCAACAAGCTTCACCCGGAGCGATCTTGCCAAGAGCGTCGAGACACTGCGCCGAGACTCCGGTCACGTCACGCCGGAACTCGAGCTCACACTCGGGCAGATGCTGTGGCTTGCGGACTCGAACTACGAGCTGCGCTTTTCGAGTGACCTCGCCATCAGTGAGCGCATCATCTTCCCGGTCGCGCCGAGCGAGACCAACGGCATCGAGGATGCCAGATTCGTCAGGTTCGTCGAGGATGACGGGGCGGTGACGTACTACGCCACGTACACCGCGTACAACGGGGTGGCGATCCTTCCGCAGCTCATCCGTACTGACGACTTTCAACGCTTCCGGATGCTAACAATGGGCGGGACAGCCCTGCAGAACAAGGGCATGGCACTCTTTCCACGTCGTGTCGGAGGGCGGTACATGATGCTCTCGCGCCAGGACGATGAGAACATCCACCTGATGCGCTCCAGCAGTCCGCATCACTGGAACGATCCGGAGATTGTCCTGCGGCCGTGCGAGACGTGGGAATCGGGCAAGATCGGTAACTGCGGCTCCCCGATCGAGACAGAGGCCGGGTGGCTCGTGATCACCCACGGTGTTGGCCCGATGAGAAAGTACTGCATCGGCGCAGCGTTGCTCGATCTGGCGGATCCGACGAAGGTGTTGGGGCGGCTCCGCGAGCCGCTGATCTCGCCCGAGGGGCAGGAACGCGAGGGTTACGTTCCTAATGTGGTGTACAGCTGCGGCTCGATGGTGCACAACGGTGCGCTCGTCCTTCCGTTCGCGGTCAGCGATCGGTCATCAATGATCGCGAGCGTTCCGCTCGATGACTTGCTTGGCGCCCTCGTTCGTGGGGGATGAGCTCTCAGGGCGAGCGTAAGCACGATGCGCGCGCAGATTGTCCGGGGCAGTGGGCACGACGACCAAGGCGTTTCGGATGGGACACGCGCAATTCTGTATGACATGGCTCTCCCTGAGCGCGTGCCAACAGAACACACGGCGTCACTCGGACGCCGCTCGTCTCCGAATCACAACCATCATCGCGGCAGCACCGGCGGGCCGAGAAACAGGTGATCCGCGTGCGCACGACCCTCATCGGGCAGGCTCGTGACGTGCAGCCCGCCGAGCGCCACCCGGCATCCCATCCGACGAAACGCGTCGGCCAGGCGGTAGCTCCGCTTCGCGTTGGTGATGTACGTCTGGATCACAACGAGGTCCGGGCGCGGGTCGGCGTGGGCCGCGGGCACGACGCTCGCCATCGTGTGCTCGTCGATAATCCGGACCGTGTCCCGATCCGGGTCGAGGTGGCTCGCGAGCGACGCGAGCCCGAGTGGCGGGAACAGCGAGTACTTGATCGGCCGAAAGAACGGGCTAACCGCCTCGGTCAGCGCTGGGAGGATCATCAGTACTCGCACGGCGTCTCCTTGATGCTCGCCCAAGTACGACGCGGGGGCGCTGTGGTTCGGGCCTCCGGGCGAACGGCGCGGTATCGTCATTCATGCGCGAACTCGTCACGATCCTCGCCGTATCACTCACGTCCGTCGTCGCACTCGCGCAGGATGCGCCGCCCACGGCGCCGGATGTTGTCGTCGACTTCGCATATGTGAGCACCGTCCGTGATGCTCTTCGGTCCGGGGATGAGCGTTTCGCGCCGGCCCTGACCTATCTTCGCGACCAAGCGGACGAACTCCTCGAGGCGGGCCCTTACTCGGTGGTTGATAAGCAGGCCGTTCCACCCAGTGGCGATAAGCACGACTACATGAGCATGGGCCCGTACTGGTGGCCCAATCCCGACACGCCCGACGGCTTGCCCTACGTGCGCCGCGACGGACAGACCAACCCGGAACGGCGCAACTACCCGGACTCGTCCGCGTGGCAACACATGACCGGTGAGTCGCACACACTCGCGCTCGCGTACTACTTCACGGGTGACGAGCGCTACGCCGAGCACGCGGCGCTGCTGCTGCGGACGTGGTTTATCGACGCGGACACCCGCATGAACCCAAACCTCAAGTACGGGCAGGCGATTCCCGGACGCGTCGAGGGACGCGACATCGGCATCATCGATACTCGGCGCGTACATCTCGTGCCCGACACGCTCAGCCTGCTCGCCGGCAGCACGCACTGGAAGGAAGAGGACGACGCGGGCGTGCGGGCATGGCTCGGCGCGTATCTCGACTGGCTTGTGTATGGCGACTACCGCACGGAAGGGCGAAAGCGCAACAACCACGCCACGTTCTACGACGTGCAGGTCGTAAGCCTCGCGATCGCGGTGGGGGAGGACGAACTCGCTCGCGACACGCTCGAAGCGGTCAAGCACCGGCGCATCGCGACCCAGATACAACCGTCCGGCGAGCAGCCTGAAGAGACCGCTCGAGCTGACGGCTGGAGCTACACGCTCTTCAATCTCCAGGCGCTGTGCCTGCTTGCGCAGTACGGCGAGCAGCTCGGCGTCGACCTCTGGGGATTTGAGACCGACGACGACCGCAGCATTCGGCGGGCGTTTGCGTACCTGGAGCCGTACGTCGTGGACGTGGACGACTGGCCGCACACCCGGAAGCCCGACCGCGGACCGGAGCGTCTCCAGTCGCTGGTCTACCTCGCGTCGTCGGAGTACGACGATGCGGCGTGGGTCGCGGCAATCGAGCGGATGCCGCCCGTGCATCCGGCGAGCCGATTGCGGCTACTGGTCCGACTTCGCGAGCGTGCATGAATGGGGCTCGTAAACCGAGCGCGCGAGACGAGCGCAGCTACTCCCACCGGAAGACCCGGAGCGCGAGTAGGAACGCGCCCACGCCCCACGCGGCCATGATCACCAGTTCGAGGCCGACCCCCGTGATGGAGGCGCCATCGATCATCACCGCTCTGAGCGCGTCATTGAGCGCCGTCAGCGGGAGCACGCGCAGCACGGGCTGCACGACGTCCGGGAATCGCTCGTACGAGAAGAACACGCCCGACCCGAGCCACATCGGCACCATCACGAGGTTCATAAGCCCTGAGACACCTTCGATCGTGCGTGCGCGCGAGGCGATCAGGATGCCGATCCCGGCAAACAGCATCGCCCCCGCTACCGCGACGATCGCGAACGACAACGGGTCGCCGCGGAACGGCACGCCGAGGATCCAGATCCCAAAGACCGAGAGTAGTGCGAGTTCGAGCGTGAGGAACACGAGCCGGGAGAAGATGAACGAGAGGAAGAAGGACGAGCGGCGCATGGGTGTGACGAGCAGGCGCTTGAGGAGTTTGCGCCGGCGCACGTCCGCGATCGCGAACCCCACGCCCCACATCCCCGTGCCCATCAGGTTCATGCCGATGAGCCCCGGGAACAGGAAGTCGACATAGCGCGACCCTCGCTCGTTCATCGGCTCAACTTCGAGGGGCGCGTCCTCCCCCCCCGCAGCGAGCCCGAGTGCGCGGAGCACGCGCAAGCGGGCCGTCTCCGATTCCGGTCGCGAGGGATGGACGAGCAGGTTCGGCGGGGCGTCCGCCTCTTCGGCCGGCTCAATCAACGCATCGACCGCCGCCTTGCGCAGCTGTGTGAAGGCCTCGTCGCGTGTCTCAAACGTCTCCACCTCGATTCGCTCATCGAGCGCGAGCGCGTCGATGATGGATGCGGCGGCGGGAGCGTCCACGACCGCGACCTTGCTCGGCTCGAGCTCACCACTGCGGAAGGCAAATCCGAGCACCGCAGCGAGCACAATCGGGAAGAAAAACACCCAGAAGATGGCCTCGGGCTCTCGCAGGAAGGAGAGCACGCGGACGCGCGTGAGTTCCCGAATCTCGGCCAGGTTAGGCATCGCGCAGGTGCTTCCCGGTAAGCGCCACGAACACATCCTCCAGCGTCGGGCGGTGCGTGCGAAGGTCCTCGAGGATGGCGCCGCGGGCGTCGGCGAGTTCAAAGAGCGCGCCGATGACTCGCTGCGTCTGGATGACCTGCATCACGAAGCTCGCGCCCTCGTGCCGCACCGAACGCACGCCATCGAGCGAGGCGAGATCTCCCTCGGTGATCGTGTCGCGCGAGCCCTCCGCCAGAGCGAACTGCACGACGCTGTCCGCGTCGAGCGAGGCGATAATCGACGCGGGAGATCCGCGTGCGATCACCTTGCCGTGGTCCACGATCAGCAGGTCATCGGCGAGGCGCTCGGCTTCTTCCATGTAGTGCGTCGTCAGCAGCACTGTCCCGCCCTCGGCCTTGAACCTCTCGACCACCTCCCATACTCGGCGCCGCGCCTGCGGATCAAGCCCGGTCGTCGGTTCGTCCAAGAACAGCACCTCCGGGCGGTTGAGCAGAGCGCATCCGATGGAGAGCCGCTGCTTCTGCCCGCCGGAGAGCGTGCGCACCAGCGCGTCGCGCTTCTCCGTCAGCCCGATCGTCTCGATGACACGGTCCGGGCTCTCGCCCTCGTGATAGAAGGAGCGGAACAACCGCA
>JAUIFD010000244.1 GCA_030429485.1 Phycisphaerae bacterium | reverse complement strand
CCGCGCGGCAGGCCGCCACGAACTCTGTACAGGTCGTGTGCAAGGGGTCGATCGGCATGGTTCGCGGAGGGTAGTGCTTTTGCTCTGCGGCCCGCCTTGGTACCCTGCGGGGTACACCGTCCCGCGTCGATCTCTAGCCGAAGGAATCGCCCCATGCTCCAACGTGCATTCACGCTCATTGAGCTACTCGTGGTTATTGCGATTATCGCGTTGCTCATCGGGATTTTGCTCCCCGCATTGGGCAAGGCGCGCGAGGCGGGGTACCAGGTGATCTGTCTGAGCAATAACAAGCAGATCGGGCTTGCTGCGACGCTCTACGCCCAGGACAACGAAGAGCAGCTGTGGCCCAAGGAGGACTGGGGTCGCAAGCTCGAGAACATCGGACGTTGGGTGTACGTGCCGGGTCTCCTCTACGACTACGTGGACAACGCTGACGAGGTGACGGAGTGCCCGAAGAACAAGCGGCGCTCGAACGACGGGCAGGCGGGGCAGGTGTTCAACAGCGTCGAGCTCGACTTCGACTACACGATGGTGTCGGGCACCGAGGGCATCAAGCTCGGTTCGGAGACTCGGGTGGGGTATCGCGACCCCGCGAAGAAGACATCGACCGCGTCGCCGCGGTACATCTCGGACACGTCGTGGACTCAGGTGGGCGGCACGGAGTGGCGGAAGATCCCGATCTACGTCGAAGAGAGCGTGGAGTGGTACAACCGTCGTGTGATCGACGGGCAGTGGGGCAACCTCGACCAGGTGACGCCGCGCCATGACAACGGCGGGCACATCGCGTTCCTCGATGGATCGGCGGACTTGTTCAAGAACGTCTCGAAGGACGAGATCAATCCGAACGAGGTCAATGACTTCGTCGCCAACGACATCTACACGTACTACCGCGGGTACTGGCTCGGGCTGTACTACTACTCGCAGAACGGCACGCACATGCGGACCGGCAAGATGACCAGCTACGGGTGGTTGAACAACCCGAAGTTCTGAGCCGGGCAGGATCGACCCTTTGCGGGCGGGCGAGTCTCGCTCTGCGCTGAACCGGTTCCCTTCCTACCATCGCTCCCCTCCGAAGGAGCAACGCGATGGCATGGGTGAAGGTGCGCGAGGCGCTTGCGGGCAAGCCGGGTGATCGGGTTACGGTGAAGGGGTGGGTGCGGACGCGGCGTGACTCGAAGGCCGGGCTGTCGTTTATCGCGCTGCACGACGGGACGTGTTTCGACACGGTGCAGATCGTGGCGCCGGGCGACCTTGCGAACTACGAGGGCGAGGTGCAGCGGCTGACGACGGGGTGCGCGATCGAGGCTGACGGGGAGCTGGTCGAGAGCCAGGGCAAGGGGCAGACGGTTGAGATCCGGGCGAACGCGGTGCGCGTGATCGGGTGGGTGGATGACCCCGACACGTACCCGGCGTCGGCGAAGCGGCACACGTTTGAGTACCTGCGCGAGATCGCGCACCTGCGGACGCGGACGAACACGTTTGGCGCGGTGGCGCGCGTGCGCCACGCGCTCGCGACGGGGATCCATCGCTTCTTCGACGATCGCGATTTCTACTACGTGCACACGCCGATCGTGACGGCGAGCGATTGCGAGGGCGCGGGGCAGATGTTCCGCGTGAGCACGCTCGACGCGATCTCGCGCGAGGCGGGGGCGGAGCAGTTTGCGGACGACTTCTTCGGGAAGGAGTCGCACCTGACGGTGTCGGGGCAGCTCAACGTGGAGACGTACTGCTGCTCGCTCTCGCGGGTGTACACGTTTGGCCCGACGTTTCGCGCGGAGAACTCGAACACGGCGCGCCACCTGGCGGAGTTCTGGATGGTGGAGCCCGAGATCGCGTTTGCGGGTCTCGCGGACGACGCGCAGCTCGCGGAGGAGATGCTCAAGGCGCTGTTCGACGACGTGCTCACCAGGCGCGGGGATGACATGGCCTTCTTCGACGAGCGGATCGAGAAGGGGCTCATCGAGCGGCTTCGGCACGTGATCGAGACGCCCTTCCGCGTGCTGCCGTATACGGAGGCGATCGCGATCCTTCGGGATTGCGGGAAGAAGTTTGAGTTTGAGCCCAAGTGGGGGGCGGACTTGCAGACCGAGCACGAGCGGTATCTGACCGAGGAGAAGTTCAAGCAGCCGGTGGTGGTGATCAACTATCCGAAGGACATCAAGGCGTTCTACATGCGTGTGAACGACGCGGGCACGGACGGCGCGCCGGGCGAGACGGTGGCGGCGATGGACGTGCTCGTGCCGGGCATCGGCGAGATCATCGGCGGCTCGCAGCGCGAGGAACGGCTCGATGTGCTGGATCGCAGGATCGCGGAGATGGGGCTGCCGGCGGAGAACTACTGGTGGTACCGCGACCTTCGGCGGTACGGCACCGTGCCGCACGCGGGGTTTGGGCTGGGGTTTGAGCGTCTGGTGCAGTTTTGCACGGGGATGCAGAACATCCGGGATGTGATCCCGTTTCCGCGGGCGCCGAAGCAGTGTGAGTTTTGAGGGGCGATCAGGATTGCAGATCGGCTGAGTTACTCGTCAGGACCGGTTGGTGCATTGGCTCGCCAGTCAGGGATGGGTTGACATTTGCGCCGTAGATACGGCTGCGAAGGCGCCGGGAGTTGACATCATCGCAACCCGAGCCAATCGCGAGTTGTGGGTTACGGTGAAGGGGTACCCACGAGGGACAGAGAAGACAAACCCGCCAACACAAGCAAGGCATTGGTTTGCGAAGGCGATGTTCGATCTCGCCCTGTATCGCACAAGAAGTGCGACAGTGGAGTTGGGCGTTGGATTGGCGATGGGATTCCAACCTTGCGCCTCGCGTGGCGTGGCTCTTGCGGCAATCTGGAGCGTCGATCTACTGGGTAGCTGAGAATGGGGACGTGGAAGTGGGGCGTCCGGATTCTTGGTGAGCGGGACCGCGTACCCTCCCCCATGGCCATCACCGACACCGCTTCGCCGTCCATTCCTCTTGCTGCGTGCTCGGTGCTCGACGGGTGTGCGGCGTTGGCGTCGGCGGCGGGGGTGGCGTATGCCGCGGAGTCGGAGGTGATGCGGGGGGGCACGATCGGCAAGCACCTTCGGCACACGCTCGATCACTTTGAGGCGCTGTTCGCGGAGCGCCGCGAGGGCGGGGCGTTGGACACTGCGGAGGCTGGGGGGGCGATCGACTATGACCATCGCTCGCGCGGCGGGGCTGTGGAGACCGACCCGGGCGCGGCGCGGGCGCGGATCGGATCGTTGCGGGCGCGGTTGGTGGGGCTGAGCGAGGCGGAGCTCGCCAAGCCGGTGGCGGTGAAGGTGATGCTCTCGGGCGCGGGTGAGCAGGCGGTGGCGTCGTCGACGCTGGGGCGGGAGCTGGCGTTTGCGTTTCATCACGCGATCCATCACCAGGCGATGATGCGGGCGATCGCGGAGGAGCAGGGCGTGGCGGTGCCGAGTGATTTCGGGAAGGCGCCGGACACGATTCGGCACGAGCGGGGGTAGCCGGGGGCGATCGAGCGATGGTCCGGGTGGCGCCCTCGATTGCGCGTCGAGGGCGAGCGTCTCGACTGTTCGTCGGCAAAACGCACGGTTGGCGTGTCGTTGGGGTGCGTGGTGCGGGTATCCTGAGCGCAGCTGGGTATGTGCACTGTGACTGTCATTCCGCTGGCGAGCGGTCGCCGTGGTTATCGGCTTGTGACGAGCCGTGATGAGCTTCGTACGCGCCCACAGGGCGAGCCGCCGCAGTGGCATAGCTTGCGTGACGGCAAGGCGGTGTGGCCGACTGACTCGCTCGCGGGTGGGACTTGGGTGGCGGCGTCGGACCGTGGGCTGACGCTCGCGATCCTGAACATGACCGCGCCTCACCTCAAGGCCCCTCCGACCCACAAGGCCAGGACGCGTGGGGAGATCATCCCGAAGCTGATTCACCACCGGGATTGCGGCGCGGCGGTGGCTGGCTTGGGGGAGCGGTCGTTGGACTGTTACGCGCCGTTTCGCCTGGTGGCGGTGTGCTCGCGGATGGATGGGCTGCCGAGGATTCTCGAGGCGCGGTGGGATGGTGATCGGCTTGCGACCGTCGAGCATCGGGACACCTGGGGGTGCTTTGCGAGTTCGGGGCTGGGCGATGAGCTCGTTGCGGACCGGATCGGGCTGTTCGAGGCGATGGTGCGTCCGGCGGCCGACCCGGTGTCGGCTCAGGACGAGTTCCACTACCACCGGTGGGACGGGCGTCCTGAGGCGAGTGTGCTGATGTGTCGTGGTGACGCGCGGACGGTGAGCATCACGACGATCGCGGTGCGACGAGCGGAGCCCCCGCTGTCGGCGGTGGATGCGCCGTTCGAGGTGAAGCCGTTCTACATGCCGCTGCCGGAGGAGCCGCCGGTGGTCGAGGTGCGTGCGAGGGATCGGGAGGCAGGCCGGGCGACGGGCCGTCGGTAAGGGCGGCGGGGCGGCTACCCTGTCGGACCATGCCCGAGATCGACCTTGCCGCGATTTTGACCCGTCAGTTCATCGTGTCGGCGGTGGTGATCGTCGCCGTGGTGCACGTGATCCTGCTGGTGGTCGCGTAGCTGATCTACGTGGAGCGGAAGCTCTCGGCGTACATCCAGGACCGGCTTGGCCCGAACCGCGTGGGGTTTGACTTCGGGCTCCCGATCCTGAGCTTCATGAAGGGCAAGCTGGGGCTCGGCCAGCCG
>JAUIFD010000243.1 GCA_030429485.1 Phycisphaerae bacterium | reverse complement strand
GCCTACCAGCGATCGATGGAGGGGTATCTCGCGGCCGGCCGGCTCGGCGTGTACGACAAGCTCGAGTTCGCCGTCCCGCCGCTCTACATGCGATTCGGCCCGTCCGACCTGGCGCACCGCACGATCCCCGCCTACACCCAGCTCGGCGTCGAGTCGGCGCGTCAGCTGAAGCGGAGCGATGATTCGGATCTTGAGGTGCTCCCCTACCTCAGCCTGATCATCGGGAACGGCGCTTCGGCGCATCACAAGGAACCCGCCCCGGTTGCGGACGTGGTTGGACAGCTCAAGCTGCTCCGCGATCTCCAGGTCGATCGATGGGCGATCTGGGTCGGGCGGGAAGACAACGCCTCCCTCGGGACCCCTGTGGATCGCGCGGTCGCCACCGTGTGGGAGTCCTACGAGTCCTCGGGTAAGTAGCTCCAACATCGGCCTCGGGTCATCGAAGCGCCCTGCGAGCAGGGCGTTTTTCGTGCGCCCTGCTAGGCTGGGGCATGCCCGCCCACACCGTCACGCTCTCCGATGGTCGTTCGTTCGGCCCCGCTGACGACAACACGCTGCGCCAGTGGGCGCGCGAGGGCAGGGTGCCGCGCGACGCGATGATCGGGGCCGATGACGGGCTGGCGCCTCTGCGGGCCGATCAGCACCCGCTCCTCGCCGCGGTGTACCAGGCGCCGCCGACCGTGCCCGGTGCGCTGCCGGCGGAGTCGGACGCGACCGGTGGGCTGATCCCCTACAAGAACAAGCCGGCGCTGGTGGGGTATTACGTCTCGATCGCGTCGCTCATCGGGCTCGTGGTCGCGCCGGTTGGTGTTATCGCGGGCGTCGCGGCGATCTGGCTCGGCGTCTCTGGGCTGCGCGTGTACAAGAGCGAGCCCTTCCGTCGCGGCGCGGCCCACGCGTGGATCGCGATCGTGCTCGGCAGCTTTGTGACGCTCTTGAGCCTGGCGATCACGGCGATGATCGTGCTTGCGATCGCCTCCAATGCCTAACCGTTGATGTTCATCAGGACCTTGATCCCCTCGCCGGAGATCATGGTCTCGAACGCGCGCTCGTATTCATCGAGCCCGAACTCGTGGGTGACGATCTGATCGAGCTCAAGCCGGCCCGAGAGGAGGAGCTCCTCCATCTGGTACCAGGTGTCGAACATGCGTCGCCCGTTGATGCCGAGCACGTGGCACCCCTTGAAGATGATGTGCTTGTTGAAGTCGAAGGTCGGGCTCTTGGCGAGCAGCCCGAGCAGGGCAGCCCGCCCGCCGTTGCGCAGGGCTTGAAAGCCCGACTCCAGGCCGGCCGAGGCGCCTGACATTTCGAGGAGCACGTCGACGCCCTCGCCGCGGGTCTCGCGCCGGACCTGCTCGATCCACCCGCTGCCCTCGCGGGCGTCGAAGGCCTCGGAGGCCCCCAGGCGCTTCGCGAGCGCCAGACGAGGCGGGTTGATGTCGGTGCAGTAGATGCGGCTCGCGCCCGCGGCCCGCGCGACGGTGACCGCCATGAGCCCGATGATGCCCACCCCCGAGATCAGCACGCTCTTGGCGCTGACCCCCGCCTCCATCACGGTGTGCACCGCGTTGCCGAGCGGGTCCATGACCGCCGCGAAGCGGTCGGGGATGTCCTTGTGAATCGGCCAGACGTTCTCCTCCGGCATCACGAGGTACTCGGCGAAGCACCCGTCGCGGTCGACCCCGATGATCTTGGTGTCGCGGGCGATGTGGGCGTTGCCCGTGCGTGAGTTGTAGTCGACGCCGGCCGTGATGTGCCCCTCCGCGGAGACCCGCAGGCCCGGCTGGAAGCGCGTCGCGGCGGAGCCGACGCGCTCGATCACGCCGACGAACTCGTGCCCGGTGACGATGCCCACGGGGATGCGCCCCGCGGCCCAGTCGTCCCACTCCCAGATGTGGCGGTCGGTGCCGCAGATGCCCGCTTTGGTGACCCGGATAAGGACGTCGCGGGGCCCGAGCTCCGGCATGGCCCGATCGCGATCGAGCTGGAGCCCCTCGCCCGCATGATGCTTGATCAACGCACGCATCGCATCTCCCATAACCCGCCCCACCGAGGCGGAGGAGATGCTATTCGCGCCGGAGGCGTGTTCCTTACGAATGCGCCAGAACCGGGAGCGCGGGCGTCGGTACGATCCGGCGTGTCACGGGCAGCCCCCGCTTCATTCCTCTACCTCGCCGCGACCGCCAAGGGCGGACGATCGCTCGGGCTCCGGGTGGCGCCCTCCGAGCGGGCTCTCGCGGCGGGGCTGCGCCAGGATCGCCTCGTGCTCCTCCGGACTTGGCGGCTGCCCTCGTGGCTCGTGCCGGCGAGCGAGAAGGTCACGCTCAAGGACCAGGCCCACCTGCACAATCAGCTCGCGATCCTGCTGCACCGCGGCGTACCGCTCGTGGAATCGCTGGAAGTGACGGCGTCGGTCGTCACGCCCAAAACCAGACCGCTCGTCGAGCGGATGCGCGAGCGTGTCGCGGCGGGTGCGTCGTTTTCTGACGCGTGCCGAGAGTCTCGCGTCTTCGACGCGGTGACGATCGCGGTGTACGAATCGGCCGAGCGCACGGGAGACCTCGCGGGGGCAGCCAAACAGCTCTCAAGCACCGCGAAGCGCCAGCAGGCGATGCGGGACAAGGCGTCGGTGCTGCTCGCGTACCCCCTGATTGTGCTGTCGATCTCGGTCGTGGTGACACTCGTCATGCTGATCGGCATCGTGCCGCAGATCGCGGACGCGCTCCAGGGACTCCCAAACGTAACCCTACCCACATATACCCAGGTCGTGCTCGCTGTTTCCGCATTCATGAAGGCGAACGCCTTCCTTGTGATCGGAGTGGTCATCGGATTGGTGGTGCTAGGGATAGTGATGCGGCGTGAGGTAGGAGGTGTCATTGCCGGATTCGCTCGGCGCCTCCCGATGCTGAAGGACCTTCTGCTCGCACAGGAGAACGCCCGCTTCTTCACGGTGATGGCCGCCATGGCTCGAGGTGGGATTCCGCTCGCCGACGCGCTCGGTGTCGCGACGGGCGCGCTGCATGATCCGGCGTTGATGAAGCAGGTTCGGCGGCTGCGTCAGAAGCTCATCGATGGTGGGGTGCTTTCCCGGCTGATCGACGGCGTGAGTGCCTGGCCGCTGGCGACCCGTCGGCTACTGATCGCTGCCGACCGGGCGGGCGACCTGGAGACCGCGTTTGACGGCCTCTCTGAGGATCTGGCTGCGGAAGTGGAGACCAAGACCCAACGCCTTCTCGCGGTGCTCGAGCCGATGTTGATCGTGGGGATGTTCTTGGTGATCGGGTCGATCTTGCTCTCGATCCTGATCCCGCTCCTGACGCTGCCAAATCAGATGGAGTTCTGATCCGCTCTGCGCGAGTCCTGGCGGAACAACGTGATCCGCGTGCCGCGGCCAACCTCGCTCTCGATCGCCAAGTCGCAAGCGTGGTGCTGCAGGATCGCGCGGACGATAAAGAGCCCAAGGCCTCTCCCTGATCCGGAACCCACGAACTCCCCCACCGCCACAGGCAAGATTGCGGCGGGGATGCCGTGCCCATTGTCTTGAATACAGAGAGACGGGCCGCTGCTCATGCCCTCGATGTTCCACGTGGAACCTCCGAGGACGTCGAGTCGTCGGGCGTCGGTGCAGACCGTGATCTCCGTGGCGCCCGCCCTGGCTGCGTTGCTCAGTAGATTCGTGAGGACGTGCTCGAGCGCCGCACCGGGGACCGGGAAGCGGTCATCCGGCGATACGTCCAGGACGAGCCGAGTCATCGGCGCGGCCAGGAGCATGCGGCCGGCGTGGCGGGCGGCTTCCAGGATGGGCGTACTCAGCTCTGGATGGTGTGTCGGGTGCGGATGCGCGAGGTCGAGCACCAGGGAGGACAAGGCTCCTGCGCGAGAGCACGCCCCGGCGGCGACCTCGAGGGCCCGAGCGGTGGCGTCCTGGTCCCGGGGTTTGCGGGTCGCACGTTGAACCGCGACGTTGACAGGCGTGAGCAGGTTGTCGTATTCGTGGGCGAGACCCGCAGCCAAGACACCCAAGCGGGCGAGTTCGTGCTGGCGATCGAGCTCGCCACGCAGGCGCGCAACCTCGGCCTCGAGCTCGCTCAGGCGCGCAAGCAGAGAATCGGCGCTCGTGGACGGACCGGCGCGTGGCACAGCCGGGCTATCGGCCCTCTTGGGAGTTGACTTGGGCCCAAGCGGCCTGAAGGAGTCAGTCGGCCGGCCGCTCGTCCATGGTCACCCAGGTGGGGGGGACTTCGCCGGCACAGAAGCGTTCGAGCCAGCCCATGATCGAGTTGGGTCGGAGGTTCGCCTCGCGAAGTGCGCTGATCGCGATCCAAGCGAAAGCGATGTCCGACTCGAGGGACTCAACCCGGCGTGGCCAGGCGCTGGCATGTTCCACGTGGAACATCAAGTTGAGCTCGTGGCGCGGCTTGCCTCTTTGGATGAACCGGTTCTCGAACGTGGTGATGAGGCTGCCCACGGCGACAGGCTCCCCGCACTCTTCGAGAAACTCGCGGGCAAGCGCGTCCTCAGCGGACTCGCCGAACTCGACGTGTCCGCCCGGCAGATACGCATACCCGCCGCGGAGGTCGTGGCAGAGGAGGACACTGTGGTCCGACACCGCTACGCCGCGGGCTATGGTTTCGATGTGGGGCATTCGTCACTCCTCGGTTCGCACGCCG
>JAUIFD010000242.1 GCA_030429485.1 Phycisphaerae bacterium | reverse complement strand
CGTCCGCATCACCCGAACGCCCGTTCGCGAACCCGAACGCGAACGTGTTGAGCACCAGCGGGAACGCCCCCACGTTGTCCTCGGGCATGACCTGGAACGTCCAGGTCCGCCCCGCACTGGTCGCGTTGATGTCGAGACGAAGCTCCGTCGGATCGGTGTCCGTCGGATCCTCCGGCGCGAGGCGGAAGTTGCCCGTCGCCGCGTTGAAGTCGTGCGTGATCCGGAGATAGGGGCCCTGATCGCCGCCGTCCTCCGCATAGAACGTGCCCGAGCCCACCACGCCCGGCTGAAGGTTGTCGTTGAAGTCCCAGGTGTGGTCGTCGATGTCACCGTCTTCAAGCTCGGTGTCGGAGGCGAGGTACGGGATGGCATACCCAAACGCCGCGGACACCTGGCGCAAGCCGGTCGCGGGGTCAATCGGCGAATCCTGCGTGATCGTCAGCGCGAAGAGCAGCTTGCGCTCCTCGAGCATCTCGAACGTCTCATGGATGGTCCGCGCGTGTCCCGACGCGTCCGAAAGCGAACGAGCGTCTCGACGGTTCTTCCACAACCCTCGCATGAGCGACTCCTGTCCGGGTGGGTCAGGTGGGCGACCGGTCTGGCCCGTCGGCTCCTGCCGAGGGGTCGGTCGCCTGCTCGAAGCCCCGTGCCTCGCTCGGGGCTCCGTCGCGGCATTGGCCCGTGGGGGTTTGGGCCTCGCGCCGGCGGCAGGAGCTAGGTTAGCTCGCAGGGCCCGCCGACACAACTCGCCGCTTCTCGGATCGCTCAGTTTCCGGCAAGCGGGGGCCGGACCCTCAGAGGAGCGAACCGCCCGGGCCTCGGCCCGGCTCTTCGACGATTCGATCGGCTCGGTGCCCCGGTTCCCCTTACCCCGGTCTCAAGAAGCAGATCAGAGAATCCGCTTGGAGCGCGGATAGCTCCCGAGGACGTGCAGGTTCTTGCAATGGGCCGTCGCCCGAGCGACGGCCGCCGCCATCCCAGGGTCTTCCCTGTGCCCGAGGGCATCGATAAAGAACGTGTACTCCCAGTTCGATTGCCCGGAAGGTCGCTTGTCGATGTGCGACAGGTTGATCCCCGCGTCCCGGAATACCGCCAGGACATCCACCAGTGCTCCCGGCTTGTCCGACGTGTTGAACATGATCGAGGTCTTGTCGTCCCCGCTCGGGCGGGCCTCCTGGCGCGAGATCACCGCAAACCGCGTGATGTTGTTTGGGTCGTCCTCGATCTTCTCAAAGAGCACGTTCAGCCCATAGAGCTGACCCGCGAGCGTCGAGCCCACCGCCGCCGACCCCGGCTCCGCCCCGATCGACACCGCCTTCTCGTTTTCCTCCACAGCCGTGATCGACGCCCGCGACGAACTCGCCGCCGCGATCAACTGGGCCTGCGGATACTGCGTCGCGAGCCAGGTCCGGCACTGGCTGAAGACCTCGGGCTTCGAGTGAATCCGACGCACCGACTTGGGCGGGCAGTTGGCGAGCAGCGCGTGATGGACGGCGAGCTGCACCTCCGCGTAGATCCGCACGTCGGCGTGGTGCTGCTGAAACGCGTCGAGCGTCTCGACGATACCGCCGCCGGTCGAGTTCTCGATCGGCACAAGCCCGTAATCCACATGCCCGCGGCGGACCTCCGTGAACACGCCCGCGATCTCGTGCAGGTCTTCGTAGTCGACCGAAGATCCGAACTGCTTCACCGCCGCGAGGTGCGAATACGACCCCATCGGCCCCAGGAATCCGATGCGCAAGGGCCTCTCCAGCGCGAAGCTCCCGCTCATCAGCTCGCGATAGACCGCCTCGATCGTGCGCCCAGGGAGCGGCCCCTGGTTGATCCCCAACACCCGCTCGAGCACCGCTGCCTCACGGTGCGGCGCATAAATCGGGGTGTTCTCCCCCCGCTTGACCTTCCCCACTTCGACCACGAGCTCCGAGCGCTCATTGAGCAGCCTTACCAATCGCCCGTCCAGACGATCGATCCTCTTGCGGAGCTCGGCCAGCGCCTCGCTCGCGACCGCTGACTCCTTGCCCGTTGCCACCTCGCCAGCGGGCTTGCGCTTCGCAGACACCTTCTTCGACAGCGCCTTCTTCGATGGCGCACCCTTGGGCGACGCGTTCTGCGAGCTGCGCGTTGTCTTCTTCTTGGCCAAATCGGCCCCCGGAGGCTCAAGACGGCGTGCTAGCGCGACGCTGTCACGCGAGCGTCGTCCTGATCCGTATCGGCGTGATGGGCCTCGACCGCCCCCGCTTCATCCGGATTGGCCCGGGGCGTGAGGTCAAACGGCGCAAGCCACGCGCCGGGCGCCCCGGCCCGCTCGCTCGCATTGATCGCCCGCACGCCCGGCATCGCGAGCAGCACCACGCCCGCAGCCGAGATCCCCGCCGCGACACGACGCGTCGGGAAGGGCGTGGTCGTCGCTGCTTCGACACCCTTCTCGGGGTCCTCGAGCCACACGGCCGCGACCAGCCGGAGGTAGTAGAACGCCGCGATCGCCGAGTTGAGCCCCAGCACGACCACGAGCGGGATCCGCCCTGCCGAAATCGCCGACGTGAAGAGCGGGAACTTGCCCCAGAACCCGAGCAGCGGCGGAAGCCCAAGCAGGCTCAGCGCGCAGATCCCCATCACGATCGCGAGCCCGGGGTGCGTGCGCCGCAGCCCACGCAAGTCGTCCACGCTCTCGATTTCCGCCCGACGTCCGACCCCCTGCTCGCGCTCCAGGCACGCGAGCACCGCGAACGCGCCGACGTTCATCACCCCATAGCAGAGCAGGTAGAACAGCGCCGCCGCGATCCCGTTGTGCACCATCGCCCCGTCGCCCGGCCCGGCGATGACGCCGACGAGCATGTACCCGGAGTGCGCGATCGAGGAGTACGCGAGCATCCGCTTCACGCTCGACTGCAGCCAAGCGAGCACGTTGCCCACCGTCATCGTCAGCGCCGCCATGCCCCAGAGCACGACGTCGACCGCAACGGGAAGCTGCCCCGTCTCCGACCCAAAGAACCCCGAAGTCGCGCCCCGCCACCCCATGGTCGACACGAGCACGATGATCGAGACCATGCCCGCGGTCTTCGGCACGAACGCGAGGAACGCCGCCATGGTCGACGACGAACCCTCGTACACGTCGGCCGTGTAGAAGTGCATGGGCACCGCCGCGATCTTGAACGACACGCCGATGAGCGTGAGCGTCATGCCAAGCGTCGCGAGCGACCCCACGCCGTGCGTCTCAAAGGCCGCGGCGATCTCCGGCAAGCGCGTCGAACCCGAAGCCCCATAGAGCAAGGCAAAGCCGTAGAGGAACGTCGCTGCGGAGAGCGCCCCGAGGAAGAAGTACTTGACGCCCGCTTCCTGCGCGCGCGAACGCGATTCGGCCGACCGACCGCTCATCACGACCATGACGTACGTCGGGAGACTCGTGAGCTCCAGCGCGAGGAAGAGCCAGATCAGGTCCGAAGCCGAAGCGCACAGCATCACGCCCGTCAGCGAGAACAGGTAGAACGCGTAAAACTCGCCTCGCTCCGCGCGAAGCGGATTGAACGACCCGTCCGCCCCTTCGCGCGCCGTGCCGATCGTCCCGGCCATCAAGAGCAGCAGGATCAGGCCCACGCCCGCGACCAGGACCTTCACGTACCCGACCATCGCCGGGAACGGCAGCCCCGCTTCGACCGCAGCCTCGAGAGGCGTGTTCGCCGCGAGCCCGCCAGCCGCGACGAGCGCGAGCCCCGCGAGCACCGCTGTCAGATCGCGCACCCGCTGCGACGGCGAGAGCCCCGTGATCATCACGACGCAGCAACCGACAAACAGCGCGATTTCTGGAGCAATGATCTCGAGCGAGAGGTCCATCAGTGATCCTCCCCCCCGTGCCCGGGCGAGGCCTGTCGGGGCGCACGTCCCGGCACGCTTGTCTCGATCACCGCAGGCGCCCCGGTGCGTTCCGCAATCGCCCCGCCCGCCGCCCGCTGCACGAGCGTCACCGTCTGCCCGACCGGCGCTTCAAGCGCATCGAGGACGGGCGAGGGCTTGAGCCCCAGCACCAGGCAAGCCGCCGCAAGCGGCAAGAGCGTTGCGATTTCACGACCGGTCAGGTCCTTCGGCAAGGGGCCATGCCCGTCCTCGTGCCCCTTGGGCTCGACCAGAGGACCGAAACAGACCTTGCCCACCATGAACAGCATGTAGATCGCCGCGACAATCACGCCCGTCCCCGCGAGGATCGCGTAAGTCGGACCTAGCACGCCCCACGTCACGCCCGGCACCGGCCTGCCGTACGACGACCACGCATCCCCCCCAGCCTGGAACGCGCCGAGCATGCACATGAACTCCGACACAAACCCGTTGAGCCCGGGCAACGCCACCGACGCCATCGTGAAGTACACCAGGAAGCACGTCCACACCGGCATCTTCGTCGCGAGCCCGCCGAGCTCACGCATCGACCGCGTGTGATACCGCTCGTACATGAACCCGACGAGCAGGAACAACGCCCCCGTCGAGAGCCCGTGGTTGATCATGTAGAGAACCGACCCCGAGACGCCCGTCCGGTTCAGCGCCGCCAGGCCCAACACGCAGAACCCGAGGTGGCTCACCGAGGAGTACGCCACAAGCTTCTTCACGTCCGTCTGCACCCAGCAGATCAGGCCGGCGTATAGAATGCCGATGGTCGCCAGCGCGCCGATCCAAGGTGCCGCAAC
>JAUIFD010000241.1 GCA_030429485.1 Phycisphaerae bacterium | reverse complement strand
CTTTCCGCCGGAACGACGTCAACTTCATCCTGACCAGCGGGCTGAGCGCGAGGACCCTATAGCCCTCGGCAGCTCGCTCACACTCATCGACGTCGGGAACGGGCAGCGCGTAGTCGGGCCGGACCTTCTCGCCTGAGAAGACGACGTGGATCGCGTCGCGGGCCTTGGCGCCTTCTCCGTCGAGGAACATCTCCACGCTGGCGACATGGCGATGGACGAAGCCCTCTGTCTCGAGCGCGATGCGCGCCGCATCGAGGTCTTGCCGCCGGAGCGCGAGGTCGACGTCCTGCGTGACGCGCACCGCTGCCTCGTCCTTTGTGCCGACCCACGCAGCGACGGCGTTGCCCTCGACAACGGCGTACGGCACGCCGCAGCCATCGAGGGCACGGGTCGCCCGGCGCAATCGGTCGCGTACCTTCTCCACGGCTCGGAAGTGCGGCTCCAGTGAGGGGGGCATGGAGGCCATACCTCACCAGTCTTCCACAGGTGCCGGGCTCGTGTGGCGGGGTTGTCAGTGTTGATCGCGGTATCGGAGCGGGACAGATTCGCGGGACAGCGGCCGTGTCCCGCGACCGCCTGATCGCGGGCTAGGCCGGGACGGCCTGCGGCGAGAGGCCGAAGTGGTAGGCTTCGGCAGATGAGGACGCCCTGGGGTGGAGTTGCCGCTCCACGCCCAGGACTTGACCACTCTCGGGAAAGAGCCTCCCGATGGGCCCGCGATCACAGTCGCAGTCTTGCCAGTCGCGTCAAGCGGGGGCACGGAAACCGCGCACAAGACGCTGCTTACTGAAGGGATGCGAGCAGCGCTTTCGCCCTGACCACCCAGGTGTGCGCTACTGCGGGGCTGGGTGCCGGGCAGCAGCGCGCGAGTGGTCGGAGTGGCGAGCCCAGCAGCGCTACCGCCAGTCGGAGAAGGGGCGCGAACGCCGGCGCGAACAGTGCCGGCGCCGGCGCGCGAGGCAGCGCAAGCACGGTGAGTCGAGCGAGCCCCAGGCCAGCGAGGGTCATCACCCGCCCAGAAAGCTGGAGGGAAATCCCTGCGATCGGCCTGGGTGCTACGAGGGCTTCATTCCTACGGCGAGGTCGCCGCTGCAGCGCTTCTGTTCGGCCGACTGCCGCCAAGCCCTGCGCCGCGTGATCGAGCGAGAGCAGTACTGGGAGTCGCTCCGTTGTCCGGGCCATATTGCCGGGCGTCACGCGGTCCCTACGCTCGACCGTTGCACATGAAGAGGAAGGGGGCGGGCCGGCTTTGCCGGTTCGTCCTCTTCAAAATTCACGGTGAGAGGGCAGCGCGATGCGCTGGATCGAGGGAGAGGCGAGGCCCATAGCGATTGATCAACTGGGTGATTGCTTCGCACGTTACCGCCTGCCGGACGAGAGCGCTGAGCTTGCGATGGCGCGTTCGCTCGAGCGCTGCGGCCAGCTCGCCCCGGTCGTTGTGTGCGAGATCGAGGGCTCCGCCGAACTGGTCGACGGCTTCAAGCGCCGCGCCGGGGCCCGAGAGCTGGGCTGGCAGTCGTTGATGTCCCGCTGCATCGAAGCCGACTTGCGCCAGGTCCGAGCCGCGATCGTGCTGCTGAATCGCGTCGCCGGCCGCACGCGCGAGTTAGAGGAAGCGTGGGTGGTTCAGGCTTTGGTGCGCGAGGATGGCATGGCGCAGACTGAGGTCGCCGCGCTGCTGGGGCGCCACAAGAGCTGGGTCTCGCGGCGGCTTGCCTTGATCGAGCGCCTCTGCAATCGGGCGCGCGAAGAACTGCGCGTTGGCGTACTCACGCCGACGATGGCTCGCCCACTGACGCGGTTGCCCCAGGGCAACCAACCAGCCGTGCTCGACGCGGCGCGCGCCGCGGGCCTGAACCGGCAAGAGCTCACTCGCCTGGTCGAGCTCCTGCTCAGTCGCTCGGCGACCGAGCAAGGAGAGATCCTGCGAGAGCCTCGGACCGCGCTGGCCAGTGGCGCACGAGCCACTGCGGTCGATCCACGCCTATCACCGGGCGGGCGCGAGGCGGCGGCACGCATCGGTCCCGCCATCGGGGTGATGCATGGGCTGACGCGCGTGCTGACAGAGAGCCCCCCGACAACTCGCGACGTCGCGCTGATCCTCGGGCCTGATCTGGCGCGGCTGGAGCAGGAGGCACGCGAGCTCGTGCGCCGTGTCGACGACCTACTCAACGAGGCGACTCATGGATGAGCTGACGCGCAACGCCATCATCCGTCGTCGCATTGCCGGCGTCTCGATCCGCGGGATCGCGCGCGAACTGGGCATCTCACGTGGGGCCGTCAGTCGCGCTATCGCCGCCGTGGAGCGGGCCCGGGAGGAGGGGGCCGACGCCTCGTCCCCTCGTCGTCCTCGACGCGCGAGCATGCTGGATGCTTACGGTCCGGTGATGCAGGAGCTACTCGAGCGCTTTCCCCAGATCACCGCGACCCGAATGCTCGAGGAACTGCAGGCGCGGGGCTTCACCGGCGCCTACACGATCGTCTGCGAGCGCCTTCGCCTCCTGCGCCCGCGACCGATCGAGCCTGTCGTGCGCTTCGAGACCAAGCCCGGCCGGCAGGCCCAGATGGACTACTCCCCCTACACCATCGACTTCACGCGAGAGGGACGGCGCACGGTCCACGCGTTCAGCTATGTCCTGGGCTACTCGCGGCGGCAGTACCTGCGCTTCGTCGAGCGCCAAGATTTCGCCACTACGGTGCGCGAGCACGTCCGCGCATTCGCCCACTTCGGCGGCGTGGCGCACGAGTGCCTCTACGACAACATGAAGGTCGTCGTACTGCGGTGGATTGACGACGAGCCAGTCTACAACCCGCGATTTCTCGCCTTTGCGACCCACTATGGCTTCCGCCCGCACGCCTGCCTGCCGCGACGCGCCCAGACCAAAGGCAAGGTCGAGCGCCCCTTCCAGTACATCGAAGGCAACCTTCTCAACGGTCGCGAGTTCACCGGCCTCGAGCACCTCAACGAGGTGGCTGCGTGGTGGACCGACCAGCGCGCCGATGTGCGAAGGCTCCGCGAACTCCAGGCGCGCCCGATCGATCGCTTCGCCGATGAAGTGCCGGAGCTGCTGCCCCTGCCACGCAAGGACGCGCCAACCGACGAGGTCTGCTATCGGACCGTCGACACCTCCGGCTTCATCCAGCACGACCACAACTTCTACTCCGTCCCGCCAGGCCACATCGGCGAGCGCCGCGTGGTGCGGATCGGTGAGGCCGAACTCGCCGTCCTCGGTCGAGACCTGGAAGTGGTCGCTCGGCATCGGTTACTCCCGCGAGAGGTGCGCGGCCAGCGACAGCGACTACCCGAGCACTCCCCGGAGCGCCACCGACGAGCACACGACGAGGATCTGCGCGCGCGCTTCGAAGAGCTTGGACACGACGCCCTCGCGTACTTCGACGGCCTGCTTGGCGAACGTCGGTACGGTCGGCATCAGGCGCGGAAGATCCTCGGACTCCTCACGAGCTACAACCGCGAAGATCTCGCCGCCGCGCTGAAGCGCGCCCTCCGATATCGGGCATTCGGGCTGTCCTACATCGAGCGAATCCTCGTCGCTCAAGCCCGCCCTCGACCGGTGAGTGACACGCTCGCCGAGCAGGTGCGCGCCTCGGTCAGCACGTCACTCGACGCGGACGCTATCGAGCCGCGCTCAGGTGACGATTATCAGCACCTGCTCGGCGAGGAAGACGACGATGGCGACACGTCAACGCAAACCGAAGACCATCCGCAAGGGCCCCTCTCATAGAGATCGCGTACTCGAGCATTTCGCCGCGCTCCGGGTGGGCATCGGACCTGAGCACCTCGATGAGGTCCTAGCCCACGCGGATCGCCAAGGCATGACCCATCTCGCCTTCCTTGAGACCCTGCTCGAAAGCCCCGCACAGCTCCGTGCCGACCGGCTGATCGAGCGCCGCATCAAAGAAGCGCGACTACCCGAGCGAAAGACACTCGCCGACTTCGACTGGGCATTCAACGCCAAGACCATCGACCGTGCCCGTATCGAAGAGCTCGCCACATGTGAGTTCATTCGGCGGCAGGACAACGTCGTCATGGTCGGCTTATCGGGTGTGGGCAAGAGCCACATCGCGCTCGCAGTCGCGCTCGAAGCCTGCGGGCTGGGCTACCGCGTCCGCTACACGACCAGTGCGGATCTGATCGCAGACCTCACCGCCTCGCTCGCCGACCAGACGCTGCCCAAGCGCCTGCGGCACTACACGCGCCCGCATCTCCTGATCATCGACGAGTTCGGCTTCGACCGTGTCGAGCGCGAGGCCAACGACGACGCAGCGAGCCTTCTCTTCAAGGTCGTGCATGCACGCAGCCGACGACAGTCCACGCTGCTGGCCACCAACGTGGACTTCAAGAAATGGCCCGCGTACCTCGGGGATCCTCCCCTGGCGATGGGCCTGATGGATCGGCTCGTCGACGGGGCCATCATCTTCAAGATGAAGGGCCGCTCCTACCGAGCCTTCCGATCAGAGGCTCGCAACGCGGAGTAGAACCGTCGCCGCGAGAGGCGCGGACCTGTCACGGGTCACGCCGCGAAAGTGGCCCCACTCTTCGCCGCGATCAACAACCAGCGACGGGCCGCCAGATCGACAGCGATCGCGTCTGGGATCGTTCCAGTGCCGCCGACGGTGCGAATCATCCGTTTCTTGGCCAGGTAAAGGGAACTCGGGCCGAAGAGGTGTTCGTAG
>JAUIFD010000023.1 GCA_030429485.1 Phycisphaerae bacterium | reverse complement strand
CCATCTTCCAGGACTTGTCGTTCGGGTCCAGCAACGTCGCCATCCGGAACGAGGACTCCGACGAGATGAACTTGCCGAGGTTCGCATAGGCGACGGAAAAGTTCGGGTTGTTGCGAATCGCGCTCTCAAGTGCAGCACGGGCCTTGTCGTACTCGCCCGTCTGCATGTAGAGCTGCCCGCGCAGCTCGGTGATGAAGTCGAGCTTGGACACAGCCGGGAACTCGGCCTCGAACGACTCGATCCAGTCGATCTTGTCGTCCGCCGAGACGTCGCGCCCGTAGAGCGTCGAGAAGACCTCTGACTCTCGCTTCGCGTACGACTCGGCCTTGTCGTCGTTCCAGGTGCCGGCGGTGAGTTCCGCGAGGGGCACGTCGAGGAAGATCGGGTGCCCGATGTACGCGAGGTCGCCGGTCGGATCGACGACAAACGAGCACGGGATGCCGCCTCGCTCGGCGGCCTTCATGAACGCCTGGTTTGTCGCACGCTCGGCGTCGAACGCGACGGAGTACCCCATACCCTCGTCGCCCTTGTCCTTGACCATGGCCTCGACCTTCTCAAGCGAGTTGTTGGGGTCCTGGCTTGAGACACCGATGATCGTGACGCCCTTGTCCTTGTACTCCTTCTGGAGTTCGGTGAGGTGGGGCATCGAGGCGATGCACGGGCCGCACCAGGTGGCCCAGAACTCGACGACGTAGATCTTGCCCTCTTCAAACCCGGTCACGGGCTTGCCTTTGACCCAGTCGGAGACTTCGAGGGCGGGGGCCTTGTGATTGACGGCGAGCTTCTCTTCGTCGGCGCCGAACGCGCCAGCGGCGCAGAGCAAGGCGGCGGCAGAGACTGCGTGTGCGATGCGGGGCATGTGATTCTCCGGTGTGCTGCGGATTCGCGTGGTCGTGGATTCCTCTCGCCAACGGCAAGAGAGCCCGATTCGCCGGGCCTTCTCATAAGACTACCTACCAGAGAGGCCTGTTCCCAGATTCACCCCGGTTGGAGTCTGACGGTTGATTGCCCTATCGTCGGTTCCGCGACGCCCGAGCGGACTTTAGAAGCCGAACAGGGCTCCGGCGATAGACCCCGCGCAAGGGGTTTCACTGGGAACGCGCCACAGGTTCGGCACGCTTTAGGGAGATTTGTCGATGAAGGGTCTTATTGCGCCGCATGGCGGCAAGTTGGTAAATCGGATCGCGGATGACAAACGGAAGGCCGAACTCATCAAGGAAGCGGAAGGCCTCAAGAGCATCACGCTTTCCGCCAAGCAGTCGTGCGACTGCGAGATGATCGGGATCGGAGCCTTCAGCCCGCTCACGGGCTTCATGGGCAAGGCCGATTTCAACTCGGTCATCGACTCGATGAAGCTCTCGGACGGGAACGCTTGGCCGATCCCGATCACCCTGGCCGTCAACGCCGCGGACGCCCCCAAGGTGGGCGATCGCGTCGCTCTGAAGGCGCCCAACGGCGTGCTCCAGGCGGTCATGACGGTCGAGGAGGTCTACCCCCACGACCGCGAGAAGGAAGCCACGATCTTCTTCAACAAGCCCGGGGATGACGACGGCCAGCACCCCGGCGCCGAGGCGGTGAAGAAGGAAGGCGATACCTGCGTCGCCGGCCCGATCGAAGTGGTCACGGTGTGCGTTGACCCGGACGGTCCCGAGGCGTTCCTCGATTACCGTCTGACCCCCGCCCAGACCCGGGCAGCCTTCGAGGCGAAGGGGTGGAAGACGATCGCCGCGTTCCAGACGCGTAACCCGATCCACCGGGCGCACGAGTACCTGTGCAAGTGCGCCCAGGAGATCTGCGACGGGCTGCTCATCCATCCGTTGGTGGGCGAGACCAAGCCGGGTGACATCCCCGCTTCGACGCGCATGGACTGCTACAAGGTGTTGATCGACAACTACTTCGTGGCTGAGCGCACATTGCTGACCGTTATGCCTGCCGCCATGCGCTACGCGGGCCCGCGCGAAGCCGTGCTGCACGCGCTGATCCGCAAGAACTACGGCATCACGCACTTCATCGTCGGCCGCGATCACGCGGGTGTGGGTAGCTACTACGGCACCTACGACGCCCAGAACATCTTCGACGAGCTTGATGCTGACAACGTCGAGATCGAGCCGCTCAAGTTCGAGCACGCGGCGTTCAGCAAGAAGGCCCAGGGCATGGTCTCGGGCAAGACCTTCCCGAAGATCGAGGGCGACCAGGTCTTCCTGTCGGGCACCAAGGTGCGCGACATGCTCGCGAAGGGCGAGCGCCCGCCGGGCGAGTTCACCCGGCCCGAGGTCGCGGACATCCTGATCGCTTGGGCCACCAAGGGCTAGACAACTCGTCGATCGGACTGCTCTGTCGAGAGCCCCGCCCCGCAAGCGGGGCTCTTTTGATTCACTGATCTCACGGTCAGGGTGCGGCCCTTGGGGCAGCGAGCCACTGCTCGAAGCGCGCAAGAGAACGCCCCGCAACGTGCGCGGGGCGTTCAGGAGGGGCTGAGGGGAACCGAACTCGAAACTAGCGGCGGCGACGCATGGCGGTCAGACCACCGAGCCCGAGGAGGGCCGCCGCGCCCGGGGTCGGGACGATCAAGCCCGAGGCGAGCGTGGAGCGGTTCGAGAAGTTCGACGCGAAGAAGTTGCCCATGCCGAAGGTCAGCTGGACGAGGGCGCCGGAGTAGGGCTGCTGGGCGGCGAAGGTGGTATCCACCGAGCCGGAGAGCGAGCCGTCAAACGTGCCGGCGGACATCACGATGTTGTCGAGGGTGCCGTTGAAGAAGATGAACGACGTGCCCTGGGCGGCGAAGGCGCCGTTGATGTCACCGGAGATGGTGTCGCCGTCAGCGTCGGTGAGGGTGAAGGTGCCGGTACCGATCGCCGTCTTCGCGACGTTGTCGATCGCGGTGATGAGGAAGTGGAGCTGGGCGTCGGCGGCCGAGCCACCCTTGAACCCAGACTCGAAGAGGGCGCTTCCGCCAGCGCCGACGAGGCGGGTCACGTCGCCAGCGGTCTGCAGCGCGCCGCTTGAGACGGCGACCGCGTCCATCTGCCCGGTCGTCGCGCCGGTGCTGGCGTACGAGCCGTTCAGATCGGAGTAGGTGAACGACATGATGTTCGTCTGCGCGGAAGCCGCACCAGCAGCACCGCAGACAGCCAGAATGATCGCAGTCTTCATGGGGACTCTCCTCCTGTATCGGTACCGCGGCCCGGACTGGGCGGCGGGTCTTTGTCTCTCGCCAGGACCATACCGCACAGGAATGGAGTTACGCAATGGAATCTGAGAAAAACCCGACACGTCCCAAAAGAACCAGTAGAACTACGGGCAAGGGTCGTTCGCCTCAAAACGGCACAGAGTCCCTTAACACACTGTAGAATATGGGGTTACGAGAGACGCCGAGTTACCACACCCGTCGTGCCGCCCAGGGCACGACCGCCCGTCCGATGATCACCGCCGCCGCTCCCTTGAGGCACATGCCCGGGAGGAAGACGACAGCCCCGCCGTACCAGGCGCGCGACCAGGAGATCGGGCTGCTGTCCGCCCAATGCACGACGTACACCCACGGCACGCCGCACCCGAAGATGACGGCGTGAGCCGCGACGACGCTCACCACCAACGCGAGCCAGCCCCGCACCGACCCGTCCCGCCGACGGAGGATCCACCCCACGACCGGCTGGCAGGCGACGAACCCGACGAGGTATCCGCCGGTTTGCCCGAGCACGGTCGCCGGACCAGCCCCGCCGTCGGCGAAGACAGGCACGCCGATAACACCGACTAGGAAATAGCCCGCGAACGCGATCAGCCCGAATCTCGGGCCGATGCACAACGCGGCAAGAACGACCCAGAGCGATTGGAGCGTCATCGGCACGCCGAGGGGCTTCAGAGGAAACGCCAGCCACGGAAACCAGTGCGTTTGCGAGGTCAGGAACGCCAGCAGTGGGAAACCGATGACACCCGCCCATCGGATCGCCTGGATCGAGTCGACCCCTTCGGTCTTGGGCCGGGTTGCGGCTTCGACGGACATGAGAGGAGTCTAGAGCGGCCCGGATAAAGTGGTGTGTGACCAGCAAGCAGCGATCCACACGGCAGCGCGACGCGATCAGGGAGGTCATCGCCGACGCTGGACGCCCGTTGGCTCCGGCGGAGATCCTGGAGCTTGGGCAGAGCCGAGTGTCAAACCTGTCGCTCGCGACGGTCTACCGCACGATTCGCCTGCTGGTCGAGGCGGGCGAGGTGCGAGCGGTCGAACTCCCGGGTGAGCCGGCCCGGTACGAACGGTCCCCGGCCAAGGGACATCCTCATCACCACTACTTCAGGTGCGATGAGTGTGGGCGTGTGTTCGAGGTGCCGGGGTGCCCGGGCAAGCTCGAGACGCTCCTCCCGGATGGATTCCGCCTGTCTGGGCACGAAGTCGTGCTGTATGGGACCTGCGCGGACTGTGCGGCGTGAGATCGGGCGGCTCCGGCGCGACGGGCGCGGCCCGACGAAAGAGATGAAACTCGACCGAATCGGTCGGACTGGTCCTTGGCGAGGCCGATGCTCGTGATTAGAGTTGTCCTCTCAGGCGGGCACCCGCCTCCCCCGGCCCGGGCATGGAGCAATCGGCCGGCGGGACACCCAACGATGGACGAACCCGAATCAAGCCAGCCCGAGCCTCCGAGTCCCAGCGACTCGGCCGAGCGGGACGTTCCGATCGTTGACAGCACCGGGCGGGTCGGGGCGGCTGGTATCGCGTGGCTGCACGGCCGCACCCTCGCCGCGATGGACTCCCTCGGCGCGTATGGGGAAGTGCGCGTCCGCGTCGTGCGCGATGACGAGATGGCGATCGCTCATGAACGTTGGAAGGACACGCCCGGGACGACCGACGTCCTGACGTTCGATCTCCGCGAATCAGGCGAGGCGCCGCTCGACACCGACGTCTTGATCTGTCTCGATGAGGGCGAACGCCAGGCGGCGGCTCGGGGGCACGACGTGCGCGTTGAACTCCTGCTCTATGTCGTCCACGCGATGCTGCACTGCCTCGGGCACGACGACTGCGATGAGGCGTCCGCTGCCACCATGCACCGGGCGGAAGACGATCTCCTGCGTGAGCTTGGGGTTGGAGCGGTGTTTGATCGAGGGCAGCTCACGGGGGATCACGCTTGAGCCAGGCGTTTGCGATCTTGATGACGCTCGTCGGCCTCGTGCTGACCGCCGGGTTTGCGACGTTGCACCTGGCGATGGTGGATCTCGCGCGCATCGCGCTGACCGACCTCGCGGGCAAAGACCCGGGCAACCCGCGCTCGCGCCAGGTCGAGCGCATTCTCGACGACGTGTCGGGGCACGCGCTCGCGCTGGGCATCGCCCGCGTCGCGTTCTCGATGCTCACGATCTTCGGCACCGTCGCGTGGCTCGGGCCGGCGTTCGGGACGGGAGAGCTGTTCTCCGTGCCCGGCATCGCCCTCGCGATCGGCGTCGCGGGGCTCGGGCTCGTGATTTTCGGGATGGTGATCCCGCACTCGATCGCGGAGCACGCGGGCGAACAGGTGATCTACGCCCTCTCGACGGTCGTGCGCGTGACGCACATCGCGTGCGCTCCGATCCGGCGTCTCGCGGGCGTGAGCGACGAGGCGATCCGGCGCCTGGCGGGCGCATCGAACGACGACTCCGAAGCGCTCGAGGCCGAACTGCTCTCCGTGATCGACGAGGGGCAGCAGGGCGGGCAGTTTGACGAGACCGAACGCAACATGATCGAGGCGGTTGTGGACTTCCGGACGACGACGGTGGAGCAGATCATGACGCCGCGCACCGACATGGCGGCCCTGGCGTACACCGACGACCTCGCCGAGGTGAAGCGCGCCGTGCGCGAGATCGGGCACTCACGGATCCCCGTGTACGAGGAGAATCTCGACCACGTCGTCGGGCTGCTCTACGCGAAGGACCTCTTGCACTACCTGGCCGAGCACAATGGCGACTCGGAAGCGAGCTTCGAGCTGCGCCCGCTGCTCCGCCCGGCCGCCTTTGTGCCCGAGAGCAAGACCGTCCGCGACTTGCTCACCGATCTGCTCGCCCAGAAAGTCCATATCGCGCTCGTCGCCGACGAGTATGGCGGCACGGCCGGGCTCGTGACCATCGAGGACATCGTCGAGGAGATCTTCGGCGAGATTCAGGACGAGTACGAGCAGGACGACGACGAGGGCTCGGTCGATATCGACCCCGAAGCCCGCACGGCCGAGATCGATGCTCGCACGCACATCGACGACGCGAACGACGCGCTGGAGCCGATCGGCGTCGAGCTGCCCGAGAGCGACGACTACGACACAGTGGGCGGGTTCGTCGTCGTGACGCTCGGGCGAATCCCCGAGATTGGCGAGCGCGTGGAGCGAGAGAACACGGTCGTCACGGTGATCGACGCCGAGGCGACCCGCGTCACACGAGTGCGCGTCGAGGTCGTGGAGCCCGCGCCGAGTTCGACCGACAACGAAGATCGCGCGAAGTAGTTAGTTGGCGATTGGCTGGACGAGCGGATCGCTCTGCGCGTTGAGACGGAGCGCGTTGCCCGCGAACCCCGCCGGCATCGGACGCTTCGCCTCGCCGGGCCCGAGCGGGATGTTCCACTCGATGGTGTCGTAGACCTCATCGAGCACGTCGTACGCGAGATCGCGCTGGTCGGCGGGGATCACCCGGCGCACGGTGCCCAGCGCGACGTCGGCCGCGGAATGGGTGTAGTGCAGCGAGGTGAGGTGGTCGAGACGTTGCTGGCGCGACGCGTCGTCCGCCAGGCTCAGCGCCCGGGCCTGCTCGGTCTTCAGCTCGGCGCCAACCTCACCGGAGCGCGCCCGGAGCTGGTCGTACCTCGATACGGAGCACCCGCCGAGCATCAAGCCCATGCCAAGGCATACAAGCACCGCCCCGGCGGGGCGTGAACGCAAACTCACTGTTGGTTCGGGCATTGGTACAAGGTAGCACACGCTGACTTCCGGGCGCGCCGCACGCCCCCACGCCCCATACCCTCTGGGCGGAGGTAGCCCATGGCCGACAAGCCCCGCAAGAAGCGCCGCCCCCTGCTCGCGATTCTCATCTTGCTGCTGATCGTGGTGGCGGGGCTGATCATCGCGGGTCCACCGATCGCCTCGGCGGTCGCGCGCGGCAAGATCGAGAGCGCGGTCAACAGCCAGATCGCCGGGCGCGTCGAGGTGCAGAAGGTGTCGGTGTCGCTCTTCGGTTCGCAGGCTGCGGGACCGATCACGCTCTTCGACGAACGAGGCGAGCGGATCGCGACGCTGGAGGCGAAGGTCGGCGCGTCGGGCTTTGGTCTGATCTTCGGCGGGCGGGATCTGGGGGAGATCGTCGTCTCGGGCGATGCGCGCATCGAGCGCCGCCCCGACGGCACGATCAACGTCCTTGCCGCGACCGCGCCACGATCGCCAAAGACCCAGACCGCTTCGACCGGCAGCGGCAGCCCGAGCACGCCGAAGCCGGTCGTGCTGCCCAAGGCGCTGGCGGCGACGCTCGTGCTCGACTCGCTGGACGTGGCGTATACCGACGCGGCGCTCGGCGATGCGACGGAGGGCGCCGTGCGGACGATCGCGCTGACAGACCTCTCCGGGCGCGTGCCGTTCTCGATCGGTGCGCCGATCGAGAGCACCCTCAAGGGAACGATGCAGTCCGGCGCGTCGGCGGACGCGATGCAGAAGGACGGGCCGTTCGAGCTCAACCTCGCGCTGCGCGGGCTGACAAGTGCGGACGGCACCCTCACGCCCGACAAGCTCGGCGGCAGCGCTACGCTGAACGCGACCTCCCGCGGGGCGGCGTTGGGGCTGAACGCCGACTTCACCGATGGTGTCGTAACCACGGGCGAAGGCACGGAAGTCACGCTGGACCTCGCGACGTGGCGCGACCTCGTGCCCGCGATGCGCAGCGCGCTCGAGGGGGCGCAGGGTGTCGAGTTTGGCCCTCTGCCCCAAGCGACGCTCACCGTCGACGCAGCGCACGCGGCCTTGCCAGCGTCGGGCGCACCGCTTGACCTTCGCAAAGCGGGCGCGGTGCTGACGTTTGCGCTCGGCGCGATCTCCGGCAAGGCCGACCCTTCGGCGCTCGGCGCCGCGGGAACCGCGTCCGCACCGTTCTCCACCGAGGCGCTCACCGTCAGGTTTGATGCGGGCGATCTTGCCTCGGGCGTGCGGGTCACGGGAGGCACGCGCGCGACGTATGACAACAAGCCCGCGGGCGAACTGGCGATCAACGCCAGTGCGCGCGACCTCCTCGCGCCCGATGGGTCATTCAATCCCGGGACGCCGACGGTTGAGGGCGAGGCGGCGCTCACGGGCTTCTCAACGGCGATCCTCCAGCCGTTCGCGGCGTTGGCTTCGTCCGCCCTGCCCGACGGCGCATCGCTCGACCTGCCGACGGCCCTCGGTCCGACGCTTGACCTCAGCGCGACCGCTTCGACCGAAGGCAGCGCGAGCGTGGTCACGCTTGTCGCGGATAGCGCTCATCTCGATGCGCTCGTGCCGCTGCGGCTCGCCGACGAGCGCGTCACGCTGGCTGGCGACGCCGCGACACTGACCCTGACTGACGCCGGCGAGCTTCTCTCTACGCTCGTGGGCGCGTACGCCGGTGAGGGAGTCTCCCTTGGGCAGGCGAAGAAGCTCACGGTCGCGATCGACTCGCTCGATGCGGACCTGACGAAGCTCCAGGGCGAGAACGGCCCCGACCTCCGCGGACTCAGCGCAGTCGTCTCATTCAACGCGAGCGAGATCGGCGGTTCGGCGAAGGTCGGGGATCGCACCGAGCGGTTCACGCTCGGCCCTGTCAGCGCCAAGCTCGACGCGTCGGCGCTGGCAGAAGGTCGCGTCACCGCGGCCCTTGACGCACCGGCCGGCGTGCAAGGCGAGAGCCCGGGGCGCATCGCACTCAGGAACGCCTCGATCACCAACCTGCTTGACGAGCACGGGCACGTCGTCGCGGACAGCCTCCCCACCGTGCGCGGCACGTTCGAGGTGACGGACGTCTCCGCCTCGCTGATCGATCGCTTCGCGGGCGGCATGCTCGAACCGATGGGCATCGTGGTGTCGCGCGACCTGGGGGCGCGCGTGGAGCGTCTTGCGCTGAGCGCCGATACCGGCAAGCCCGGCGAGACCGCGATCACGCTCGAGGCGAAGACGCCGGTCGTCCGCGTCATCGCGCCGCTCGCGATCACGGACAAGGCGATCCGCTCGAACGGCACGATCGAGATCGACCACGACGACGCGGCGCCGCTACTCAATGCACTCGCGGGCGACGCGGCGCAGCTCACTCGCTCCGGGCAGGGCGGCAAGCTGCGCGTGCGCGCGTTCCAGATTGACGTGCCGTTCCATCCCGACACGCGAACTCCGCGCCTCGATCTGACCAGCGCCACGTTTACCGCACAGCTCGGCGGCACGGAAGTCAGCGCGCCGACGCTGCCCGAGGGGGAGAAGGTGGTGCTGCGCGAGAGCCGCGCCGAAGTGAAACTCGCACCGGGCGCCGATCCGACGGCCACGCTCACCGCCAACCTCGCGTACCGCGGTGACCGCTTCGATGTGGAGGGCAACGCGAAGGCGATAGGCCTGCTCGTCGCCCCCGAGGGCGACAATGTGACCGTGCAATCGTCGATGCGCCCCGGCGAGGTGCGTCCTTCGGCGTCGTTCGCGCTCAAGCAGGTGCCGGGCGCGGCGATACGGGTGCTCGCTGCGGCGTTCATGCCGCCGGCGGAGGATGGGACCCCCTCTCCGATACCCGCGGTGCTGAGCGAGTCGATCGGCCAGAAGGCGGACCTCACGCTGACACTCGTGCCGCACACCGACAATGCGTTGTCGGACCTCGGCGTGAACATCAAATCGCCGGGCACCAACGGCACGATCCAGGCGGCGGTCGCGCCGTTCCGCCTCGATCTGGCGAAGTTCGAGCTCACGACTCGCCTGACTCCCGCATCGCTCGACGCGCTGCGTGCCGCGTACGCGCCCGCGGACCCCGCGGCGGGACCGGCCCCCGCGCTCGCGGCGAACGCGCCGATCAAGCTCGTCGTCAAGCCGTTCTCGCTCCCGATGGACGGCTACGTGCCCGCGTTCGAACGCTGCGCGAACGACTTCGTCGCCGACGTGGAGCTTTCCGACATCACGGTCTCCAACGTCACGATCGCGTCGAGCGAACCCGGCGGCGGGCGGCGCGACCTCGGCAACTTCGCGCTGCGCGGCGGGCGCGCACACGTGGAACTGCCCATCCGCAACATCCCCGCGGAGCGCCCGCCGCTCAAGATCGCGGCGAACGCCTCCGGACGGGTCGTCGCGGTGCAGACGGGTAAGACCGGGAGCATCACCGCTGAAACGACTGTCACGTGGGACGGAACGAAGCTCGCGGGTGAGATCCCGCTCAAAGCGGAGCTGCGCGATCTGCCGGTCGGATTCGTCGATGGCATCCTCGGCTCGCCTGACCTGCTCACCGGGCTTGTCGGCGAGACACTCCGACTCGACCTGGACACGAGCCTCGACCCCGGCGGTGAGGTGCCGATCCGACGCGCACAAATCAACGTCGCGAGCCCGCGCCTCAACACGCCGCAGCCGCTGCGGATGGCGGTCTCCGGACAGACGCTGCGCCTCGTCGAGCCGGGCACGATCACCGCGACACTGCTGCCTGCGTGGGCGAATCGCCATCTTCTCGGTGAGGGCAAGAACCCGGAGGCGCCGCCGAAGTTCGTGTTCGCTGAACCGGTCAACGTGCAGATCGGGCTCGACGAACTCGTTCTCCCGCAAGACGTCGCTGCGGGCCCTCTGAAGCCAGGCGTCTTCAAGGCGCGCGGTACGCTCGCGGCGCCGGATACCAAGCTCGTGATCGGTGGCAGCACACCGGCCTCGCTCGGCGGCGTCGAACTCCGCATCACGCCGCCGCAGGAAGCGGAAGGCAACCTGGGCTTCGTGCTCAACGTGATGCGCTGGGAAGCCGCAGGACAGCGCAGCGCGCAGGGACAGGCGAGCGAGATCAAGGGCACACTCTTTGGGCTCGCCGACAACGCGGGCGCGCTGACGCCCGAGAAGGCCAATGTCTCCGCCAACCTGAACTTCCGGTCGATCCCCTCGCGTCTGATCGACGCATTCGCCGGACAGGACCTCATCGAGAAGACACTCGGCCCGTCGGTGAGCGCGTCGGGGTGGGTGCGTCACCTCTCTGGTGTCGGCGGCGCCTACCAACTGGATGCACGGGCCGCCAACGGCAACGCCTCGATCAAGGGCGAGGTCCGTCCGGGCGCACTGGTCATCTACCAGGGCGAGTTGCCGATAGCGACGCTCACGCGCCTCACGCAGGACCTGACCGCTGACCTCACCAAGCCTCTCCCGCTTGTGCAGTCGTTCGAGAAGACGCCACAGGACCAGCCCGCGACATTGGTCGCGCAGACCAACCTGGTCATCCCGACCGATGGCAACATGGACAGGCTCAACGGCGTGCTCGTCTTCGACCCCGGCACCGCCAAGTACACGGCGCGCAACGACTTCGCCGGGCTCATCAAGGCGCCGTTCGTCAAGTCGGCCGGCGAGGTCGGCAAGCGGCTCAATCCGGTCACGCTGCGCGCCGATCGCGGCATCGTCACTTACGACAAGGTGATCCTGCCTGTGGGCGAGTTCGAGGCCGAGGTCATCGGCGTGATCAACCTCTCCTCGCGCGAGTACAACAACAAGGAACTCGATCTCAAGGCCGGCCCGCGCAATCCCGCCGCGGGCGTCATGGGCAACCTCGACGTGCTGACGTTCGTGCCCGTCGGCGCACTTGCCGACGAGGTCGTCAAGCTCGGCAAGCTCCCCGTGCTCGGCAACATCGGGCAGGCGAGCAAGTTCCCGCTTCGCACGCGCGGGCCCATCGCGTCGCCGAAGACGGGGCCGGATGTCGACATGTTCGTTCGCACGCTCAGCCCCCTCAACGAGAACAACCCGGTGAACCCGGGCAATCTCATCGACGGGATCGGTAACCTGATCGGCGGCGGCAAGAAGGACGGCGGGGGGTAAACGCGTCAGCCGGACAGCAACTCGACGAATCGCTCGCCCATCTTCGGGCCCGCGCCCGCGTCCTCGTGCTTGAAGAAGACGAATCCCTCGTCCCAGCCCGCGCCGCGCACCGCGTCGGCCCATGACTGCAACGCGCTGTCCGCGTACGCCGTCTTGCGCAAGCGCAGGTATCCCCAACCGGGCCCCCGCGCCATCTGCCCTTCCATCCCTTCGTCGGTCTCGGCGACGCACACGGCCGCGCCCGCGCCATGCAGGGCGTCGACCGTCTCGTCGGCCTCGAGCCACGACGGATGGCGGAACTCGAACGCCGCACGGATGTCACCCGGGATCAGCGTGAGGAACTCGCGAAGCCGATCCAGGTCGGCCTTGAGATTGGGCGGCAGTTGGAAGAGCACGACGCCGAGCTTGTCGCCGAGCGCGCGCACGGTCTCAAGCAGGTAGCCCGTCTCGTCACCCGCGTCCTTCAGGCGCTTCATGTGCGTGATGCGTCTCGACGCCTTGATGGAGAAGCGGAAGCCCGCCGGCACCTCCGCGGCCCATCCCTCCAGCACGCTCGCCTTGGGCAAGCGGTAGAACGTGTTGTTGATCTCGACCGCGCCCAGGCGTGACGCGTAGTACGAGAGCATCTTCTTCGCCGGCAAGTCCTCCGGGTAGAACGGGCCCTTCCACTCCTTGTAGCTGAACCCGGACGTACCGACGTAGATCGCCATGACGCGAGCGTACAGAGCATCCGGGTGTTTGGCGATCGCGGGAAGCGAGCCGGCTAGTCGGCGTCGGCGGGCGCGGGGGTATCCCCTTCAGCATCCGCGTCCGGCGCCTTCCCATGCGGCGCCTGCTTCTCTTCGCCGGGGACCGCGTACGCGGATCGGGGCGTATCGGTCACGACCTTGAGGCGCGACCAGAACAGGAGCCCGGCGAGCACCGCGCCCCCGAGAGCGCACACGCGGGCCGCCCCCCACAGCGTGGATCTCCCCCGCCCGTGCGTCATGGCGTTGCGCCCACGCGGTTGACGGTGACCTTGCCCGTGTACGCGGACACATCGATGCGGAACGTCGACCCGTTGCCCTCGACGTACACCGAGCCGCCAGCCCCGGCGGTCGCCCCCGTCGCTGTCAGCACGGGCGTGCCGAGCTCATCGAAGATGAGGACCGTGTCGTCGTCGAACCCCGCTTCGGTGATCACCGATCCGTCGAACTGCTTGGCGTCAAACGACACGATGTAACGCCCGCTGTCACCCGCCGAGTAGTACAGCGGTTCGTAGGTGACGCCGCCGCCCGAGTCGATCACCTCGCAGACCGAGTACGAGTTATGCTCGACGTCGAAGACGATCGCGCGCCTCGCCTGGTATCCGAGCGCATCGGTCTGGGCGAAGGTGATGTCCGAGACGATGGTCCGTACCGCCGCCTGCACCCGCAGCACCTGGGCATCGCCCAGCGAGGGCACGAGGATCGCGCCCATGATGCCGAGGATCGCGACGACGAGTAGCATCTCGATCAGGGTGTACGCGCGACGCCACTGCGCCATGCTGGCTCTCCTCCAACCCGCCCGCTGATTAGTCGCTCACGGGCGCCACTTCGCCCTGCTGCGCACCGATCGCCTTCTCGATCTTGTCGAGCTTGCGACCAACGCCGACGCCCGCGTTCAAGACCGCTCGCTCGACCTGCTCAAGCTGGGTGCCGCGGTCCTTCGCATCGGCGACCAGCGCCTTCTCGAGCTTCTCGAGCCGCTTGTTGAGCAGCTCGAGCTGCGTGATCATCTCCTCGCGCTGCGCGAGGGAGTTGCCCAGGCTGGAGCCGCCGCGATCGGGGTCCGCGTTCGCGTACGACGGCGCGTAGCGCATCGCAACGAGCGTGAACATGGCGGCGATCAGGGCGAGCCACTGCTGGCTGCTGAGTCGGTGCTTGGTCGCAATCTCGGTGTTGGTACGAGTCATCGTCATACTCCTAGGGCCTGGGCAGCGGTTCGTCGTTTGCATCGAACGACCCCGCCCAAACGTCACCATCGGTATCGTCGTACACCCACCCGTGAGTTTGCTGATAAGCGACATCGGCCATTGAATCGATGGCGATCACCTTGCGATTCACACCGCCCACATAGGGATTGATCGGGGGTTCGCGGAGATAGTCCGCGGTAACGAGCTCGCCCCAAGTGCCGTCGCCCGCCGTGACGGTTGGAAGCCGCCCGGAGTTGAGGGCCCCGTACACCGAGATCGCGCGACGGATCTTCTGCACCTCGTGATACGTCGCGGACTCGCGAGCCTGGTCTGAAGCCCCCGCGAACTGCGGGAGCACGACCGAAGCGAGGATGCCGAGCATCACCACGACGATGAGAATCTCGACCAGGGTGAATGCCCGACGCGTCACGCTCATCCTCCGCCCCAGCCCAGAAGTCCGAAGACGGCCGCGCCCTTGCGGGGGCGCGGCCGCTGAGATCAAGTCAGCAATCAGTCGGTCGCGGTCGTGGTGACCTGGTTGGCGTCCTCGTCGTAGTACGAGGCGCGGATCAGCTCGTCAGCCGAGTTCCAAACCCAAGCGGTCGTCGCCGAACCCCAAGTGGCGGCCGTGGCGCTCTCGCCGACCGACGCCTTGGCGGTGTTGTCGCCCGGGAAGGCCGGGTTGAGCGGCTCATCCTTGATGTAGTTGCCGCCCGTCAGCGCCGTCCAGTCCGCGGAGAGGTCCGGGTAGGCGCCGTTGTTCTGGGCCGCGTAGAGCTCGATCTGGTTCTGCAGCGACTTCAGCTGCGTCGCCAGGTTGCCCGCACGGGCGTCGTTGGCGGCGTTCGTGAACTGGGGGACCACGATCGCCGCGAGAATCCCGAGGATCACGACCACGATCAGGATCTCGACCAGCGTGAAGCCCCGATTCAAACCCTTGTTCCGTCCGTTCATCAGCACACTCCTCGAATCAAGCACGCGCGCTTGCCCCAAGAGGGGCCACAAGTCCGACTCGCCCTCCGGCACACCCGACGGGCGCGCCCCCGGCACGGGGCTCCTCCAGAACCCCCGCGCCGCGGGCAGTTCTCCCATCGACGACCCGGGCCCGCCCATGAACTCCCCGATGGGCATTTGCGTGCTCGCGGTCCGCCTGTAACGACTGAGCACCCGGGGTAAGACACCGGACCAAACAGGCCTTCGCGCCCAACCTATGACGACGACCGGACTTGCGGCCAGCCCCACGGCTCCGTGCGAACAAGCAGGGTCACTGATCTCTGGATGTCCGCTATGGGACCCGGGCCGCCTATCGTCCCACCCGCACGCGGATGTGGCGGAACTGGCAGACGCGCTAGGTTCAGGTCCTAGTGGGGGTAAAACCCCGTGGAGGTTCGAATCCTCTCATCCGCATTGCCGCCGGACCGTGCGGCTCGCCCGCTGAAGACCAGCGCCCGCTGACGCCGTGCCCGGAGGGAAGCACAGGCGACCACAGCGTCGAATGCGGTGAGGCTCAGCTTTCCTCAAGCACGCCATACTCCGGAGCCGCGGGCGCCTCCTCCGGCGTCCCACCCCCCGCGATCGCCGCGGCGATGCGCTCGGCGTGCACGTGCGCGTTCTCGATGAAGACCGTCGCCCGCGTCATCGACCCCGCGCACGCGGTGCCCGCGACGTACACACCGGGCACGCTCGACTCCTGCGTCTCCGAATCGAGGCGCGGGCGCCGCGTCTCCGTCACCAGCTCAAGCCCGAGCTGATCGAAGAGCGTCGAATCCTGCACGTACCCGGTCAGCAGGAGCACGTCGTCCGCGGGCACCTCGCGTTCTTCTTCCTTCGACGCGCCATCGCCTGCCGACGCCAGGTGCGCGGCGTCCGGCTTGATGCGCACGACGCGCGTGTGCGGCATCCACGCGATCTCGCCGCGCTCGATCAACCACTCGATCTCCGGGCGCAGCCAGTACTTCACGCGCTTCTCGTCGAGCTTCGACCCGCGATAGCTCATCGTGACTTCCGCGCCCGCGCGCCAGCAGCGCAGCGCCGCCTCCACCGCCGAGTTCTTCCCCCCCACGATCAGCACCCGCCGCCCGAAGTGCCGGTGCGGCCCTTCGAAGTAGTGCGACACGTGCGGCAGGCTCTCGCCGGACACACCCAGCTCGCGCGGGCGGTGCATGTTCCCGATCGCGAGCACCACACGCCGCGCGCGATACCGGCGATACACCGGCGCATTGCCCGCGGCCATCGTGCGGATGATCTCGTCCACGCCCCCGACGCCGTGCTCCGAGCGCTCCGTGTGCGCCTCGAACCCGCCCTCGTCGAGCCTCGCGATGGAGACGACTCGTTCGAACGTGCGCACACGAAGGTCGTGCTGCACCGCGACCGCGCGGAGGTAGTCGCGGTATTGCTCGCCGGTGCACTTGCCCTGATCGGCGGTGACGAGCGGCACGCCGCAGATCGCGATGCGTTCCGGGCTCGAGAAGAACCGTGTGTTGGGCGCCCACCACCCAAACGTCGCGCCGAGCTCGCCCGCCTCGACCTGCTGACACGCAACGCCGACGCCCTTGAGGCGCCACGCGACTTCCATCCCGATGGGCCCGCCGCCGACGATCAGCACGTCGGTCTCGATCACGTCGGTCATGGGGAAGCGTAGGAAGAGAGGGACCGCAACTGCGATGCGGAGCGCGGACCCACTGCGCGCTGGCGCGGCCCGGCCAACCCCATCACGACTTGGTGGTCGCCAGACTCAGCACCCCGCCTGATAGGCCGCGAGGAACGCAAAGAAGTCGTTGGTGTTGATCTGTCCATCGGGCGCGAAGTCGGCTCTTGGGTCCTGCGCCTGGTAGAGCGAGAGAAACGCGAAGAAGTCGTTGGTGTTCACGTCCCCTTCGCCGGTCAGATCGGCAGCACACGCGGGCGCATCGCCGGACGCGACCATCGCGCCGTCAACTTCAACCGTCACCTGGATGCCGTTGAGGTCCTGCGTGACCGAGTTGGCGAGCATCCCGGTGTAGGTGACGACGCCGTTCGAGACCGAGATCGTGCCGGCGATCACGGTCGCAGCGGGGCTGAAGTCGACGAGATCAAACTCGCCCGAGCCTGCCGCGGCGAAGAGCCCGGTGCCCATGTAGACGCCCGTGCCACGCAGGTTCGCCGGCACGTCCTGCAGCGCGAAGTCGCCATTGGCGTCAACCTCCGCCGGCCCGACGGGCCCGTCGGCCGCAAAGGAGATCCCGAGACCGGACAGGTCGATCGTGAACTGCCCGAGGAACCCCGCGCTCAGCACGATGTTCAGGTCCTCGGTGAGCGCGAGGTCGAAGTCCCAGACCTTCACTTGCCCGGGCGTCTCGTAGTCGTCGAGTTCGAGGTCAAAGAACCCCATCACCGGCGACGAATCGGAATCCGAGAGCGACGCCGCCGAAAGCGTGACTTCCACCGATGACTGCGACTGGTCAACCGTGAGAGTGGCTTGCGCGAGAGCACTCGGCACGATGGCCGCCCCGGCAACGATGGCGATGAAGCGGGTCATGACAACTCCCTGCGCCCACAGCGCGTTCTCGGACCTCCGCGACGGCGATCACCACCGCGCCTCTCCTTAATGATCTACCGCGCCGATCTGCCCGCGGCAAGCATTCCGCCCCCGCGCCCACGACCTACCGCCCTTTAGCGGTCAGTCCTCGTCAAAATACGCGTCCGCGTCGGCGGGGAGGTCCGCCAGGATGTCGCTCACCTCACCCTCCGAAAGCGGCGCCTCCGCGAGGTCCTCCTCGGTCCAATGCGTGCCGCGCTCGCGCTTCGAGCGAGCCCGCACCACGAGGCGCATCGGCACCTCCTCAAAGGGCAGTTCCTCGCGCAACCGGTTGAGCAGGAAACGCTCGTAGTTGTCCGTGAAGAGGTCCGGGCGGTTCACGATGAGCACAATCGTCGGCGGGTGCGTGGACACCTGGGCGGCGTAGTACACCCGGCATTGCGTGCCGAGCTTGCTCGAAGGCCCGCGCGTGTCGACGAGTTCCTGGATCAGGCGGTTGAGCTTGCCCGTGCCGACGCGGGTGCGTGCCTGCTCGAGCAGGTCGAACGCAACCTCCACAATACCGCGGAGGTTCACGCTCTCGGTCGCCGAGGCGAACACGATCGGTGCAAACGACAGCCCCTGAAGCTCCTTGCGAAGGTACTTCTCGTAGTCGTCAGGCCGCACCGGCCTTCCGCGGGCGCTCGGCATCCCCTCCGCGAGGTCCCATTTGTTCACCACGATCACGACCGGCTTGTACGCCTTCTGCGCGAGCATCGCGAGTTGCTCGTCGATCTGCGAGATCTTGGTCGTCGCGTCGATCAGCAGCACCACTACGTCGCACCGTTCGACCGCGCGCTTTGCGCGATCGAACGCGTACCACTCGATCGCGCCCTGGAAGCTCTTTTTCTTGCGAAGACCGGCGGTGTCGATCGCCACCACGCTCCGCCCGTCGAACTCGAAACGCACGTCGATGGCGTCGCGGGTCGTCCCCGCGATCTCGGACACGATCACGCGCGGCTCGTCCGCCCACGCGTTGATCAGCGAGCTCTTGCCCGCGTTGCGCTTGCCGATCACCGCCACGCTCAGGTCCGCTGGGGGCGGCGCGGGCTCGTTCACCTCGGGCAGCGTCTCGTAGAGCGAGTCGAGGAACTCACGCCTGAAGTAGTTGCTCTTCGACGAGATCATCAGCGGCTCGCCCAGCCCGAGCCCCGCCATCTCCATCGCGTGCGCTTCCCACTTGGGCCCGTCCACCTTGGTCGCCACCACACGCACCAGGGGTCCGGCGCCCTCGCGCGGGCGATCGCCTCGTAGGCCTCCGCGGCGCAGGAGCATTGCGATCTCCTCGTCGGACGGCGTGGGTCCGGCCTGGGCGTCGATGCAGAAGAGCACGAGGTCGGCTGTCCCCACCGCGTGCGCGATCTGGCGCTCGATGTCGCCGGTCAGCGCGTGCAGGTCGGCCCCCACCTCGTCGTACCGACCGCCCTCAGCCGTGTAGACGCCGTACCCGCCCGTGTCGGTGAACTCGACCGGCTTCGGTGCGCCGGCGCCATCAGGAGATTGCAGATCACGCACGATCGCGACGCGGTCGCGCGTCACCCCGGGCGTCGGATCGACGATCGCCACCTTCTCACACGCAATGAGGTTGAGCAGCGAGCTCTTGCCCACGTTGGGGCGGCCGACGATCGCGACACGGGGTATGGGCACCGGTCATCGTACGCGCGACCCGGAAAGACGATGGCCCCTTGCCAACGAGCCTCCCGTCTGAAAGGGCACAAGCCCGTCGGCTGGCACGGGCTCAATCTCTCAAACACACACGGAGACTGACCATGCGTTCTTTGACCGCCGCTGCCGCTCTGGCCACACTCGCCGGCTCCGCCCTCGCGCAGGAGCAGACCACCCTCTACTGGATGGGCTTCGGCTCGACCACCACCGGCGCCGTCGTCGGCACCTCCACCGACCCCGCCCCGCGCACCCTCCCGTCCAACATCCGCTTCGGATCGCCCAACGTCGTCGCCTCGCACGGCGGGCTCACCGACAAGCCGCTGCGCCTCTCACCCGCGGCCGGCGAGACCTACGACCAGATCCAGCTCGCCCTCGACACCGCCAACCCCAACGGCTTCTCCCAGGTCTACGGCAAGTACACCCTGGAGTTTGATGTCACATGGCTCGGCGGACAGCTCTCGGTGTTCTTTGACGTCCCGACCATCCGCGTTCTCCGCCTCTCGGCGAGCGGGTTCGAGATCGACAACCTCGCCAATGGCGACAACTACGTCATCCGCTCGCTCTCCGCCGGGGTGGCCTACCACGTCGAGTACATCGCCGATGTCGTGAACGACGAGCTCAAGGTCTACATCAACGGCGTCCAGGAATACGCCGGCCCGCTCGGCGCGAGCCGCGTCGATGAAGCGCGCTTCAGCCAGTCCCTCGCCTCGTCCGCGATCGACAACGTCCACCTCTTCGGCATCGGCAAGCCCTGCCCGGGCGACTACAACGGCGACGGGTACAAGAACACCAACGACTTCTTCGCCTTCCTGGCCGACTACCAGAGCGCCTGCCCGTAAGCGGACGCAGCCCCACCACCCCACCAGCCGCGCCGGGGCGACCCGGCGCGGTTGCTTCATCCCCAAACCCGCATCCCCGTAGAGTCGGGCGTGATCGCTCGCTTTCCGATAATCGTCGGCCCCACCGCGGGCGGCAAATCGGCGCTCGCGCTCGGCGTTGTTGAAGCCGCGCGCGCAGCGGGTGTCGACGCAGAGGTCATCTCCGCCGACGCCTTCGCCGTCTACCGCGAGATGGACATTGGCACCGCCAAGCCCTCCCCCGAGGAGCGCGCGCGCGCACCGCACCACCTCATCGACGTCGCCGACCCCACCGAGACGTTCACCGTCCACGACTGGCTCGCGGGCGCGGAGCCGATCATCGAACAGCTCCGCGAGCGTGGCGCGCTGCCCATCGTCGTCGGCGGCACGCACCTCTACGCCAAGGCACTGCTTGAGGGGATGTTCGAGGGCCCGCCACCCGACGAGGCCGTCCGCGCGAGACTGCAGGCGATCCCCCAGCCCGAGCGCCGCGCGAGGCTCGCGCGGATTGATCCCGCAGCCGCCGAGCGGATTCACCCAAACGACGAGCGGCGCACCGTGCGCGCGCTCGAGGTCTTCGAGCAAACGGGCACACCGATCACCGAACTCCAGCGGCAGTGGGATGCGGAGCCACGTGCCGACATCCTGCTCGCCGTGCTCGACTGGGAGCCCGAGGCGATCAACCGGCGCATCAACTCCCGCGTGCGCGCGATGGTCGAGCGCGGGCTCGTCGCCGAGGCTCACGACCTCTGGACGCGAGAGCGCCTCGGGCCCACCGCCCGCGAGGCGCTGGGGTACAAGCAGCTCGTCGCCTACTTCGAGGGACGCCTCACCCTCGACGAGGCGGTCGAGCGCATCAAGATCGAGACTCGGCGGTTCGCCAAGCAACAGCGGACTTGGTTACGCAGACTGCGGGTTTTCCCTGGGTCCATGGTGATTGCAGGCCCGGACGCCGACCGATCGGAGATCGCCCAAGCCCTTGTGAATCAGTGCTTTAGAGGTGCAAACGGGGGTGTATAGCGGGATTGGTTCCAACGGGCCGACGATGGGTCGCGCGGGGCGCGTTTTGTTCCTCGCCGGCGTCGTCGGGCTTGACTCCGACCCGACGGCGGGGTTCTGTCCGCCCCGGAGAGCCCGATGGCAAAGAAGAAGGCAGCCCGCAAGAAGACCGCCAAGAAGGCCCCAGCCAGGAGCGGAGGCGGTGCGCGCGGGAAGCGTCAGTCGTACTCGGCGGGCGAGGCGACCGGCAAGGACGTGGTGATCGTCGAGAGCCCGTCGAAGGCCAAGACCATCAATAAGTACCTGGGGTCCAACTACGTCGTCTTGGCGTCGGTCGGGCACGTCCGCGACCTCCCGAGCAAGGCGCCCAAGGGCGACAAGAGCCCCGTGCCGGGCGTGGACCTCGATCGGAGGTTCACCCCCACCTACCAGGTGCTCGACGGCAAGGAGAGCGTGGTCCGCGACCTCAAGCGGGCTGCCAAAGACGCGACGGGCTCGGGCGGCAAGGTCTGGTTCGCCACCGACCTCGATCGCGAGGGCGAGGCGATCGCGTGGCACCTGGCGCAGGAGTTGGGGATCGACTCGGCGAACGCACAGCGGGTGATCTTCGCCGCGATCACGCAGGCCGAGATCGACAAGGCGTTCAAGAACCCGCACCCGATCGACGAGGATCGCGTCAACGCGCAGCAGGCGCGGCGGATCCTCGACCGCATCGTGGGCTATCAGGTCTCGCCCCTGCTCTGGAAGAAGGTCGCGCGGGGGCTCTCTGCCGGTCGCGTGCAGAGCGTGGCGGTTCGGCTTGTGGTGGAGCGTGAACGCGAGATCAGGGCGTTCGTGCCCGATGAGTACTGGTCGATCGACGGGCTCTTCACACTCTCGCCGGTCGAGGCGGGCAAGCTCGGTCCGGCGTGGGCGACGCTCCTCGACGGGCGCGATGAGAAGGGCAACCCCCCCACGCTCAAGGCGCAGAACGCATGGCTCGGTGAGCGCAAGGCGATCCGGGCGGAGTTGGTCGAGGTCGGGGGCGAGAAGTTCGACGTCCGCGGCATCGGCTCGGACGACACGGCTCCGGAGGACCTGACCGAACGCGTGCGCACGATCGCCGAGCGGGTCGGGCTGACGAGTATCACGAGCGAAGTGCGCGAGGATGCCGACGGGCGCGGACCGGCGCGATTCAAGCGCACGGTGAGCGGCGTCGCCGATCCCAAGACGCCGTACGCGGTGAAGTCGATCGAGACGAAGCGGACCACGAGCCGACCCGCGCCGCCGTTTATCACCTCGACACTTCAGCAGGCGGCGTCGACGCGCCTGGGCTTCGGGGCGCAGCGGACGATGCGGGCTGCGCAGTCGCTCTATGAGGGTGTCGATGTCCCGGGCGAGGGTCCGGTCGGTCTGATCACCTATATGCGTACCGACGCGACGCACCTCGCGCCCGAAGCGATCGCGATGGCGCGGGACTACGCGACGAAGACGTTTGGCGAGAAGTACGTGCCGGAGAAGCCCAACGTCTTCCGCTCGTCGAACAAGGCGGCGCAGGAGGCGCACGAGGCGATCCGCCCGACCGATGTGGCGCGCACGCCGGACTCGATGAAGCGCGCGCTCAAGCCGGACGAGCTCAAGCTCTACACGCTGATCTGGGAGCGGTTCCTCGCGTGCCAGATGTCGGCGGCGCAGTGGGATTCGACGACGATTCTGATCGAGGGTGGGCAGGATCCGAAGACACCCTGCACGTTCAAGGCGACGGGGCGCGTGCTGGTGTTCGACGGGTTTTACCGTGTGACCGGCGTGCCGACCGCGAGCGACGAGGCGACGCTGCCTCCCCTCGCGGAGGGCAAGCCGCTCCATCCGTTCGCGTTTGACGTGCGTCAGAAGTTCACGAGCCCGCCGGCGCGATACACCGAGGCGAGCCTGATCAAAGTGCTCGAGTCGGAGGGCATCGGGCGCCCGAGTACGTACGCCGCGATCATGCAGACGATCATGGATCGCAAGTATGTCGAGCAGATCGAGCGTCGCCTGTATGCGACGGACCTGGGCGAGGTGGTGACGGACAAGCTCATCGAGGCGTTCCCGCGCATCATGGATGTGGGGTACACGCGCGAGATGGAATCCGAACTCGACAAGGTCGAGGAGGAGCACCTCGACTGGATCGAGATGCTCCAGCGGTTCTACGGCCCGTTCAAAGAGAACCTCGAACGCGCACACGAGGAGCTCTCGCACGCCAAGGCGGAAGTGCAACCGGCGCCGGAGGAATACCGGTGCGAGGAGTGCGGCTCGTCGCTCGTGTACCGGTTCGGGCGCAACGGACGGTTCCTGAGCTGTTCGCGCTATCCGGACTGCAAGTATGCGTGCCCCGTCGATCGCATGGGGCGTCCGCGCAAGGACGAGATCGTCAACGTGCGCTGCCCGGTGACCGGTCGCCCGATGGTGAAGAAGACGGGGCGGTTTGGGCCGTTCCTCGCGACGCAGTTGCACGAGGGCGAGCCGCAGTCGGTGGGCATCATCCTGAACTTGGACAAGAAGGGGAAGGTGACCGCGCCGAGCCAGCCGCCGCTGGAGACGGACCTGCCGTGCCCGACGTGCGAGGCGCCGCTTAACCTGCGGAACGGCGTGCGCGGGCCTTGGCTCGGGTGCTCGCGGTTCCCGAAGTGTCGCGGGCGCGGGAAGTGGACCGAACTCGATGAGAAGAAGCGGGCGGAACTGGAAGCGGCGCTCGCGAAGCACGACAAGGCGCACCCGATCCCGATCATCACGACGCTGGACGGCCGACCGCTCACCGATAAGAACGGGAAGCCCCTCGCCGACGCCCCCACCGCCGACGCACTGGCGATCGATGAAGAAACGGTGAAGACCCTCGATTCTCAGGGCGCGAAGTCGGTGGCTTAGGGCTCGGCACGCTGTATTCTCCCCGCATGGCGGGTGCTCGCTTTCGCAATCTGACCGGCCTGGCGAACGCGTCGGTCGTGCTGTTCCTCGTCATTGGGGTGTTGGGGCTCGCCATGTTGGGCGTGGGCCTGCTTCTCATCATCGAGCTCGCCGGCGGCGATCGCTCCGCGGCCCTGCCGCAGGATTTCACCGCACTCGAGGTGGTCGACGTTCTGCTCTCGCTTGGCGCGTTCGTCGTGCAGGTGGTCTGCACGATCGTATTTCTCATTTGGCTGCACCACGCGTCGGTCAACGCGCGGGCGTTGGGCACGAATGGGCTGCGCATCTCACCGGGCTGGGCGGTGGGCTGGTGGTTCGTGCCCTTCGCGAACCTCGTCAAGCCGTTTCAGGCGGTGAACGATCTTTGGCGCTCCGCGGACGCACTCGCGTATCCGACCGCGGACCCAGATGCTTGGCCTTCGCATCGCACGCCGGCGCTCTTGGTGCTGTGGTGGACGTGCTGGCTCGCCGGCAACTCACTCGGCACGGCCGCCGCCCGTGTTTCGTTTCACGCGACGACGCACGGGGAGATGCTCGTTGCCGAGTGGATCGATGCGGCGAGCGACCTCTTTTGGATAGGCGGCGCCGCGCTGGCGGCGACGGTGGTCATGGGGATCCAGAAGCGTCAGATGGCTGCGTTGTTTGCGATGCCGGAAGGCGGCGCGGAATCGCGGAATCGTCAACTCGTCGATCTACCGCCCCCGCCGCAGTCGCTCTGACACCCATGCGCGAGCGCGGCTGTCGGCCTCTTTGATCTCATCCAGCGTGGACGCCGCCTGCGGCACGACCTCGTCGAGCGCGTCCCGCACGAGTTCACCGATCCTGCCGAAGGGGATGCGACCGTCGATGAAGGCCTCGACTGCGGCTTCGTTCGCAGCGTTGAAGATCGCGCCGGCGGTGCCACCGTCGCGCATGACGCGCTCCGCCAAGCGCAGGGCGGGGAAGCGTTCATGATCGGGCTCCTCGAAATCAAGCCGCCCCACTTCTGCGAGATTGAGCCGTGAGACCGGAGCTTGGGCGCGCTCGGGATGGGTGATGGCGTACTGGATGGGTGTGCGCATGTCGGTGGTGCCGAGCTGCGCGATGACCGAGCCATCGTCCATCTCGATCATGGAGTGCACGATGGACTGGGGATGGATGACGACAGCGAGCCGATCAGGACCGACGCCGAAGAGCCAGTGCGCTTCGAGGAGCTCGAGGGCCTTGTTGGTGAGCGAGGCGCAGTCGATGGTGACCTTGGGCCCCATGTCCCAGGTCGGATGGTCGAGGGCTGCGGCGGGGGTCGCGTTGTAGAGATCGGCCGCGGGGGTCTTGCGGAACGGGCCGCCGGATGCGGTCAGGATGAGGCGGCGGACGCCGACCGCGACGCCATCAAGCGGGGGGACGGGCATGACGGCGTCGTGCGCACGCGGAGCTGCAGCAAGGGCCTGCCAGAGCGCGGAGTGCTCGGAATCCACGGGGCGCAGCTGCGCGCCGGTGCGTTGTGCCGCGTTGATGATGAGATCGCCCGCAGCGACGAGCGATTCCTTATTCGCGAGGGCGACGTCGATGCCAAGCTCAACCGCGGCGAGCGTGGGCGCGACGCCGGCGAACCCAACGATCGCGGCGATCACGAGGTCGGGCTTGGTCTCGCGGACGATGCGCTCGGCGCCATCGGCGCCGGTGATCGCGGCGCGGGGGAGTGAGGTTTCGGCTGCGTCACGCAGCGCGAGGGTCGCCTCGGGCCAGTGTTGTGCCTGCATGGCGAGGACATCGGCGCGCCGCCCCGTCGCGAGCCCGACGACCTCGTATCGCGTGGCCCATCGCCCCTCCGCGTGTTCGCGGTTGAGGTGCGCCAGCACGTCGAGGGCCTGCGTGCCGATCGACCCCGCCGAACCGAGGATCGCGATTCGGCACACGTCGCCCATTACGAGTCCTTACGCGTTGCGGCTTTGGCGACCTCGCTTGGCGAGAGCTTGCGACGCCCCTTGCCATAGAGCGAACGACGACGGGGGCCCTTGGGTTCGTCGTCGTTCGCCTGCGCATCGGGTGATTCGTCGCCCTTGGGGGCGGGCTCGGCTTCTGTGCTCGCGGCCTTCTTGCGACGGCGACGTGTCTTCTTCTTGGCGGGCTCGGAGGGAGCCTCGTCCGGCGTCGGCTCGGAGGCGGGAGCTTCGGCATCGCCATCTTCGTGTTCTGACGCGGGAGTGTTCTCGCCAGATTCATCGCCCTCGCCAGACCCACGCCCACGACGCCCACGACGGCGGCGGCGACGCTTCTTCTTTGGAGCATCGGTTTCGGCGTCCTCGGTTGCGTTCGAATCCCCGTCTGACGATGCGTCGTCGCTCGATTCGGCTCCGGTATCGTCTCCATCGGGGGCATCGGCGCCGCTGCTCTCTGGAGAGTCTTCGCCGTGCTCCTCAGCGCTCTGGTCGTCGGCGCTCTTGCCTCGCCGCCTGCGCCCGCGGCGGCGACGCTTCTTCTTCGCGGGCGCGCCTTCGCCCCCATCCTCGTCTGATGATTCATCACCCGAATCGTCCGCGCCATCCGCGCCGACGGTTTCGCCCGCATCTGCGCTCTCGTCGGTGGATTCTGAGTCGCCCGAGCTCTCGGCGTCGTCGCTCTTGCGTTTGCGCCGACGTCGGCGCTTGCGCTTCTTCTTGCCGGAGCCTTCGCTTTCCTCTTCGTCGTCTGCGTCTTCGTCCGCGGGCATGTCGATCTCGATCGGGTGCGTCGGCTCTTCGACGACTTCCTCCTCGATCTCTTCCTCGACCTCCAACTCGTCGCCGAGATCGCGCCCGTCGTCCACCCATGCCTCGATGAGCTTGTCTGGGCTCGGCGGTGTGGGCAAGCGGTCGATCGCGATATCCGCGCCCTGATCGTCGTATCCGTAGAGCACGTACCTGTCTGCGCCGACCGTGTCGGAGATGCGCACGTCCACATGCTTGCCGCTGGAGCGCTCAACCCGCGTGAGCGAGCGACGCCCGCTCGAAAGCAACTCGCCGGCGACGCGCGGCGAGACGACGAGTTCCACGCGCGACACGCGGTCGTAATCGAGCGTGTTGGCGAGTTCGCGCAGCGCCTCGGCAGCTACGGCTGATGGACGCTTGAGCCCCCCACGCCCGTGGCAGGAGGGGCACTCGGCGTAGGTCTGTGAACTCAGACTCCCGCGCATCCGCTGTCGGGTCATCTCAAGAATGCCGAACGGGGAGATCGGGGCGATCGACGACTTCGCGCGATCGCGCTTGAGGCGCTCCTTGAAGCGCGTCTCCACCTGCTTGCGATGGGCTGCAAGACGCATATCGATGAGGTCGTTGATGACGATGCCGCCGAGGTCGCGCAGGCGGATCTGCCGGCAGATCTCGTCCACCGCTTCCATGTTGGTCTTGAGGGCGTTCTGGTCGGCGTCCTTCGCGGAGCGCATGCGTCCGGAGTTGACGTCGATCGCGACGACCGCCTCGGTCTCGTCGATCACCAGGCGCCCGCCCGACTTGAGCGGCACCTCGCGCTCGTGCATGAGCTTGAGCTGCGACTCGAGCCCGAAGGCGTGGAAGATCGGGCGCTTGCCGGTGTAGCGGGAGAGCTTCACGCCGGAGCGCGGGGCGACGATCTTAAGAAAGCGTGCGGCGCGTGCGAGGGCGTGCTCGTCGTCGATCACGACCTCGCCGACGTCGGTCGTGAGCGAGTCGCGCAACGTGCGCACGAGCAGGTCGCTCTCGGCGTAGAGCAGTCGCGGCTGATTCTTGTTGGTCTGGCGCTTGTCGAGGTCTTTCCATAGACGCTGGAGGTAGGCGAGGTCGCGCTTGAGCTCGGTCTTGTTGCGGTCGAAGCCGGCGGTGCGGAGGATAAAGCCGAATCCGTCGGGGAGTTCGAGCTGATCGAGCACCTGGCGCATTTTGCGGCGGGTCTCTTCGTCTTCGACCTTGCGGGAGACGCCGACCTTGTCCATGTGGGGCATCATCACGAGGAAGCGCCCGGGGATGGAGAGGTAGCTCGTGAGCGTGGGGCCCTTGGTGCCGACGCCTTCCTTGAGGACCTGCACGAGCACGCGCTGCCCGCGCTTGAGGGCTTTCTGAATCGGCGGGCGCTCGCGGCGTGGCGTCTTCTTGCCGACGCGTTCAGCTTCGTCCTCATCGGCGCCGGGGAAGTAGCGCGGGTGGAGGTCGGAGACGTGGAGGAAGCCTGCTTCACCGATGCCAAAGTCGACGAACGCGGCCTGGATGCCGGACTCGACGTTCTTGACGATGCCCGAGTAGATGTTGTTGACGCGCGAGATCGCGTCCATCCGCTCGGCGAAGTACTCCTCGACGCGTCCGTCCTCGACCATCGCGATCCGGCAGTGCTCGCCGGGGACGTAGTTGATGACCATCCGTGATTTCGACATGAGTCCGCCTTGCTAGGGCGGGTGCTTTGAAGCCGTCCGTCGAGCGCGACCCTGGAGCGCCGGAGCGCCTGCATCCTGGCATCCGGCGATTGAGCCGGAGCGAGGGGTTCGAGCCTCTCGCGCTACTTTCCCGGGAGCGCGGTCGGGCCTGAGCATCGGGGTCGGCTCTCGCCGGTCCCCCGTGGGGTCGAGTGCTGTCGGGGCGGACGCCTGAGCGACCCGCCGAGTTTCTGTTCGCCCCTCAGCGTTCGTCAGCCGGGTCGAAGAACGCTTCGGGGAGCATGTTCCGAGTCTGGTCGCGGAGAAATGCCGCGGCCTGTACTGCTGAATCGAACGTCAGCGCCTTTCGCGCCACGCGCTCGCATTGGGGGATCGTCACCTCTCGCACGAACCGCTTGAGGCGCGGGATCGACCCGCTCGTCACCGATAGGGTACGCAGACCGAGCCCGAGCAACAACAGGGCGTATCCGGGGTCGCCGGCGGCCTCGCCGCAGCAGGAAACGGGCAACGAGTACTTCTTCGCGGCCCGGGTCACGTTGCGGATCAGCTTGAGCACGGCCGGGTGGGCGGGTTGGTAGAGCCCCGCGACGCGCTCGTTGGTTCTATCGACCGCGAGCGTGTATTGCACGAGGTCATTGGTGCCGATCGAGAAGAAATCGACCTCGGCGGCGAAGACCTCGGCCATAAGTGCGGCTGAGGGGACCTCGACCATGATCCCGATCGGGACATGCCGATCGAACGGCTCGCCTCGCTCGTCCATGTCCTCCATCACGTCGCGGAGCAGAAGGCGGGCGTGGCGGAGTTCCGCGATCGTCGTGACGAGAGGGAACATGATCTTCACCGGCCCGATCGTGCTCGCCCGGAGGATCGCACGGACCTGCAGCTTGAGCATCTCGGGGTGCGCGAGCGCGTATCGCACGGATCGCAGCCCGAGGAAGGGGTTGCGCTCTGGCACCATCGTGCGCGACTGCGTGTACTTGTCGGCCCCGAGATCGACCGTGCGCACCGTCAGCGTTCGACCCTCGAGCAAGCGCACGCAGCGCGAATACGCCTCGAAGTGGTCCTCCTCGGTCGGTTCGGTGTCGTTGGCGAGGTAGAGAAACTCAGTGCGGTAGAGCCCGACGCCCTCGCCCCCGCGGGTGACCACATCGCCGATCTCCTCTGGGAACTCGATGTTGCCGACGATCTCGATGTGCACGCCGTCGCGCGTCACCGCCGGCTGGGCGGCCCCCTCAGCGAGGGAAATCTGGAACTTCCGGCGCGTCTCGGCCTGGGCGGTGTAGTCGGCGAGGGTCTGCTCATCGGGGTCGAGAATGACCCGACCGCGCCCGCCGTCGAGGATGACGGTCTGCCCGTCGCGGGCGAAATCGGTGACCTCTTCGCACCCGACGACCGCGGGCAAGCCCAGTGCTGCAGCAACGATCGCGGTGTGCCCGGTGCGTCCACCGACATCGGTCGCGAAGCCCTTGACGTGCTGACGATCGAAACCGGCGGTCTGGGAGGGCGTGAGATCGCCCGCGATCACGATGGTGTTGCGCGAGAGATCCGCGAGCGCCAGGCGTCGCTGCCCCGTGAGGTGCCCGATGAGACGTTCCGCCAGGTCGCGGATGTCGTCGTCCTTGGTGGTGAACGCCGAGTCGGCCTTGGCTCGAAATCGCTGGGCGACCTGGTCGAGCACCGCCGCGACGGCGTACTCCGCGACGACCTGCCGCTCGCCGATCATCTCGGCGATCGGGCCCGCGAGCGCGGGGTCCTTGAGCATCCCGATATGGAAGAGGAAGATCTTGGCGGCCTCGGGGCCCATCTCGGCCTCGGCCTCGGCGTAGACGCGGTTGAGCTCCTCGATCGAGGCCTGGCGAGCGGTCTCAAACCGCTCCCGCTCCCGGTCGACCTCGCCCTCGGCGATCGGACGCTCGGGCGCCCAGATGTGGGTGGGGGCGAGCACGAACGCTTCGGCGATCGCGATGCCGGGTGAGACCGGGATGCCCTCGATGACCTTCATGCCAGCCCTCTGTCCGGGTCAATGCTCTGGACGCCGCATGCTAGCGGGCAGCGGGCAGCGGGCCCGGGCTTCCCCGGCCGGGTTGACATGGGCCCTCGGATGGGCTCTGATCTGTGGTCGACTCCGTGGCCCGCGACCGGGATCGGGGGCTCAGCTCCCGTGCCGCGGGCGATAAGTCGAACAACACGAGACCGTCAATGACGACGCTGACCGGTATCCTGGAGTGGCCCCGGCGCGCCGAGGGGCGTGTGCGACAGATGGGTACGTTCGCACTCCGGCGCGAAGAATCAGACCCGTTTGTACCGCTCTCGTGGGGCGAGCAGCTGCCGTTGCGTGACGGGCTTGAGGTGACGGTCGAGGTCGTCAACCGCAAGCCCCGCCGGCGCAAGCGCGGGCCCAACTCGCGCCCGCGATCAGAACGGCCGATCGTGGAGTCGTTCCTCAAGATCGAGGGACTACCCCCTGAGGAGTACTCCAAGCGGACGCCGTTCGAGGACCTCATCTCGATCGATCCCCAGCCCCGCCTCACGCTCGAGTACAAGGGGTGCGCCCCGGCGTGCCGACTTGTGGACCTGTTCTGCCCGATCGGGCGTGGGCAGCGCGGTCTAATCGTCTCGCCGCCCAAGGCTGGCAAGACGACGCTGCTCAAGGACATCGCGACGTCGATCCTCACCAACCACCCGGACGTGTTCGTGATCATGCTCCTTGTGGATGAACGCCCGGAGGAAGTCACGGATTTCAAGCGAACCTTCCTCGGCAAGGCATTGCCGAAGGACGCGCCGACGCCGGATTCGACGGACGAACACTCGCCGTTCGGCGCGTTCGCGAACCCGGACCTGCAAGGGCGTGAGCGCACGCCGTGGGCGGATCGCGTGTGGATCCTCGCGTCGAGCAACGACCACGACGTGGACCGTCACGTGGGCGTGTCGATGATGGCGATCGAGCGTGCGAAATGCATGGTGGAGGCGGGCAAGCACGTGGTGGTGTTCCTCGATTCGCTGACGCGTGTCGGGCGCGCATTCAACCGCTCGAACAAGCATGCATCGTCAGGACGCACGCTTTCGGGCGGCATCGACTCGAAGGCGCTCGAGGTGCCGAGGCAGCTCTTCGGCTCGGCACGCAACG
>JAUIFD010000240.1 GCA_030429485.1 Phycisphaerae bacterium | reverse complement strand
CCTCCTGCGCCTCCTCGAGCAACCCCTCGCTGCGCCGAAACTCCTGCATCTGTTCATCCAGCTCGTGGCCGACCAGCCTCGCCATGCGACTGATCGACAGGCGCGGATGGCCCTGGCGAAAGAGCTCGAACAGCTCGGGGTGCGCGCGGCGCTTGATGAAGAGGAGCCGGTTCAGGTAGCGCACCCCGAACCCGCACGCCTGAGTGAGCCGATCCTTCGGCACACCGCGCTGCTCGTGGAGCATCCATACGCGCTCGACGAGCTCGTGGCCGGACAGCGCCCGCCGCGCGGTGTTCTCGGCGAGGTTCCAGAGGTACAGGTCGATCTGCGATCCGCGGATCACGCGGAACCAGCCCACGTCGTACGCCTTGCGTCGCATCACCGCGAAGCGGAGGAACCCGGTCACGAGTTGGTAACGCCCATCGCCGGTGGGGCACACCGAAGGCGGGTGCAGCATGGGCTCGGCCGTGAAGCGCTCGACCGCCTGTGTGATCTCCTCTTCGGAGTACGCCCCCCGACAGTTCCAACGAGCGTCCGCGACGATCGACTCCAGCGGTAGCTCCGCCAGCGGCGCAGCCTCCTCCACGCTCGCGCTGTCCTCCCCGCCCACAAGCTCCTGCTCACCGTGCTCATCCACGCGCAGCCTCCCGCCCCGACCGGAGCGCAATGCGCAAGGGACCGACGCGACCCCTCTGTTGACTCAATTGCGGGTCGTTCGGCGGTTTCACAGACTTCGTCGGGGGGCGCCGTCGGTCGCGTTCTGGGGAGAGCGTATTCGTTCACGAGGCTTGCTCACTGCACTTTTTCGCGCTCCGCGAAGTCACTGGAACTGGCCGGATCCGGCGTTACGGTTCGCGCGACGTGAGCACCGCCCCGCCTCCCCCGGACGATCCCCACGACGACCTGGCCGTGCCCTCCTGGTCCCTACCGCGGACCGAGCGCGAGGCGCGCGAGAAGGCCGCGACAGCGGACATCGACGCACGCCTCGCCGCCGGGACGCTCAGCGCCGAGGACGCCGACGAAGAGGCCCTCGAGCTCGCCCTCGAGCGGTTCGGCTTTCTGCCCGAAGACGCGATCGATGAGCTGCGTCGCGTCGGCCGGATGCTCAACGAGCAGCCGGAGATGGTCGAGGGCCACTCCCTGGCCCCTCGCCCGCGCGACAAGGACTGCTGATGACGGTCACCGACCTCGAGCAGGCTGGGTTCGTCCGGCGGTGGGATGCGCGCATCCGCAAGGTGGTGCGCAACGCCGTCGGTCCGGACTGCCCGCGCGACACGTACGACGACGTCTATCAGGGCGTCTACGTCGACGCGTGGAAGGCCCAGCTGGGCTTCCGAGCGCTTCCCGCGAGCGAGCGCACCGACGAACGCGCCGCGGCGATGATCGGCGGCGCCATCAACTACGCGGCGATTCGCGAGTGGTATGCGGCACTGGGGATCCCGCGCGACGACCGTCAGCGGGGCGCGGGCAAACACGCACAGATCCTGCGCGCGACCCTCGCAGAGATTGGCAGGCCCCGGCCCGGTAGGTACGCCGAGGACCGACTCGAAGCGCACGGTCGACACCTGGCCGCCTACCAGCTGCTCTTGGTCGGGCTCGTCCACGGAAGCGCCGGGCTCGTCGCGCCGCAGACGCGGCTGCTGCGCCAGGAGGTCAAAGCGCGGCTGAGCTACGCCATGCACAAGCTGTCACCGACCCAGCAGCGGCTCATTCACGGCTTCTACTTCGAGGAGCGCACGTTCAAGGAGGTCGGCCTCGAGCTTGGCATCACGGGCCGCTCGGAGCTCTGGCGATTGCACCGCGACGCGCTGCGCATTCTGCACCGCGAGATGATCGAGTTCGCCTCCGCGCTCTCGCAGCGCAACACCGGCCAGACCCTTGACGAGGACGCGCCGGATCTCGAACCAGTCTGAGCCGAACATCTCTTCACGAGAGGGGTAGCGGTGGTCCCCGAGCAGGTCGGTCCCTATCGGATCATTCAGCCCATCAGCAGTGGGGCCGCCGGGGTGACCTATCTCGCGGTGGTTCCTGGCGACGAGATGCTGCTCTGCTGCGTGAAGACGCCCCACCCCATGTGGGCCCGCGATCCGGCTTACATGGACGCCTTCATCAACGAAGCGCGCCTCGCGAGCCGACTGGACCACCCCAACATCGTGCGACTGCGCGAGGTCTCCCTCGAGCCGCAGCGCCCCTACCTCGTCCACCACTTCGTCGAAGGGCTCGACCTGGGCGAGCTCCTCAAATCGCTTCGCGACCGACGCGAGCTACTCGACTGTCGGCTCGTCGCGGGAATCGCGCTGTCGATCGCGCGCGCGCTCGACCACGCGCACACGGACCAGCGGGGCAGCGCGCGGATGCGACCCCGGCCAGGGATCATTCACCGCGACATCTGCCCGGCGAACGTGGTCATCGGACTCAGCGGTGTCGTCTACCTGCTCGACTTCGGCATCGCCCGAGCGCTCGAGGCCGCTTCTTCGCTCAGGCCGTCGCTGCATGGCAGCGGCCGCATCCAATACGCCGCTCCGGAGCGCCTGACCGACGGGACGAGGTACGACGCGCGCGCGGACCTCTTCTCCCTCGGCGTCGTCATGTACGAGATGCTAACCGGGGTCCGGCCCTACGACGCCACCTCGGTCGCGAACTACGTCGCCCAGGTGCGGGAGGGCCCGCCGCGACGCATCGAGCCGCTTCGGCCAGAGTTCCGAGATGGTCACAGCCCGATGCCTCCGGGGCTGGTGCGGCTCGTCAACATCACGCACCGCTTGATCGAGCCCGATCCCGGCCATCGATTCCCGAGCGCGATCGCCTTGGTGGAAGCGCTCAGCCAGGTCGGGATCCCGGGCGCTATCGACCGCCGGCTGTCCCAGACCGCCGATTCGCACATGCCCGAGTGGCGCCGCGCCGTGCGGCTGTGCGGACACCACCCGGTGGAAGCGAACCCGCACGGACCGGCCACAGCCAATGCCGGGCGGTGGGCCAGCACCGACCCCTCCCATGTCGCGCACCTGGAGCCCGACGCGGTGTGCGTCGACCGTCACGGTGCCGAGCGCCTGCTCGCGCACCGCTACACGCCGCTCGTCGTGGAGCGTCCCGCGTTCCTGAGTGTTCCCGACGTCAATGCGGACGACCTCTTGTCGGCGCCGGTGTTCGACTCCACCGTCCCCGACCGACCTACGTTCGATCCCGAACACGCGAGCGAGGTCGCACCGGCTCCACACGCCACCGTCGATGTGCTCATCCCTCCCCCCTTCGTAGGCGACGAGCCGGTCATCCCTGAGACTCGTGACAGCGCTCCCGCTTACGGCGACGCCGAGCTCGAGGCCATCGCCCGCGCGAACTCCAAGTCCTCCGAACTGCCGGAGGCGGCGGCCAGTCATTCCTCCATGCCGGCGACCGGTCCGGTCTCGAGCGTTCCGGCACCCGCACGAACGCGCTCCGGCGCCCCGGTGGCAACGGGTCTCCCAGCCTACCGGCTCGACGCCGATGGAACGCTGACGCCGATCAACCTGCCGGTCGCTCCGCCACCTGCTCCTGGCTCGCGTTCGAAGCGGTACGTCTGGCTCATCGGCGCCGTAGCGCTGCTAGCCCTGATCGTCCCCTGCGTGCTCGTCGCCGTCCTGACCGCCATGAGCACGGCTGCGGTCGTCAGCGGCCCGGGCGTTGCGCCGCAGCTCGAACACGCCCCCACCGTCGGAAGCGGCGGTGGAGCCTCGGCCCGGGTCTTCTCGTGGCTCGGTCCTTACCCGCCCGTCCTCGTCGACGTCGATGGCGACGGCTACCGCGACGCGATCGGATTCACCTGGGACTTCAATGGCGACGACGCGGTCACCGCCATCAGCGGAGCCGACGCGCGCGTGCTCTGGGTCCACGAAGCCGAGCAGGATCTATCGATGCACCATGGCGACGTCCGCGTCTGGGTCCCGTCCACCGCGCGCATCGTCTTCGCCGACCGTGGAGGCACCGCCATCGGGATCGATGCCCGCACCGGCGCCGAGCGCTGGCGCGCCCCCATCGGCGCGCGGGGCGCGAGCGCCTGTCGGATCGGCTCCCACCTGCTCATCACGACAACCGACCAGTACACGTATGAGGTCGCGATCGACGACGGCCAAATGGAGCGCACGCGGGAACCGAACCCGACGCTGTGCGAACACGTCCCCTTCGTGTCCGAGAACCGCCGCGCCCTCGCCCACAAGATGCCCGGGTGGACGCGGCACCGGCCAAACCTCCCTTGGCCGCGCCGCCAAGTCCTCGGGAGCTGGCTCTCACCCGAGGGGGATCGCTACCTCGTCGAGATCCGCCATCCCGGCCCGCTCGATCGCGACATCGTCGAGATCGCCGCCGTGCGGCCCGACGGGGAGATGCTCTGGCAGCAACCGGCGACGCAAGACTGGGAGCTCGCCAGTAACCGCGGCCTCCGCCACCTCGCCGTTGAGGGCGGGACCGTCTTCGCCGTGTACGACATGGTCCTCGGGCGCAGCGACGTGCCGCGACGGATCGCCGCGTTCGACTACGAGACCGGCGAGCGAATCTGGGACGCGCCGCTCGAGTGGCAAAGCAACTTCGACTTCCTGTTGGCCGATGAGCGGCGCGTGTACGTCGGGCACTGGGCGCTGGAGATCCTTGGCCGCTCCGATGGGCGCCAGGTCGGCCGTGTCGGGGTCTTCCCGAATGAGCGTCAGTGAGAGCTCACGGCAAGCGCGACATCGCCACGAGTCGCGTCACGC
>JAUIFD010000022.1 GCA_030429485.1 Phycisphaerae bacterium | reverse complement strand
GCGTCCGCGAGGAGGCGAAACTCGCGGACGCTTCCAAAGAGCGGTTCGATGAGGGCGGCGCGGGGGCTTTCGGAGCTCCCGTGAAGCGGGAGCGCCTGCTGCCAGAACTGATGCTCGGGGTGCCGCACGAGGGCTCGATACTCCCCGGGCCTGTCGGGAATTGGTAGGAGCTGCTCGAGTCCGCAGTCGAGCCGCTTCGGCAGGTCGGGGTCGAGCTGTCCTGCTGCTGACTGGAGGCGGATGTACGTAGCCCTCGGGAGCTCTATCGGACGGCGCAAGGAGAGCTTCTTTGGGTTGGCCTTGTCGTCATACCGGGGGCTCATCCAGCGAGGGGGGGTGTTGGGGAAGACCTCCTCGTATAGTTCGTCCAGCTCAGGGAAGCGGCCGAATACTCCCGCAACGCTGGCGCAAGGAGCGTCGGCATCAAGGTCGCTGAGGTCCTTCGGAGGTTTCTGACTCCAGAAGTTGTTTCGGGGGAGCCCGAGTACCTTGAGCCAGCTCGCGAAAAAGCCCGACTGCTTCGGGACTATGACGAGGTCATCAAATCCATTGGTTGTGCCCTCAATGGTAATGAGTCCGTGAGCCTTCTTCGTAGACTCTTCGATAGATGACATGTCCTTCTTGCTCGAACCGGGTCGTGCGAGCATCTCCGCGGACGCGAGCGCGAGAACGCCGTAGTACATGTTGAGAATCCGCTGGCTGAGCGAAACCGTGCCCAGGGAGTCGAAGTAGTCGTTCGCGGTTCGTACCGTGTAGGCTACTCCAGAAGCTCGGCTATCCAGTTCGGGTCCGACGAAGGCGGCTTCCTCTACCTGCCCACGTCGCACGAGCATCCGTCGCGCGAGAGTGACGCTCTCCAGGGACCGCAGTCGTGACCAGATGTGCTGGAGGGGCTGCTCGGACTCGATGCGCATCTCCCGGGAGGGGTCACCATGTGCGTCGGCTTCCAGAAGGTCCGTGAGCACACTGGGCTCGTCTCTGGTTGTCGCTGCCCGAGTCTTATCTGGCGGCTCATGCATCCATTCCAGAAGGCGAATCAGTGGATCAAGCACGGCTTTGACGGCCGTCTCTCGCCGGTAGGCTTCGTCGTTCCACTGGATGAGTCGTGCAGGAAACTCGGTCAGTAGTTCAACCGGGGTCGAGATCCCATAGGCGTGCTCCTTCACATGGAACGGGTCTTCGACGTAGATTACCTCTACGCATGAGTCTAAGAACCGATATTCGGCATTCCCTATCGATCCCGTTGAAAGAACGCCGATGTGACGAACGATGTCGGCTCGCTTGGTCTCTAGGATTACGTATCGATGGCGATCGTTTTTGTGGGTAACTCGGGTGGACCACCCATGCGCGTGGAGTCCGCTTTCGATGAGTTCACGACGGTGCTTGGTTTGGCTGAGCGCATCTGCCATCGTGTTCCTCCTGACGGCCCCAGAACGTGCCGTTGTGGCTGTAGCACGCCTTCGGCTCCGGCGTGGGATCGAATACGAGCGATTGAGTTGCTCAGGGCGAGCGGTCGGTCGTCACACGACGGATCGAACGTGATCTATTTAACTTGCTCCCGACCCATGGCAGAACGAAGGGCATGGAAAGCGTCAGTCCGCGCCCGATCAACACGTCCGTGTGGACGATGCAGAGTCGGACCACGTTGCACAGCGTCGACCCGGAGCGGAACCGCTTCCGGTTCTTCGTCGTCGAGCTCTGGGCGCCGCCGGTCGGCACGGGCGCCGCGGTGCGCAAGCGCTGGGGGCGGATCGGGACCGAGGGGCGCTCGGAGACCCTGTACTTCGACGAGCTCGCGGGCGCGCAGCACTACGCGGAGGTCCTGCTCCGTCGCCGCCGCAAGCGGGGCTACGTCGAGGTGGCTCCGTCCTGCTGGGCGCTGCTCGAGCTCGAGGCCGAGACCGAGGCGCGTCTGCAGAAGATCCGTCGCCGCCTGTTGAGCGCGCGCGACGCTGAACGCGAGCAGGCCGGTGAGCCGTCGGCGACGGTCGAGCCGGCGCAGCTGGTGCTCGAACTGGCCGGGTAGCGCGGTCGCAAAGGCGCCCTCCCGGCCCGAAGCCCTCGAATTTGGCCCGATCGAGCCCGAGAGGATGCCCATCTCGCGCGATTCTCGGCCGCTGGGCCGGGTTGGAGGCCAACTTTCGCGCGAGACAGCCCCGCGAATCCCGGGCTTCCGCCGCTCGACACTCGGTAGTCGGCCTGCGATGACGCATGCGTGCCCGACGACACGCGCGCGCACGAGGACCTCGTCGACGAGCTGAAGCGCACCAACCCCAAGGGCCGGCTCTGGGAGGCGTGCGCGGCGCGCGCGCTGCCGGCGCCAACGATCCAACACGGCTGGTCGGCCGACCGGCACCGCGTGCAGATGGAGCTGGCCTACGGGCCGTGGGAGCTGCGCAGCGGCCAGCACTGGGGCGACTCGCGCAAGGTCGCCGAGCAGCTCGCGGCCCAGGCGCTGCTCGACGAGCTCGACGCGCTCGAGCGCGACGAGCCATCGCTGCGCACGGCCGGCGCCACGGCGGCCGACGACGACGTGTTCGAGGTGGCCGAGGACGACGTCGCGCGCCTGCGCCAGAGCAACCCCAAGGGCCAGGTCTACGAGTGGTGTCAGCGGCAGCGCCCGCCGGTGCGCCGACCGAAGTTCGAGATGCGCAAGGTCGCGGGCGGCGTGCAGTGGGTCCGCGGCCGGCTCGACACGCTCGAGCTGGCGAGCCCGTGGTTCGCGGGCGGGCGCCGCAAGGACGGCGAGCAGGCCGCGGCCGAGGCGCTGCTGCAGCTGCTACCGGCGAGCGACGGCGCGACCGACGTCGACGCGATCGCGACCGTGAACCCCCGCACGCGGCTCAACGACCTCGTGTTGCACGGGCCGCTGAGCGAGTGCGAGGTCGAGGTGATCAATCAGCGGGGGCCGGCGCACGCGCGAGTGTTCACGGCGCGGGGGTGGGCGCAGTTCGCCGACGGGCGACGAGTGCAGGGCGGCGCCGCGGAGGGCTCCAGCAAGCGCGCGGCGATCACCGCCGCGTCCCGCGCCCTACTCGAGCTCGTCGACGAGTCGTAGCGCCGGCACACCGCGCGGGGTGGAGCGGTCGACGGGCGCTGGTGTCGCACGACACTGGCGCCCGGTCCTTATTTTCTGCTCCAGTCCCGCATATGGGGCCTTCGGCCCCCGCATGCGGTCATGATATGGGTCAAATGGGGGGGAAATACCGAATTCCGACTTTTTCTGAATAACTCTGTTTCGGTCGCCGTCTTACCCCACGAATCGCGAGATTCACGGGCAAATCGCCCATGCGCATCCCGGGCGCTTCTTCCGGGCGCTGGAGACCAAATATGACCGCCAACGTTCAGAGCATGTTTTCCGTCCGTCAGACCCCTTGGCACCGCTTCGGGGCTGTGTTGGACGAAGCCCCCAGCGTGGACGACGCGATCGGCCTCGCGGGGCTGGACTGGACCGTCGAGCGCGTGAGCCTCGCCGATCTCGACGTCCCCGGCTTGCAGTTCGGGCCGGACCATTCGGCCATCGTCCGCACCGATACCCGCGACGTGTTGGGCATCGTCGGCAACCGTTACACGCCGGTTCAGAACGCCGAGAAGTTCCGCTTCTTCGATCCCATCGTCAGCTCCGGTCGCGCGACGATGGAAACGGCCGGTGCGCTCGGTCGCGGTGAGAGGGTCTGGATCCTCGCGAAGAGCATCACGGCCGAAGTGGTGCCGGGCGATCCGGTCGAGAGCTATCTACTTCTCGCGGGCTCGCATGACGGGACGTCGGCGATCACGGTGCTCCCCACGGGTGTCCGGGTGGTCTGCCAGAACACCCTCGGGATGGCGCTGCGCGAGAAGGGCTCGCGGCTGACCATCCGGCACACGCGCAGCGCGCCCCAGCGGTTGGAAGATGCCGGGCGCGTGATGGCCGAGACGGAGGCCGCGTTCGGCGAGACGATCGAGCGCTTCAAGTTCCTGGCCTCGCGCCGCATCGATCCGAAGGCGTACGCCAAGGCGCTGGTGCCGGACGCTCCGGAGGGCACGAACAACACGCGCCGCGAGAACGCTCGCGAAGCGATTCTCAAGAGCTACGAAGTCGGCCCGGGCGCGGACAAGGCTCGTGGCTCCGCGTGGGCAGCGTACAACGCGGCCACGCACTGGATCAGCCACGAGCGACCGAGCGAGAACGCCAGCGCCGAGGACACGGCGCGCGCGACGTGGCTGCCGCAGGGCTCGGGTACGCAGCTGCGCGAGCGAGCGTTCAAGATCGCGATCGAGATGGCCGACGGTTCGACGGAGCACGTCACCGCGACGGAGGCCGTTTCGATGGTCGACGACCCCGCGGAGATGCAGCGGCAGATCGGTCGCTCGCTCATGGCCGAAATGCTGGGGGCCTGAGCGATGGATCCGACGGCATGCGCCCGGCGCTTCCTGAGCGCGATCGACGATGGCGAGACGGAGGAAGCGCGCGACGCCGCGACCGATCTCGACCTGTGGCTCGCGAGCGGCGGGTTCGCCCCGGAGCTGACCCCCGATGAGCTTCGCCAGCTGTGGCACGCGGTGAGCGAGCTGGCCCACAAGGCGCTCGCTTGGGAGCGCGCGGAGCTGTGACGCCCGCCGCCGCAGCGACGGTCTAGCGGCCCGCGCTGCGGCGGCCTCTCGCGCGACGTGCCCGGCCTGCGGTCGGGCCGTCCCGCGGGGCGCTCAGACGTGACGTGACGCGTCGAGCGTCCCGCGGGGCGTGCTGCGCCCTGGGGAGGCTTTCAGATGAGTACGGAAGACGATCGGCGCTGCGCGAACGCAGCGCTTCGGGCGGCCCGCGAGCTGGGTTTGCCGGCATGGCTGGCCAGCTATGAGGGCGCGAGCGCGGCGGACGTCGTGCGCGAGCTTGCGGCCACGATCGAGGTGACCGGCGGCGTGCGCATCGTCGACGAAGACGATGGGACGCAAGCGCTATCGCCGGTCGGCGCTCCGGCCTGGCACGACCTCGGATGCGCTTACTTCGCGGCGTGCGTCGCGCTCGATCGCGCGCCTGAGATCGCCGCCGCGGCGGACGGGACGGACGGCGCGTTCGCGGTGCTCCGCGTGGCGGGCTGGTACCTCGATCACGACTGCGGCGGCGTCTACCGCTGGCGCCTCGATCGCGCCGACGGTCGAGTCTTGCTCGCGACGGATGAGACCTGCGGCGCGGACCTGAGCTGCGGCGCGATCTTCGTCGCGACCTACCCCAGCGAAGCGGCGATCGAGACGGCTGATTACGGCGCTGAGGCCGACTTCGCGGACGTCACGGCGTTCGCGTTCGCGGTGGCCTTGGGCGGCCCCTGAGCGGCTGCGCGGGCGGCCCGGCCGGTGCGCCGGTCGGGCCGTCCCGCGGGGCGCTCAGGCACGCCGTCTGAGCGTCCCGCGGGGCGACGAACGCCCCGCGACGAACGGAGGACTCGATGTCTGTACTCATGTGCTCGGACGACCACTTGAAGGCGATCGCGATCGTGGCGATGGCCTCAGCGCAGGGCGACGGCGTCCACGGCCTGCGGCGGGCGCTGCGCGAGATGGAGTGCCGCGCGATGGAGCACGAAGCGGCGATCGCGTCGGGCGATACGCTCGCCGCTTCGGTGCTCGAAACGCGCCGGACGGAGCTGCGGGCGATCCGCGTGCTGTGGAACGCCAACCGCGATGCCTTCGCGGTGCGCTACCGGGGCGAGGAGCCCGAAGGCGACAAGCCGACGATCACCGCGGCCGACTTCAAGCGCCTGGCCAGCCATCTCACCGATCCGGTGACCGTGCTCAAGCTGACGGCCCGCTACGAGTACCAGGCGTGCGAGGCGCCCGATTGGGCGACGAGCACCGCGCGCGACCACTGCGACGCCGCCAAGGCGATCGCCGGCTACTGCCTGCCGGGCTGGGAGTCTCGCCCCGCGTTCCTCTGAGCCGCGCTCCGCGCTCGGTCGCCGCTGCGGCGGCGATCGAGCCCTCGCGCTCGCGGCTCAGACCCTCGGGTTGAGCCGCGAGCGCGGGGCCGACGGCCCGCGCGAAAGGGAGGCAGAGAATGAACGACGACAACGCGGCCGACGCGCCGCGAACGGTCCACGTGTGCCCGGGCTGCGGCTCGCGCGACGTGCACATCACCGCCTGGATCGACTGCAACACGGGCCGGGTGCTCGGCGACGAAGGGCCGCTCGACGTCGATCTCGTGGGTGGCTCGTGGTGCCCGGTGTGCGAGAGCGACGATCAGGGACTGACGCAGGTTCCGTACTGCGAAGACTGCGACGGCAAGGGCTGGGAAGTCTTCGAGTGTGGCTTCGTGCACGTGGTCCAGCGGTGCGACACGTGCGCCCGGCTGGACAGCGACGACGCCGCCGCTGGGGTCGCGTTCGGCGCGGGGCTCGTGCTCGCGCCCTCGGGGGAGGTGACGCCGGCCGATGAGAGCGAGTGGCGGGCGCGCTACCCGGTGATCTGCCCCGGGGCTTCGTTGTGAGCCGGCGCGAGACGGAGCACCAGCGCCGCCGCCGCGAGCGCGCGGAGCGAAAGGCTGCGCGCCTACGGAGCGAAGCGGAGCGGCATCACGCCGCGGCGCGCGCCGAGGTCGAGCACATCCCGCCGGGGCAGCCGATCCTCGTCGGCCATCACTCGGAGCGCGCGCACCGCCGCGCGATCGAGCGCCACGACACGAAGATGCGCCGCGCGGTGTCGACCGCGGAGGACGCGCGTGGGGCCGCGTGGGCCGCGCGCGGCGCCGGCCGCGCGATCCTGAGCGACGACCCCGAAGCGCTCGACGCGCTGCGGGACCGGGTCGCCGAGCTCGAGGACGCGCGCGAGCTGAGCAAGGCGATCAACCGCGCCTATCGCAAGGGCGGGATCGCGGCCGTCGCGGAGGTGCCCGGCGTGACGCCGGGCACGCTCGCGGCGGCGAAGCGGACGATGGAGCTGGCGCCGTGGCTGTCGGTGCCGATGGACGTGCGGAACCTCGGCGCGAACATCCGGCGCGTCCGTAGGCGGATCGCCGAGCTGGAAGCGGCGGCCGAGCGCGAGCCTGCCGAGCCGATCGTGGGCGACGGGTTCGAGATCGAGGAGGACCCCGACGCCAACCGGATCCGGTTCCGGTTCGACGCGCGCCCCGACCGCGACGCGATCGCGACGATGAAGCGCGCCGGGTTTCGGTGGAGCCGCAAGCACGGCGCCTGGCAGCGCCACCTCAACGACAACGGGCGGCGCGCAGCCCGGCGCATGGCGGCCGAGCTGTTCGGCTGGGCCGAGGACGCGGAGGGCTCGCGATGACCGAGCGCACCCGTGGGTACGTGAAGGTGGCCGCCACGGGCCGCGCGCGGTTCTTCCGGCCGTGTGCGGGCCGATGGACCGGCGGCAGTGTCGAGGTCTCCGTGGCGGCCGCTCCGGGCTGGTACCGGGCGGTGTGCGAGTTCACTGACTCGGGGCCGTTCGTCGAGCTGGGCCGGAGCGTCGATCCGGTCGCTGAGGCGTACCGGCTGAACGATCTGGGCGCGCAGGCGTCGCGGGCGCGCACGCGCAAGCCCGGTGTGGCCGGCTACCAGCACATGGAGGACATGGCGAACGCCGCGCTCGACGCGCGGCGGCAGGCGCAACGCCACTTCGCGCGTGTGCTGCTCTCGGACGGGGGCGTGGCGTGATGCGTGCGCAGGTCACGGCGCCGGAGCCGTTCCGCTTCTACCTCGGCGCGCATCACCCGAGCTGGCTCGCGCAGACGGACGTCCCGCTGTTTCTCTCGCGGGCGCGGCTCGCGCGCCGCAAGCGGCTCCCGCGCGCCCTCGGTCCGTGGGCGCTCGACTCGGGCGGGTTCAGCGAGCTGAACAAGCACGGCGCGTGGACCGTCGAGCCGGCGACCTACGTCGCGGAGGTGCGCCGGTTCGCGCGCGACGTCGGCGGGCTCGCGTGGGCGGCGATTCAGGACTGGATGTGTGAGCCCGACGTGCGGCGCAAGACCGGCTTGAGCGTCGCCGAGCACCAGCGGCGGACCGTCGACAGCTACGTGCAGTTGTGCTCGCTCGCGCCCGAGCTGCCGTGGGCTCCCGTGCTCCAGGGCTGGACCCCTGGCGAGTATTGGGACCACGTCGAGCTGTACCAGCGGCGGGGCGTCCGGCTGACGGATGCGCCGGTCGTCGGCATCGGGAGCATCTGTCGTCGCCAAGCGCACCTGCGCCCCGTGCTGCTGCTCGAGGACCTGGTGCGCGCGGGGCTGCGGGTCCACGCGTTCGGGTTCAAGCGCTCGGGACTGCGGATGCTGCACGAGACGGGAGAGCTCGGCGCTGCGGCCGACGCCGGCGGCGTGGTCAGCGCCGACTCGATGGCGTGGAGCTACCGCGCACGACGCGAGCGCCGGGGCCAGCAGAACAGCCTCGGCTACGCGCTCGAATGGCGCGCGGAGCTGCTCGACCTGCTGCCCGGAGACGTCGCCGCCTGACCGGCTGCAGCTCGGCCGCGTCCCGCGCGGCCGAGCCGTCCCGGCGGGGGCTCCGCACGCGCGGAGCGTCGGCCGGGGCGAGGACGCCCCGGAAAAGGACCGACGATGAACGACGACGACTCTCAGCTAGCGTGGGCGGTGCTCGCGCAGCTCGCGCTCAACACCCTCGGCATCTACCGCGCCGACGTCCACGGCGAGAACCCGAGGACCCATCTGGCGCTCCAAGCGGTGGGCCAGCTCGGGGGGCTCCACACAGCGGGCCGCATCGTGGCGCGCGCCTTCGGCATCTCGCACGGCGCGATCGAGGAGCGGCTTGGGTGGGCGCTGTCGCTGCTACCGGTGCAGGGCGCTCAGCTCATGAGCGAGACCGACCCGGGCGACCGCTTCCAGTCGCTGAGGGCAAAGGGGCTGCGCTCCCTCGAAGAGCGGAGCAGCTGATGGCTCGCCGGACGAAGGCCAGGAAGAAGCGTCCGTGCCCGTGCTGCGGGCGGACGTTCCTCAGGGGGCGCTACGTCGTGCGGCTGCTCGACGGTGGGAGCGTCCGCCAGCGGGTGTGCGGCCGGTGCGCCGACCGGGCTGTGCCCGTCCTCGCCTCGGACGCGCCGGCTCGGTGCGAGCAGTGCGGCACCAACCTCGCGCGATTCTGCGGCGGCTGCATCGGCCGGGTGATCGACGCGCAGACCGGGCTCAACGTCGCGCAGGCTCTCGCGCGCGCCTCGCTCGACAACGACGGCCGTCGGTGAGCGGCGTGGACGCCGATCGAGCAGGGCGGTACAGCTTGCACGTGCCGACTCATCGCACGCTCGCAGGCGACGAGCTCGACTACCCCGAGCCCGATGACGAGCTCGCGTCGTTCCTCGACCGCGTGCGCGAGGCGGCGAGCGACCCCGACATCGCGATCGCGGCGATGGTCGAGCTGATCTACGGCGCCGACAACCCGCTGCTGGATCCGAGCTCGTCGTCGCCGATCGCCCTACCCCAGCGCGGAACCGCGACCGCCGAAACCTGGGTCGACCCCGCCTGGCACGTGATGCTCGACCTGCTCGAGGCCAAGCGGATCTTCGTCGTCGAGAACACCGCCTCGTTGCGGCTCGAGGAGGCCGGCGAGCTGCTCGACCTGACGCCCGACGCGGTTCGCAAGGCCGTGCTGGCCGAGACCCTCGACGGGGAGAAGCGCGGCAACCGCTGGTACGTGACCCCTGCCTCGGTCGCGACCTACCGCGACCGCGTGCTGCGTCGCGGGAGGTGGCCCGCTACGCCGCTTCGGTACCGGTGTGGACACGCCGATGGGAACCACGCCTTCGACGTGAAGGCGAAGGGCCCGCGGAAGGTCCGGCAGGTGCGGCGCGGGGTCTCGGAGTGGGAGGTCGACGACTTCGAGCGGGTGATCGTTCGGCAGCGCTGGAAGGACCCCGATGACGGTCGGAGGAGGCACCGCGTGCTCGTGTTGGTGCCTGCTCCGGCGAAGGAACCGTTCCGATTCTGCTGGCCCCCCAAGAAGCCGAAGAAGGGGGTGCAGTTCTTCGTCGAGGGGAGGTTTGAGATCGAGCAGAAGTTCAACAGCTCGGCCGCGGCCGGGGAGGTCTGGGACGAGCTGGAGCCGGCGTAGCTCTTCGTCGACGCGGCTCGGCTGCTTGTCGGTGAAGCAAGGATCGTTACCCTGCGCGGGCTATGGCCCAGACGTATGGTGAACCGACAGACACGATCGTGTCGGAGGCGAAAGGGGACGCGGAGCAGATTCGGCGTGAGTCGTCAGACCGCGCTCGCATCCTCCTGGGGGCGGCGACCGTTGAGCGCCGGCTCAAGGCCCTCCTCGATCTGCACCTGCACTCATGTTCCGAGTCGCTTCCGAACAAGGTTGCGAGGGACTTCCGTCGCCGCGTGGGCAATCACTTCGGAGCGGCGATCGACTTCGCCTACTGCGCCGGGCTCGTCGACCCCGATCGATTCGAGATTCTGCGAGCGCTCCTTGAGATCCGAAACCTCGTAGCCCACCGCGTCGACTGTGGCTCGTTCGAGGCCGAAGACGTCAAGAAGAAGTGCGACGCGCTGAGGCACGCGAACCCCAGGCTCGAGAAGTTCGAAACCCGGATGCTCATTCAGGCAACCGTCATGATGCTCTGCGTCTCGCTCGACGTTTCGAGGATCTCGTGGTCACAGGACCCCGTCCCTCCCGACGCCCAGGTGGAGATACTCGCGGCGGCTTGGTGGCCGTACCTGGACTCGACGGAAGTTGAGCTCGAGCAACTCGCGGACTTCGGCAAGGGGGTTGCGGGCCTCGTTCGCTTCTTCGCGTCCAAGCTGGCTGAGACGGAGGCGGCGCCTGGTTGAGGCGCCATCCAACGCCTAGTTCAGATACCAGGCGAGGAGGCCAGCGCCGCCGGCCAGCAGCAGCAGCAGGCTGACGCCACCAAGGAGGACGAGGCAGCGTCCCTAGCCTAGCTTCAACCCGAGAGGTTCTCGCGGGCAAGTTCGATTGCTTCGATAACCTCTGGTTCACGCTCGGTTGCTGCGAGCGTTTCGATCGCAGCGGCGTTCTCGGTGCCTCCGATTTCGGCAAGTGCGTAGACTGCGAACGTGCGCGTATCAGGACTCGGGTCGGAGAGGAGTTTCTGAAGAGGGGCGCTCAGAGACGGGTCCGGCACTTCGGCAGCTAGCTCCGCGCTCCAAGAGCGCACCGACGGGTGTGGGCTCGCCAAGCTGTCGGCGAGAGCGCGTACTACAACTGAGGGGTCGTGAGCATGAATAACCTCGTCGACGAGTTGATAGACACCCAGGCCATCCCCATCGCCGAACGAGTTGAGGAAGAGTGGAATGCACTCGTCGTTGGGGTGGTCGCGGAATAGCCGACGTGCCGAGTCGTAGGTGTCGATGAGCTCGTCGTCGAGATCGGCATCGGCAGGCATCGGCTGGTGTGCGCGGAGGAACTCCAGGGCCTCAGCCTCGGTCAGCGGGATGGAAGTTGTCACCACGGGCGTTCCGGAAGGGCTAGGGCTTCGCACTTGGCTAGAGTCGACATGATTTCAGCTTCTCCTTCCGTGAAGAGCGATCGGAATATCGGGTGCGTAACGTCCAGGCGCTGGCTCAGGAGGGCGCGCTCTGACTATCCGAGCGCTCCGGCAAGCCACAACGCGGCGGCGACCGCGCCGCCGCCGACACCAGCGCCCATCATGAACACGACCCATGCAGGCATCGGGGCACGCTCCTGGGTCGATGCCGGGGCCGGCGGCTCGACTGCGCGGAGTCGGGGTGCCGACGGCATCTCGCGTGTTGGTGCGTCCGGTGCCGTCGACGCGGGCTTCGGGGCTTGAGCGTCCCGAGGATCGGGTAGCTCCATCTCCTCGTAGGCCGCGAGCTCGACCGGGGTTGCCGAGCGCGGAACCGCCGGAGCCTCGATCGCGAGCTTGGACACCGCCGGTCTCGTCGGCTCCGCTGGCGGTTGGGCCTTCAACCGTTCATGCGACGGCTTGTCCGGCGGCTCGCGGGGCTGACGCAGCCACGCGAGGACCTGGTCGAAGTCGGACTTGGGGAAGACGGGGATGCCGTCGAGCCCGGTGTCAGCGCGCGCTCCTTCGGGGTCGGACGTGAGCACCGCGACCTTGTGATGTTCGCTCGTGAGTCGGCGGACGAGGGGAGTGCTCGTGGCGCGGTCTCCGAGGTGGTAGTCGCAGAGCACGGCGTCGTACGGGCCTGCCGCGAGTAGCGGCTCGACGTGCGATTGGAAGGCGACCGCGATGATCTCGACCCCGTGCGACGCGAGGTGACGGCGCACTGCTCGTTGCATGAGCGGGTCGTCGTCGATGAACAACACGCGCTGTGCGGAGCTGTGGGGGGTCGGCTCCCAGCCGTTTTGGGACGTGGGCATCACTTCTCCTCCTGCACGTGTGCAAGCCATGCTGCGAGCTGGGGCACGTTCACCATGAGAGCACCGCGACGATGAGCCCCACGACTACGGCGACGATCAGCACGACGACTACGACGAGGGCGACGTACAGCGGAGTGTCGGACTGCGGTGGGGGTGCGCCTTGAGGGCGGTGGAGCCGAGCGTGCTTTCCGGAACGCGAGGGGTCCGGAGGCGCCCTACCCGCGGACTCGCGCGAGAAGCCGTCCAAGGCGGTGGCCGCGAGTGGGTCCTCGGTCTCGAAGACGGGGGCGTGGGTCTCAGGGGGCGCGGTGCCCTCGGGCTCCACGGCGAAGACCGCTGGGGCGATCTCCGTGGCGTCGAGGTCGGCCGGGCCGGGCGGCATGATCGGTGGGGGCGGCGTCGCGGTCTGGGCCTCGTGTTCACCGTCGAAGACCGGCTCGCCCTTTGCGGTCTCGGCGAAGTCGTCGTCGAACGGGTCCACGCGCTTACTCCGAGTCCTCGCGGCAGTCGGCGAAGTAGCAGTACGCGAGGTCTCCGTTCGGGCAGCTCGCCTCGAGCTCGGGCGCGGTGGGGTCGCACTGCGGTCGTCCGCCCGTCGAGACGACGCGGATCCCCGCGGTGCAGTCGACCCACGCCTCGCCACAGACGGGCTCGTACCGAGTGCGTACCCAGCTCTCGCTCGAGACGGGGCAACGCGGTTGTTCGCGCCCGGCCTCGCACCGCGCGGCAGGACCTGGGTAGCACCCGGCGAGGCTCAGCAGCCCCAGCAGGCTCGCGAGCACCGAGACCTCAGCACGCATCGTCGAGCTCGATCACGACGCCGCTCCCGGTTCGGATCCGAGACTGCCCGGCGTTGTCCGAAACGACCGGGCTTCCGGCTGCGGCGTTGGGGACCGCGCCGACGATGATGGGACGGTCGGGGTCGCCGTTGACGTGGCTGATGGCGACCTCGGTGCCGATGTGCAGAGGCAGGTGCATGCCGTAGCCGGCGCCGGCCGAGGGCTGCGCGCGGCGCACCAGGCGCGAGGCGCGGCCACCGTTCGCGGCGGTCTCGTCGAAGGGCAGCACGACGCGATAGCGGCCCTGTTCGTCGATGGGTGTGTCCGTGCTGCGCGCCTCGCCGTCCACGATGGCGTTGGAGAGCCCGTCGATGCGCGGCCACGGGACGAGCCGCGGCGGGCGGTAGGTGACGCTGAACGGGATCGCGCGGAACTCGTTCACGTAGGTGTGACCGTCGTCCATCTGCTCGTCGGAGCTGATGACGAGGTAGCGCTGGTTGAGGTCGGGGTTGGGGTGGTGAACCAGGTCGAAGTAGGAGCCCGGTCGAACGCCTCGGAGCGCGGTCTTGGCGACGAACACCTCGCGCTCCACGAGCTGCTCTTCGGCGCGGACGCGCGCGAGGCGGGCGCCCTCGGCGTCGTCGCGGAAGTGCTCTCCGAACAGATCGAGGAAGCCGTACCCGGTCGCCTCGTCGGCGGCCTGCTCGGCGCGGAGCGGGTGGTGCGGCGTTCGCCAGTTGTAGTCGCGCACGACGACCGCGCCGAAGCGCGGCTGACGGATTCGCCTCAGGTCCCAGACCCGCGGTTCGTCGCTCTCGGGGGCGAACGCGTGCTCGTGGTAGACGAGCTCGTCGGCGAGCTCGACGGGGGTGAAGGCTGCGTTTCGGTCCCCGAGGACGAGGGCTTCGGTCCCTGGGTCCTGCGTGAGATGGAAGTGGATTCCGTTATGCGCCAGCAGTCGACGCATGAAGTCGAAGTCCGTCTCCTGGTACTGCACGACGTACTCGTGGGTGGGGTACGTCTCCTCGGTGTGATCGCTGACGTGCGTGCCGGGGTCGAAGCCGTGCTGGTGGAGGACCTCGAGCACTACCTCGAGGTGGGTCATTTGCTGAAAGACGCGGGTGCGCTTCACCAGCGTCGTGCGCCAGAGCTTGGGGACGAGCGTGAGGTCGTAGTAGGTCGGGCGCCGCCCATGCATCGCGAGCATCTCGAAGCGGCTGAGCACGCCGTAGACGTCGCCGGCGCCGAGGGCCTCCCGGTTCAGTCCGAGGCGTGCGGGCTCGACGAGCAGCTCGTCGATGAGCTCGTCACTGAGCCCGCCCTCGTTGTCGTGCATCACGCGGATCTTGAATTCGTAGAGATCGGAGAGCGTCTGCCGGCCGTGCGCCTCCTCGACGACGAGGCGGTCTTCTTCGCTCAGGTCGGCGCCGGTTTGGAAGACGGCGAGTCGGCCGAGAATGGCGCGCTCGACTTGCTGGATTCCGGCGACCACTTGCTCGGTCGCGCGGGCCGCTCCTGCGGCTCCTCGGAGGACTTGAGCGGCCGTCGAGACGGCGCCGCGGGCGTCCTCGGGTACGGCGCCCGCGAGGCCGTCCACGGCCGCTCCCGCGGTCCCGAGGACGCCTCCCGCGAGGTTCCCGACGGCGCCGGCCACCCGCGCCTCGTCGCCCGCGTCGGCGGCTGCTGCGAGGTCCTGCCCGGCCTGCGCCGCGCGCGCGATCTCGGAGGCTCCCTCGGCGACATCGCCCGCGGTCTCGATGACCTCGCGGGCTTCGTCGTCCTCGCCCATCGCTTCGGCGGCCTGGCCGAGCCCTTCGCCGACCTCGCCGCCGATTTCGCCGATCTGTTCGGCGATGCGCGGCTCCTGCGGCGTGTCCGTATCTGAGTCGTCGTGGTCGTTGCTCATCGTCGCTCCCTCAGTCCAGGTAGATCCGCTTGCCGCGCAGCTGCATGTCCTCGCGCGCCTTCATGAGCGCGCGTCGTCCGAACGCCCACAGGGTGTCTTCAGCCACCAGGCGGACACGGCCCGCCTTGGTCTGCGCGAGGCCCTCGGCCTCGCGGTAGCTGTCGCGGACGCGCTCCACGAGGCGGCGCGCGTTGACCTCCAGCTCGCCCACGCGCTGCACGAGCCGCCTGCTCTCGGTCTCGATCTGCTCGCTGCTGAGCCGGTAGAGCGTCGTGGTCCAGCTCGCCTCTTCGGCCACGGCCTCCACCGACTTGGCGTCGATGCGCACGCGCTCCGGTTCGACACGGAGCTCGCTCTCGCCCGAGCGCACGCGCACGTCGCGCTGCGCGGTGAGGCGTAGGTCGCGACCCGCGGCGAGGTCCAGGTCGACGTCGGCGCGAACCTCGACGCGCGGCGCGTGGATTCGACACGTGCCGTCGCCCGGTCGGTACTCCACGACCAGGGTGCCGTCGGGCGCGCGCAGCTCGAGGTGCGCTTGCTCGTCGTCCGGATCGCGTCGCTCCTCGAGCACCACTCCGCTCGGGGTCTCGAGTCGGACGACGCCGCTGGGTTCTTCGTTCTGTCGGGCTGTCTGCATGGCTGTCGTCCTTTCAGGCGGCGTGGTTCAGGTACCAGGCGAGGAGGCTGCCTCCGGCGATGAGCAGCACGAGGCCGAGGCCGCCGAGCATCACGTTCGTTCGGTGGCGCTCCTCAGGCGTGGCGGGCTCATCGGACTCGGGTCCCTCGAAGTCGTCGTCGACGTCTGCATCGCTGAAGGCAGAGGCGATGAAGATCACGGGCACGAGCACGATCCCGAGCAGCCGCACGACGACGCCGATCGCGGCGAGCGTCGACTCGGCCGCCCCCACGAAGCCGCCGCGGCGGGATGGCCCGTTCGATTGCGGTCCGAGGCTGAAGCGCGCCCCGCTGAACACGAAGGCCCACGCCCTCCGCAGGGCTCCATCCTTGGGCGCGGCGCGCTTCGAGTCCTTCGCTTCTTCCAGCTCGCGCTTGGTGGCGGCCAGCTCCTCGCGCGTCTGCGCGAGCTCGCTCTCCAAGGCGTCGGCCTTGGCTCGCAGGTGGTCTCTGTCGCTTCGGAAGGCCATGACTCAGCCGAGCAGGACGCGCCCGCGGATGGTCGTCTCGCTGCGCCGGACCATGAACTGACCGCACTCGAGGCGGTCCGGCTCGACGATGAGGTTCCAGCTGCCGCCGGGGTTGAGGCGGATGAGGTTCTCGCGCAGCTCGATCCGGCCGTTGGCGTTGTTCTGCACGAGGACCTGATCGCCGAGGCACAGCACCTTCGACTCCGCGGTGGCCCAGTTCGAGCCCGCGTACATCGCGGCCATGACCGACGCCTGCAAGTAGCTGTCGCCCTCCGACATGACCTTGGCTTCGGTCGCGGCTCCGATGCTGACGGTGTCCGCTCCCATCGCGATGGCCTGCGCGTCGACGCCGACGTCCCCGCCGCTTTGCACCACGACCTTGTGCGTGGAGGACACGCCCGCGATCTGCTTGGCGCGCATCTCGACGTAGTCCCCGCTCAGGCCGATGAGCGGCGCCGAGACCTTCGCCACGGCCTCGGACTTCACGCCCGCGATCATCGCCCCGTAGAGCTTGGCGCTGACGGCGCTGTACACGCCGGCTCGCAAGCCACCCTCCAGCGCGACCTTCTTCGGGCTGCTCAGGTACGCGCCCATCGTCCCGAACGCCTCGTACTTGTGGCCTGCGGTGGTCTGGACGTCGCCGCGCGCGTGAATCCGCACGCCCGGCTCCAGTGAGTCCTCGATGTGATCGCTCGACGCCCCATCGGCCGCGTCGGCGGCGGCGAGTGCGCCCTCGAGCGCGTGCCGGACGTTGGAGAGCCACCCGTCCAGGCTGATGAGCTTCCGCCCGATGCTCGGGTGGATCGAGGGGGCGGAACCGCCTCGTGTACTCGCCCTCCAGAGTCGGAGCATCGTGCGCCCGTAGGACGCAACGCGGAGCGTTCGGAAGATCCCGTCCCAGGTCGCTCGGATGGTCTCGGTCGTCGAACGGGGACCGCGCACGTCGACCTCCGGGACCTCCGAGGGGATGTCCGCGTCCGGGACGACCGTGTATCGCGGGTTGGGGATCTCCACGCGCCCGGCCGTGATCTCGACCGGCCCACGGAGCGTCCCCATCGCCACCCCGTCGGAGGCCGCGACGCTCAGGAGCTGGTGCGTCGTCAGCCCCATCGCCCCCGTGCTGTGCAGGAGCGTCAGCCCCACCGTGCTGACGCATGTGCTCCCTTGCACCTCCACGCCGAGGTTCTGCTCGGTCCACATGGCGAGCCCGCCCGGCCCGATCGCCCTCCCCTCGCTGACGGCGGTGCCGCGCGCGCCGATGGTCAGGATGCTGTGCGGGGTCGGCACCGCGAAGCGGATCCGCTGCGCCGCCCCCGTCGGGGTCTCCATCGTGGGGAAGCTGGCGTTGAGACGGTCTTCGAGGTCTGCGAGCCGGCTGCGGTGATCGCCGAGTTGCCGGTTCTGCTCTTGGTCGGTCCGTGTGGTCATGCTCGGCTCTCCTCGGGTGGGGTGCGAACGGGCTCGAACGCCTCGGCCGCAGCGCGGCTCGGGTCGGTGTAGGAGACGCCGTCCAGATCGGCGCCGAAGAAGTCCGCCACGTCCTCGGGGGAGCCGTGCAGGCTGCTGCCGCCGAGCCGCGCGTCGCGGAAGCTCGTCTGGGTGAGCACACAGTGCTCGATGAGCGAGTAGCGCAGGTCGGCGTGCTCGAAGCGCGCCTGGCGCAGGTCGCAGCGTACGATCTGTGAGCGGCTCATCGGGCACAGGTCGAAGCGGGTTCGCCACGCCACGACCCGGCGAATCTGAACGCCGCGCAGGTCGGCGCCGCGAAAGTCGGCGTCCTCGATCCGCGCATCCGACAGGTCGGCCGAGCGAAGGTCGGCCCGTAGGAGTTGGGCACCGGCGAGGTTGCTGCCGCAGAGCTCGAGCTGTCGGGCACGAGCGCCGTTCAGCGTGGCTCCCGACAGGTCGGTGTGGCCGAGGTCGGCGTTCATGAGGTTGCAGCCGGACCAGTCGACCCCCGACAGGTTCGACCCCGCGATCATCGCGGCCTCGAACGAGGTCTCGGCCGAGACGGCGGTCTGCCGCAGGTCGAGCTCGCGCAGGTCGGCTCGCATGAGGTCTGCGCCCGACAGGTCCGCCCCGCGTAGGTCGGCGTCGAGGAACCCGGCGAACGCGAGCCGCGCCCCACGCAGGGTCGCGCCCGCGAGGTCGGCGCCCTCGAAATGAGCTTCGCTGAGGTCGGCGCCGTCGAGCGTCGCTTGGGTGAACCGCGCCCGCGTGAGGTCGGTCTCGCGCAGCGAGGCCCGCGTCAGGTTGGAGCGGGTGAACGACGCGCCGCGCGCGTCGCAGCTCTCGAACGTGACGCCAGTGAAGTCGGAGACGGCGAAGTCGGCACCCACGAAGCTGGCGCCGGTGACCGGCTCTTCGCCAAACTGCGCGCCCCGGAGGTACGCGGCCGGTAACGAGGCGCCTTCCCACTGGATGCCGACGAGCCGTGCGTCGCGGAGCTGCGCCGCGGGGAGCTGCGCGCCGCGGAGGTCGGCCCCGGACAGGTCCGCCTCCTGGAGCTGCAGCTCAGCGCCGCGCGCTTGGCGAAGGCTCGCCCCCCGTAGCTCGGCGCCGTTGAGCGATGCGCTGGTGAGGTCGGCGCCGCCGAACTCGGCGCCCGCGAGCTTCGCGCGGTCGAGCTTTGCGCGCTCGAGCCGCGCCCCGTCGAGACGGGCTTCCGACAGGTCGGCGCCGGTGAGGTCGGCGCTGGTCAGCCTGGCGCCTGAGAGGTTGGCGCCCGACAGGTCGCGGCCGGCGAGCACGACCTCGGAGAGGTCCGCGCCCGCGAGCTGCCTGGGCAGCGGCTCGACCCCTTCGAATCGCTGCCCGCGCAGGGTGGCGGCCGCCAGCGACGCTCCCTCGAGCGCCGTGCCGGAAAGCGAGGTGTCGATGAGGTTCGCGTCGTCGAAGAGCGCCTTGGTCGCGTCGCAGTCCGAGAGCGTGGCGAGGTTTAGGCGCGCGCCCACGAACCGCGCTGCGTTCAGGTCGCAGCCCCGAACGGACGCGAGCTCGAGGCTAGCCCCTTCGAAGCTCGCGCGGGCGAGGTCGCATCGGTCGAGCTCGACGTTGTCCAGGTGCGCGCCTGCGAGCGTCGCCTCCTGCATTCGCGCCCCCTCGAAGACGGCGGCTTCGATCCATGTGTCCCGCAGGTCCGCGCGCGTGAGGTCGCAGGGGCGCCCCTCGTGCGCCTTGAAGGCCAGCACTCCCGATGCGAGACGCGCCCCTCGAAAGGAGCTCTCGACGAGGCCGCACCCGACGAAGGCCACGTTCTGAAGCTGGGCGCCGTCGAACGTCGCGCCGTCCAGCGTGCAGCCGAAGAAGCGCACCGTGCGGAGGCGAGCTCCCGTGAGCTGCACGCTGCGCAGATCCAAGTCACGCACGAGCAGGTCGCGAAGGCCCTCCCCCGTGGCGAGGTGCGCGTCGAAGGCAGCGCGTTCGGTGACCACGTCGCTCATGCGAGCTTCGTCCCCTCGACGTTGGCTCCGTCGAGCCGTGCCTGGCTCACGTCGGCTCGCCAGAGCTCGGCCTGGTAGAGGTTCGCGTTCGACAGGTCAGCCAGCCTGAGCTGAGCTCCCTCGAACCGCGCGCCGAGCAAGTCGGCGCCCGCGAGCGAGGCTCCTGACATCGATGCGTTCGTGAAGACGGCGGCGCGCGCTCGCACGGCGAGCAGCTCGGCGCCTTCCAGGCGGGCGGCGACGAACGAGGTGCGGGTCAGGTTCGACTCCGCGAACTTCGTCCCGATGAGGACGCTGGCCGCGAAGGAGCTGCCCTCGAACGTGGCCCAGCGCATGCGCGCCTCGGAGAAGTCCGCGTCGTCGCCGGCCCGTAGGTTGGGCGCGTCGACGTGATCGAGCCTTGCGAGTCGAAAGCTCGCGCCCTGGACGGCCGCCTCCGACATCTTCGCCCGCCAGAGGTCGGCCTCGTCGAAGTTGCTCCGGCGCAGGATGGCGCGTTCGAGCCGCGCCTCCTGGAGATCGGCGCCCGTGCACAGGCACTCCTCGATCGACGCGTCGCCCGCGCGAACCTTGCGGAGCACCGCCCCCGCGAGAGTCGCTCGCTCCATGCGCACGCCTTCGAGGTTCGCCTCGGTGAAGTCCGCGCGGTCCGCTTGCGACAGCGCGAGGCTCGCGCCTCGCAGCGAGGTGCCCCGCAGCGTCGCCCCCTCGAGCACGGCCTCGTCGAGCACGGCCTCGTCGAGCACGGCGCCGTCGAGGTTCGCTGAGCGGAGATCTGCTTTGGTGAGGATCGCGCCGGTGAGGTCTTGGCCCGAGAGGTCCAGCAGCGACAGGTCGGCCTCGGCGGCGTTGAGTCCCACCAGCGACTCGCCTGCCTCGAGCATGCGCTGCACCCGCTCTCGTAGCTCTTGCGAGGTCCACATGCCGGGCGGCGGCTGCGCTCCGCGCTTTGGCTCGGCGGCGTCCGGCGCCTCTTCTTCAACGGGCTCGAACGACGCCTCGATGTTCCGGAGCGCCTCCACAGCCTCGGGCTCGAGCCCCAGCTCGGCCGCCATCGCGATCGTCGTCTGTAGCCTCGTGCGCTGTGCGTCGCGCGCCTGCGGATCATCGGTGGAGGCATCCAGGTCTTTCGGGAAGAGTTCCTCCACGACCTCCGCAGGCCACCGGCGCTCGAAGGCGGCCTGTCGCTGCTCGTCGACGAGCTGCTCAGGCGTCGGTCGCTTGAGCTCGTTCTCGACCCGCGCGGGCTCGGGAGCGCCGCGGTGCGGGAGGCTGGGCGGCGGTTCCTCGGCCGCGAACCCGTGCTCCTCCTCGTGCATCGCCCGGAGGCGCGCGACGAACGACCCGAGGTACTCGGCTGGCTTACGCGCCGCGTCGAGCGCCTCGTGCAGCACGTACAGATGCGATAGCTCCTCGAGCGCTTCGCCCGAGCACGCCGTGCTCCCGCGCCACACCGCGAACGCCCTCCCCTGCCCGGCGTCGATCGTGATCGTGTCGAGGACCAAGCCGATCTCGCGCAGCGCGTCGCGCTGCGCTGCTTCGCGCACGAACGCGCGCGGTTTGATCGACGGGAGCCTGCAGTGCACCCGCGCGTGCGACGGGTGCAGGTGCGCGAGCTCGATCTCTTCGTCGCCGCGCCAGTAGCCCTCGATGCGCTGCGCGGGTCGGGCCGCCTGGAAGTGACGCCACGAGAAGTCCGCGGGGTAGTAGGGCCAGCGCTCGCGCATGTAGGACGCGTCGTACGTCCCCATCAGCTGTGCTCGTTCGGGCCAGGTCGGCGGGATGGGGAAGGCTCCCGCGGGCTCGGGGCGCTCCGCGGGCGAGCGCACGAGACGGTCGTGGAGCTCGATGTTGGGCAGGGCGACGCGACCCGCGGCGTCGTTCGGGTCCGGCGCGATGCCGCGCCCGGCGGGGTTGGCGGCGAAGCCTGGCCCTCCGAAAGCGCGCTCCCAGCTCAGCTCCATCGATCGGAACGGGGCCGGCGCGCTCATCGCGCCGCTGGGCTCCCACCAGCGATCGCCCACGACGCTGAAGCGCATCTCCACGTCGCCGACTCGCGCGCGGCAAACCAGCTCCCGTACTGGCTCGGGCGTGCTCAGCGTCCCCGTGAGCCACGCCTCGCCCTGAGGCTTCACCAGCGCCAGGTCCGATGCGTAGCGGATCGTACGGTCGACGTCGTCATCCCATGGCTCGTCTCCGGTGACGAAGGCTTGGTCGACGTCGGCCACGAGCTGTGCGAGTCCTTCACTCGGCAGCTCGAACGTCGCCTTGACCGCGACCACGAGCCGCATGTCGCCCGGGCTGAACGCCCAGGTTCGCCAGCCGACAGCGAGCGGCGTGTCTGTGACGAGGTGCACGACGCCTGCCTCAGCCCCGGACGATGACGGTGGTCTGGCTCGGTGCGACCTGGGAGCCGGCCGGAGCGTTCGCGTTGCTGCCGTTGTGCGCGGTCGGCTTGAGGTGCGTCGCGATGGCGTGCCCCTCGATCTGCACCTTGCTCGCGCCCTGGCGGAAAACCGCCTTGTCCATCGCGGTGCTCGAGACCATGCCCTTGAGCGTCCCCGCCTCGTCGCCGCTGGTTCGGCCGATCTCGGTCTGCACCGTGCAGGTCTTGCGGTTGCAGATGCGCACCCGGTCGCTGCACGTGCCGCCGTCGGCCTGGGCGAGCATCGCGATGTTCGGGAACGGTGTAGGCACCGGCGGCCCGGGCGGTGCCGGGACCTTGCAGACATCGGGCATCGCCATCGCCTGGCCGCCGCCGTTCGTGGATGCAGGAAACATGAGCTCTCCCCCTCAGCGCTGAACCGCGCCCTCGTCGATCGCTGCCAGCTCCTCGCGCAGGAGCTGGCGCAGCGTCCCCCAGACCGCCTCGACCGCTGCGCTCGCACCATCGAAGCGCGCCGCCACGACGGGCGAGCGGGCGCCACGATACGCGGTTTCGATGCTCTCGATCGCCTCGGGGCAACGACGACCGGACTCGACCTCCTCGAGCAAGCTCTGGCAGAGCCGGTCGAGTCGGCCCGAGAGGTCGTTCACCGCGGCGCGGCGCGCTTGTCCGGCGGCGTCTGAAGCCGTCTCCGTGGCCGGCTCGGGGGTCGACGGCAGCACGCGCAACCGAGCATTGCCGAGCGTCTCGGCGTAGCGGCGAAGGGCGCGCGAGCGGCGCCACGGGGCGAGCGCGACGAGTTGCACTCGGCGGCGTACGCGATCGGCCTGCGCCCACCCCGCGTACACGTAGTCGTCGGCCCAGGTTCGGGCCAGATCGAGCTCTTGCTCGCTCGGGAGCCGCGAGCACACGTAGACCACGGAGGCGTCCCGCGGGCGATGGCCTGCCTGGTGTACCAGCGTGAGCGCGAAGCGAGATGGCTCGCGCGGGAGTGATTCGCCATCGATGACGATCACGTCGCAGGCCGGTTCGGCGGCTAGCGTCTCGGGGGTGCAGACGCGCAGCTCATAGCGGGCCTCGTCGGTCTCCTCGACACGGAGCCAGCTGGCGAGTTCCTCCTGGCGCGCTGGATGCGCCACGAGCAACACGCGCGCGACGACGGGGGCGGTGGCGCGATTCATCAGCGCTCGCCTCCGTCGTCTTCACGCGCGAGCGTTGCTGCCAGCTCCCGCGCCCTCGCCACGAACACTCGCTTGATCTCCGCGAAGACCGCTTCGGGATCCCCGGTCTTGGGAACGATCGGCACCAAGTCCCCGAGTGCTGCCCGAGCGGCTTTGGGGTCACCCGTGAAGACGAGAACGAGGGCGCCCTCGCCTTGCAGCTCGCGTGCGAGTCGCTCGCTCGTCGTGTCGTCGCTCAGATGGAAGTCGAGGACGATGAGGTCCGCACGACCGGTATGGAGCGCGTCTCGGGCTTCGGCCTCCGTGCTGCACGCCACGGCATCGATTCCGTGAAGCGTCGCGCCTCGAACGAACGCACGGCGGAACATCGGGTTGTTCTCGACGAACACCACGCGAGGCTGCGTTGCACCGCCGTCGTCGGTCATGCGCCCTCCGCGGCTACTTGGGCGATCCACGCGGCGAGCTGCGCGTGGCCGTCGAGGGGTTCGATCTGACGCAGAACGCGGAACACGTCTTCCGCGCTCGGCGTGCGCGTGGGCAGTGGCTGGAGCAGTCCTTCGATCACCTCGCACAGCGCGCTGGGAGCGTGCGGTGCCGCGGCCGCCACCAGGCGCCGGTCGTTGGTGAGCGTGTGCTCGAGGATCCACTCGCCCATGTGCCTGTCACGCGGGCGGCCTTCTCCGTAGGGGTGGCTGCCAACCAGCGCACGCCAGAGCACCAGGCCCAGAGAGAACAAGTCGGTGCGCGTGCTGATCTTGTCGTCTCGCAGCTGCTCGGGCGACAGGTAGATGGGCTTTCCCCTCGCCTGCGTGATGGTCTCGGCGCCGGTTCGGCCGAGCGCCTTCGCCAGCCCGAAGTCCGAGAGCTTCACTCCACCGTCGTTGCGGCTGAGCAAGACGTTGTGCGGTGTCACGTCGCGATGAATGACCGGCCCGCGGTCGTTGTCGCGATCGGAGTGGTGCAGGAACGACAGCGCGCGGCAAAGCTCGATCCCGATGTAGGCCACCAGCTCGGGGCTCAGCGTTCCCCAGGCGAGCAGATCCTCGAGGCTCGGCCCGTCGAGGTACTCCATGACGAAGTAGTGGCCATCGTCCTGGCCGAGGTCGGAGACCTCGACGATGTTCCGGTGCCGGAGCTTCTGCGCAAGCGTCATTTCGGCTTCGAAGCGCTGGCCGAACAGAGGGTTGTCGTCGTAGTTCGGGTGAACGCGCTTGAGGCAGGCGACGGCTTCCGGCGGGTCGTCGCGGTGGTGAACCAAGAACAGCTCGGTCTCCTGCCCTCCACCCACGAGCCGGCGAAGGGTGACGTACGGGCCGATGGTCTCGGGGGTCACGCGTCCCCCCAGAGCCAGAGGCCGAGGGCGGTCCCGCCGAGACCGCCGAGCACGCTGAGTAGGAGGAGCGTCAACCAGAGCAGTGGGGCCCTCGGCGGGCGTGTGTCGTCCGAGGCAGGCTCGTCGGGGTAGCTCGGTAGACTCGGCTCTTTGCGTGGCTCGAGGACGAATCCGTCGAGCGAGTGATCGCGCGTGTGCGGCACCTCGTCGACGAAGCGAGGACGGTCGAGCGCCGTCGAGTCCAGGTCGGCTCCCTCCACCATCTCGGGCGGCAAGCGCGTGGCCAGCTCCTCCCGAGAGGGGTACCGATCGCTCGTAGTCATCGCCGGTCCGTGCCTCTGGGCATGAACGCACCCCTCCCGTCGATCGCGCCCCCTTGTCGAGGTCGATCGCGTCGCTCGTCTGGTTCGTGCGCCCGCGTCACTTTCCGACGTGACAGCGGGAGAGCACTTACTTATGTTCGTCCCAGATGGTTGGCAAGGGAAATTCGTTCGAGTACGCCCTGGACGGTCCGCTGACACCCGAGCAGGTCCAGCACGCCGTCGACCTACTCGCGCAGCAAGTGGGCTCACGCATCGCCGAGCTGCGACGCATGCGCGGCTGGCCGCAGTCGCAGGTGTGCGAGGAGCACGGCATCAACCCCTCGCAGATCAGCCGTGTGGAGTCGGGCAAGCAGAACCTCACGCTGCGCACGGCCTGTCGATTCGCGGCCGTGCTCGGTGTGCGCCCGTGGGAGCTGTACGTGCCTCGCGAGCAGAGCGAGCTCGCGCTCAAGAAGATGGAGCGAACACCCCCGGTGCCGGCGAAGGAGGACCTCGCCGAGGCCGCGCTGGCGTTCCGTAGGCAGGTCGGAAAGCGAGTGCGCGAGCTCCGCACCTTGCAGGGCATGTCCCTGTTCACTGTGGAGTCGTTCAGCGGGATCGGCGCGGCGACCGTTCAGGCCATCGAGCGCGGCGACTACAACATTCGCACCTCCACGGCCGTCCGGCTCGCCGACGCGATCGGCGTCCACCCGTACGAGCTCTACATCCCCAACGACCAGAGCGGCATTCGCCTCAAGAGGGACGCGTGACGACGCCGGCGCCGACCTCGGCCCGAGGCGCCTTGCTGCCGCCCCCGATCCTCGGTCATCACCGAGGCATGGCCAAGACCCGCACCGCCAAGGATGCGCAGCGCGTTCAGTTCATCGCACCCCTCGGCAGCTCCGAGCTGTACGCCGAGATCGCGGAGCTCGAGGGCGTTCCCGTCGACGCTTGGATCCGGGCCACCCTGCACAAGGAGGCGGTGCGGGTGCTCGAGGCGCAGGGCCGGGACACGGCCGAGCTTCCGCCGCCGCACCTCGCGCGTCCGCCGCGGCTTCAACCCCGGTGGATTCCGGACGAGGACGCGTGAACGTCCTCGAGCAGTTGGAGCGCGCGGCGGCTCAGGAGGAGCTGCACGACGAGCGCTACATCATCGTCAAGGAGCTCGGCCGCGGCGGCATGGGCAAGGTGTGGCTCGCGGAGAAGCGGCTCATCGGCGAGCAGAACAAGCCCGTCGTGCTCAAGACGCCCACCCTCCCCGACCACCCCGACGAGCGGCAGCGACGTACGGACATGTTCCTGCGCGAGATGGAGACGGCCGCGCTCCTCGAGCACGACAATATCGTGCGTGTCACCGGCTGGGGCACCGACCTGTTCGGCTCGACCCCCTACTTCGAGATGGAGCGCATTCGCGGCATCAGCCTGCTGGCGCTGCTGGCCGAGCGCGGCATCGCGATCAGCGAGGAAGAGAAGTGGGGCGCCCTACCCCCGCAGGACGTCGCGTTCATCGGCATGCAGGCCGCTGAGGGGCTGCACTTTGCTCACAACTTCCGACGCACGGGCGAGAACGACGCGGGTGGTGGCGTTGTCCACCGCGACATCTCCCCCGACAACCTCATGGTCGACGTCCACGGGGTGGTGAAGATCACGGACTGGGGCATCGCGAAGGCCCTCAACGCCGCTGGACAGGCCACCCGGACCGGAACGGTCATCGGCAAGCCGCGCTACATGGCCCCCGAGCAGCTCCGGGGACTGCGCCTCGACGCGCGGGCCGACGTCTACAGCCTTGCGATCACGCTCACCGTCGCGCTCAGCGGCCGGCACGTGTTCGCGCGCACCGAGCACGACACCTGGGACTCCGTCGCGCTGCGCGTCGTTCAGGGCGACCGGCCGGCCGTCGCCGAGCTCGCCCCCGATGCGCCGCCGGACCTGCACGCCTTGCTCGAGGAGATGATGCGGGTCGACCGCGATCAGCGGCCGGCCACCGCGGGCGAGCTCGTCGAGCGCTTCGCGCGCGTCGTCGAGCAGCTCGGCGGCTACTACACCGTCAAGAAGGGTTTCGCGGCTCGCGTCAAGGAGCGCTACAAGGAGGGGCTCGCGACCACGCCCATGATGCCGGCCGTGCCTCGCGCGAAAGGCAAGACGCCCACCCACTCCACGCGACGTCCGATCAGCGCGGCCACCCGCCAAGACCGACCTCAGCGGGCCCAGCCTGCGCCGGTCTCCGAGCCATCCTCGCCCGCCGCGACGACCGCAGGGCCGGCGCCCGCGTCGACGCAGCCAATGGGTCTCGCCGCGGCCACGGCGCCCAGCCCATCCTCCACGACAGGGGCGGCGCCCCACTCAAGCCGTCGACCGCTGCTCATCGGCGCGCTGGCGGCGAGCGTCCTGGTCCTCCTCGCGCTCGTCGCGGGGCTGGTGGGGTTCATGGTCGGGGGCGACTCGGCAGAAGTGGTTCCGACTCCGAGGGCCGGAGACGAGGGCGGGCAGCCCGCCGACGTGGTCACACCGGAACCGCCCTCCCCTGCCGAGCCAGAGGAACTGGCTCTGGAGGATGAGGAGCCGTTCCTCGTGCCGTCGGAGTCTGACCCCGACGACATCGACTCGTGGGGGCAGGAGGACGAGGAGCCGTTCCTCGTGCCGGCCCTAGAGCCCGCTGAGGCCGCGCCGCCAGTGCCGTCACCGCGTCCTCGACCCCTTCGGGATCGTCCAGCGGCCCGGCCGCAGCGCGACGAGCCTCGTCCGCTGGCTCCCGCACCCACACCGACGCCTTCGCCACAGCAGCAACGCGCGACGGACCGCACTCCCAGTATGTCCGACCTCGGATTCTGAAAGGTCTCTGTCCATGTACCGAACAACGGTTCTTGCCGGCTCTCTGTGTCTCGCGCTCGTCGGCTCAGCGTCAGCGGCTGAAGCTCAGAGCGCCCGCGATCGCGCCGAACAGGCGATCGAGGAGGCCAACGCTCACGCCGAAGAGGGGCGGCACGCGCTCGCGGCGGAGCGATACTTGGATGGCTACGATCTCATGCGCGAGGCCGGGATGCCCAACGCCCCCCTCGTGCTCTGGATGGCAGGCGATCAGCTCTCGCAGCTCCCCGGCCGTGAACGGGATGCGATCGAGACACTCCGTCGCTTTCTGCACGAGAGCACCACGCTGGCGGATGAGGCGGCCCAAGTCCGCGACTGGCGCTCGAGCGCGCTCAGTCGTCTGGACGAGCTCGAGGCGCGAGTCTCGCCCGAGGAGTCCGAAACCGCGGCGCCGACCGAGCAGGGCCCGCAGCGGCGCGAGCATCTCTCTCCGATCGGGCCGATCGTTCTCGGCATTGGCATCGGTGCCCTGGGGGTGGGCGGCGTCTTCGGAGCTCTCGCACTCGTCCACGAGTCCAGCCTCTCCGAGATGTGTGGCGGCGATGTGTGCCTCGACTCCGAAGAGAATCGCTCCCTGCACAGCGAGATGCTCGCCTTCTCTGGCGTCTCCGACGGTTTTCTCATCGGTGGGGGGCTCGTGGCCGTCACTGGGCTCGTGCTCCTCTTCGCACTCGACCCAGACACCGAGGAGGTCGCTCCAGAGGCGGCTTGCACGACCAGTGGTTGTTGGGCCGGGGTCCGGGGGAGCTTCTGATGCGTCTGCTGCAACTTGCTTTGTGCTCGGTCGCCCTCGGGGGCTGCACCGCGATCGTCGACCACTTCTCTTTCCAGGACCTCGACGCGGGGGTTGAGGGCCGGGACGGCGGCATGGAGGACGGTGGGCGAGCTGATGCCGGCCTGCGAGACGCAGGAGACCCGGGCGTTGATTCGGGGCCAGCGGATGCGGGGCAGGACGCGGGACAGGAAGACGCCGGTCCAGGAGACCCGTGCGATACGCTCGACTGCCCTTGGGGATGCAGCGCTGGCGCTTGTGTGGAGCCGAGCGAGATCGTCGCCGGGGGGGCTCACTCCTGCGTGGTTCTGTCGACGGACGCCACGCGCTGCTGGGGCAAGAACACAGACGGGCGACTCGGGGACGGCTCCTTCGCGGATTCGAGCTCTCCTGTGACAGTCATGGGCCTGCCCGCGCACCGGTCGTTGTCACTCGGTGGCGGGCACAGCTGCGCCGTGCGCCCCTCGGGTGAGACGTTGTGTTGGGGCCTGAACCTCTTTGGCCAGCTCGGCGATGGCTCGACCGAGGATGCGAACGCGCCGCAGTTGGTTAGCGGTCTGTCCTCTGCAGACGTCGTCTCGGCCGGCGCCTTTCACACGTGCGCAGTGCTCAGGTCCGGAGCCGTTCGCTGCTGGGGCCAGAACGACAAGGGGGGGTTGGGCAACGGTACGACGACTGGAACCACCACGCCGAACCCCGAGCCCGTTGCGGTGATGGACATCTCCGACGCGGTGTCCGTGGCGACCGGGAGCGGCTTCTCGTGTGCGTTGCGTTCAGGCGGGACGGTGAGCTGCTGGGGCTGGAACGAGTTCGGTCAGCTCGGTGATGGTACGACCGTGATGTGGTCGACGACGCCGACTGATGTCGTGGGGCTATCGGGTGTGGATCAGGTCGTCGCGGGAGGCTGGCATGCGTGCGCTCGCATCGGTGGCGACGTGCGGTGCTGGGGTCGGAACGACTCAGGCCAGCTTGGAACCACGCTGTTTGGAGCCATCGAGCGTGAACCGGTGGACGTGTCGGGCATTACGGATGCGGTCGACATCGCTGCGGGCGGTGCCCACACCTGCGCCCTGAGAGCGACGGGCCAGGTCGTGTGCTGGGGATCCAACGATCTGGGTCAGGTCGGGGACGGGACCGACGTGGACCCACGGCCTACTCGGCGCGAGGTCGTGGGCCTGACCGGCATCGTGGCCATCGACAGTCTCGCGAACCACACGTGTGCTGCCGATGGCGGTGAGGTTTGGTGTTGGGGGTCGAACGAATTTGGTCAGCTCGGCTCAGCTGTCGTCGCCAGCAGCAACGAGCCCTTGCTAGTCATGCCCTAACGGAAAGGTCCTTGCTCTCATGCGAGCGCAACTTGCTTTGAGCATCGTGGCATGCGCCGTGCTGCTTCCGGGCTGCTCTGTGATCGTCGATCACTTCACATTCGTCGATCGCGATGGAGGTCTGGATACTCCGGACGCTGCCGATGGAGACGGCGGACAGCTGGTTGACGCGGCGGTTCTGGATGCCGGCGACGGGGCAGATGCTGGTCCGCGCGACGCGGGCACGCTCCTGCCGCCGCGCCCGCTAGCTCCTCTTTCGACCGCGCGCGTGACGTCTCGCCGACCGACCCTGCACTGGGCTCTGCATCCGGAGATCGACGGCGCACGGGTTGAGTTCTGCGCGGAACGTGACTGCGCGACGGTGTTAGAAACCGTCGACGCGACCGGGACTCAGGTGCGCCCGAGTGCCGACCTTCCGCCCGGGGTCGTCTTCTGGCGTGCGTTCGGCCGGTCCGGCGCTGCGGTCGGCGGCGTGCCCTCTCCCGTGTGGCAGCTGCATGTCGGCGTGCGGAGCGCGGACGCCGACGCAGATCTCTCCGCAGGCACGACGCTCGACCTCAACGGCGATGGACATGCGGATGTCGCGATCGGAGCGCCGCTCGCTGGTGCCGCAAGCGAGGGCGTGGTCCATATCCACCTTGGCGGGTCGGGAGGCGTGGGTGCCACGCCGTTGGTGCTTGGCGGCCCTGTGGACGAGGGGAACTTCGGCACGTCGGTCGCGAGTGCGGGCGACGTGAACGGAGATGGCTTCTCGGAGCTCGTTGTCGGTGCCGCGTCTGCCTTCGATGCGCCTGGCCGCGTTTACTTGTATCCGGGTGGCCCGGGTGCGCTCACCGCGCCACCGCAGGAGCTCACGGCCTCAGAGGATGGCCAGTTCGGCTGGTCTGTCCGTGGGGCCGGAGACGTCAACGGAGACGGCTACGGTGATCTCGTCGTGGGCGATTACTCGGCTAGCACGCCGAGCGGTGCCGCGTACGTCTACTTCGGAAGCGTCACCGGTCTGGACGTGACGCCCGTCACGCTGACCAATCCGATCGCGCGTGAATTCGGTCGCTCTGTGGCCGGTGCCGGCGACCTCAATGGCGACGGATTCGCGGATGTGGTCGTCGGTGCCCCCGGGAGCGCCTCCGAAGATGGCGCTGCCTACGTCTACCTCGGCGGTGCCTCCGGGCTCAGCGCTACTCCGATCAGCGTCTTGGGTCCCGCGGGGGAGGGGCGGCGCTTCGGCGAGAGCGTCGCCGCGGGCGACATCGATGGCGATGGGTTCTCGGATCTGATCGTCGGCGCCATGAACTTCGACGGCGCCGCCTACCTCTTCAGAGGCAGCGAGACGGGCCCCTCTTCGACGCCGACCACACTCTTGGGGCCTGCCGGTGTGTTCGGGAACTTTGGCTGGTCGGTGGCGGTTGCGGGCGACCTGGATGGCGACGGTTACGACGACGTTCTGCTGGGAGGGCCCCGCGCCAACTCTGACGAGGGAGCCGTTGTCGTCTTCCGGGGCGGTCCAAGCGAGCCCTCCGTCGCTTCGGTGTCGCCCCTCGGTGGTCCAAGCGGCATGCGTGGACGCTTCGGCACCTCGGTCGCCGCTGCGGGAGACATCGACCTCGATGGCTTCGCCGACGTCATCATCGGGGCCAGCGGAGTCCGCGACTCGGATGGCTCTGGCTTCGTCTACTTCGGCAGCAGAGGTGTGCTCGGATCCACCCCTACCGAACTTCGCGGGCCGCTCGGTCTCCGCGGAACCTTCGGGGCGGCCGTGGCAGGCTCGAACTGATGTCGACTCGCCCCGTTGCGAAGCTCCCGCTGCTGCTCGTGCTGGTTCTCGGCAGCGCTTGCGATCCCTCCAGTAACGACGACGCGGGCGTTCCCGTCGAGATCGGCCGGCGTGCCGGCTGCGCAGGGCCCGAAGGCCGCGAGGAGCGCGGTTCCGTCGGAATAGTCGAGGGTGCCGTCTCCATTGACGT
>JAUIFD010000239.1 GCA_030429485.1 Phycisphaerae bacterium | reverse complement strand
GGCTGATTCGGGACTCGATGCAGGTGCGGGACTCAGCGATGCGGGGTTCGACGCCGGTGCAGATGCTGGCACGCCTGGCGACGCGGGCGGCCCTACCCCACTGTCCGTCCTCGTCTTCACGAAGACCGACGGCTTCCGCCATCCGTCGATCGAAGATGGGCTCACCGCGCTGACCGAGATCGCGGCCGACCGCGGGTGGTCCATCGAGAACACGGAAGACGCGGAGCGTTTCACGGCTGACGGTCTCGCGGGTACCGACGTTCTCGTGTTCCTCAGCACCACCGGCACGCTCTTCGACAACGACGCCCAGCGCGCCGCGCTCGAGTCATGGGTTCGTGGCGGCGGTGGTTGGGTTGGGATTCACGCAGCGGCGGACGCCGAGTACGACTGGCCTTGGTATCGAGAGCTCGTCGGCGCGTGGTTCCAAAGCCACCCCTCGGTCCAGGAGGCGACCCTACTCGTCGAAGACCGCGAGCATCCCACGACGAGTCATCTCGACTCGACCTGGGTACGGACCGACGAGTGGTACGACTTCCGCTCGAATCCGCGCCCGAACGTGGCCGTGCTCATCACCATCGACGAGAGCACCTACGATGGCCGACCCGGGGGCGTGGATCACCCTATGGCATGGGTGAGGGAGATCGACGGGGGGCGGAGCTTCTACACGGCGCTTGGGCACACCCGAGCGTCGTACGGAGAGGCCGAGTTTCGGCAGATGATTGCGGCGGCAATTCGGTGGGCCGGACGAGAACTGTGAACAGCGACGGTGACCTGCATCTCACGGCGCCCGGGCCTGGTTTTCGGAATCCGGGAATCCCTAAATCCGCGACCCAGCTACGTCCCGAGGAACTGCTCTAGGATTTCGACGAGTACCTGGCCGACCGGCTTGTCTTCTTCCGCCGCCAAGCGGCGGAGCTTCTTGTCTACGGCAACAGGGATGTGAACCGAGCGAGCGCGCATCTCTGCGCCGTCTGCTCGCGTCCAACGGGTACCCTTCTTGACGCCGAAGTTGGGTCCTCGAGGCCGGCCCACCTTCTTACGCGTCCTCTTGGTGGGTGTTGGCGGCGGTGCGCTTCGGGGGGGCGCAGGTGCAGGTGGCTTGCCGGGCTTCTTGGGCTGTGTGTCCGCCGGAGGCTCTGCCGGGGACTCTTTTGGGTCGGGGGGCAGAAGGGCGTCCAGCGCGTCTTTCCCGAGCGCGCTTCGGGTGTTCCGACTCACGCGGCCCTCCGAGCGCGGACCTCGGTGGCCAACGAGCGATAGTCTCGATGGCCGACGCCATGCGCGTCGTACTCGCCCATCCAGACTTGATGCGACGGTGCCTCCTTGAAGCGTACCGACTCGCGCACGATCGTATCGAACGCATCGGAACCGAAGCGCGTTCGAATGAGCGCGACGACCTCACGGGAGACGTTGGTTCGGGAGTCCACGCGCGTCGCGACGACGCCCAGCCACCTCAGGCGGGGGTTCAGCCGATCGCGAACCCGTTCGACGGTCCGTACCAAGTCCCCTACCCCAACGATTGCCAGGCTTGACGCTTCCACGGGAGCCAGCACCTCGTCGCACGCGACGAGGGCCGAGATCGTCAGCAGGCCAAGTGTCGGGGGGGTGTCCACCAGCACGAAGTCCCAGGACATGCCGTCGAGACTCGCTAACGCTTCCTTGAGCGCGAGCTCCGCTCCAACCTCCCCTGCGAGAGCCCGTTCTGCCGACGCGAGCCACGCCCCGCCTGGGGCTACGTGCACTCCGTCGATGCTCGTGGGGACGACGACATCGGCTAGGGGGCTCTCTCGACTAAGAACCGAGAGCATGCGCTTCCCGTCGCTGGGCGTTCCCAGCCATCGAGAGGCGTTGCCCTGTGGGTCTAGGTCTAGGACCAGCACCTTGCCGCCCTGTTCAGCGAGTGCGCCTGCGAGGTTGACTGCCGTGGTCGTCTTCCCGCTGCCGCCCTTCTGATTCGTGATCGCGATCGTCCGCATGATTCACTCTCCTTCTGGGGCTCCTATCAACCCGGAGTCCGGGGCTCCAACTTTTTGGGCGACCCGCCCTCCCCTCTGCCTGGCCGCCTATAGTCCCGGACTCCTGTATTTGCGGAATCCCTAAATACCATAGTCCAGGCATTTGGGGTTTAGGGGTTCTCGGAGGCCCAGGTTTTCGGAGTCCGGGGTGCCCGGAGCCTTGTCGGGGAGGCGGGCAACGTCTCTGCCGAGGGACCGATTAGCGGGGTATGGAAGAGATCGCGTTCGATCCGCCCGACACGCTGGATGATGCGTTCGATGAGCTGTACGAGCTGCTGGAGCTATACGACAAAGCGCTCCCGGGACTGTGGGAGCGCCTCGTGCCGACGTTTGAGGTGCTCGAACTCGTGACGTTCGAGCTGTTCGAGAGGCCGAAGCCGGACGCTCAAGTGCTCCGTGCGCTCATGGTGGTCTGGCAGCGTTGCGACCGAGGTTTCCGTGCTCGTCTCGCACAGAGCTGCATGGAGCGCATTGAGTGGCAGCTCCGCGCCTCTCTTCGGGCGGGGCGAGTGCCGTCGCTCCAGGGCCTGACTCGGCTCGTTCGCTTGATGGCCTGGCTCGACTCGAGCCTCGATCGGCCGCTCTTCTGCGCCACAGCCTAGGCCGCTCGCGGATGGTCGAATCGAATTCGAATGGATCGCCTCAGATCGCCCTGCAGGCGATGTCGAGGGCCCAAAACGCCCACGTTTCGCCGAAATTCGTGGGTTCTCGGGTGAATTCGTCTTGTTTGCTCGATCGGGGCTGCGGATAACGACCGTGCCGGAGTGCGTCCGCGCTCCGGCTCCCTCTAGGAGGTTCGCGACGAGCTAGCTCAACGCAGAGTCCTTAACGACAAAACCCCCCACGGTTGGCAGCCGGAGAGGGGGGGCGAGTCGGACGCGACGTCGATTGGAATGACGGTATGGGTCACAGACCCGGCGGTCAAGACGATTTCGGCGGATGGGGTGGTTTGCGCCTCGTTCGCACTTCGTTTTGACGCGCCCGTCACACCACTGCCTACGCCCGCCACGAGCGCTCCAGGGGAGCGCCCGGACGGCGAGGTGCGGCCGGGGTGTGTCCAGAGCCCCGAAAAAACGGGGTCTGAGGAGGCCGTCCGTCTGGCGTCCGAGGCGCGCAGGAGCCCGCAATGACGGCGGATCGCTCGGGTGGACCTCCGAACGGCGAGGACGGATCGTCGACGCGCAGGCGATCGCCTTTGCCTCGTACGCCGGGTGCATTGGGGACGAGCGAAGCGCTCCAGGCCATCCTCGTTCGGGGAGCCGCCACCTCCGGATGGGACGAGGCGGCGATGGCCGAGCACTGGGCGCAGGAGGACGCTCGGGGGTTCGCGCAGTTCCACAACGACAAGCCCGACACGCTCGATCCGCTCGCGCGGCACGTGCCTTCGTCGAGCGACCGCATCGAGGGCGATCGAGGCGGGCCGCCAGCCGACGCCGCCACGGTCTTCGGCGACCTGCTGGGCGCGGTTCCGTGCGTGGCGCCGGGGACGCTGCCGAGCGCGGCGCCGAGCTCGAGCGCCTCGGGGCGGTTGAGCGAGGCGGTGGAGTCGCCGCAGGCGCAGTTCCGGCCGGCGCGCGACAACGGCCGCAAGAAGCACATCCGCCGCGACGAGCGCCGCCGCCAGCAGCGGATCCGCGACAAGCAGCGGCTGGCCGAGCTACGCGAGCACCTGTTCGCCCGCTACGGCCAGGTGCCGGACATCCCGGAGATGCCGTCGCTGAAGCCGCAGATCCGCGAGATGAACCGCCGCGCGATGGCGGACGGGAAGGGCCGCCGCGCGCGCGAGCTGATCGCGAAGCTGCCGCTGACGCAGCAGGTGGCGATCTACGGGCTGGGCTGGGCGGCGCTCGATTGGGTGCGCCGCGGCGTGCCGTGCGAGTTCCGGCGCGAGGACCTCGAGCGGGCGGCGCCGCTGCCGGAGGGTGGGGCGGCGCTGGCGGCGGCGCTCGAGGTGGTGCGCGATGAGGTCGTGCCCACGGTCTGGTTCCGGCGGATCGCGTGCACGGCCTGGGGGGTGTGGGCCCATCGCGGCCACCCGCTGAGCGAGGCGGCCCAGCGCGCCAACCGCGGCGGCGTCTTCCGGGTCGACGGATATTGTCAAGGCGCCTTGTCGTGGCTGGTGCCCAGGGCGGACGGCGACCCGTGGTCGCGCTCGGTGCTGTGGGGCGCGAACGGCCCCTTCGCGCTGCTGGGCGCGGCGGCGCGCAAGCTCGGCCGCACGGGGCATGGGCCGTCCGGGGTCGCGCTGTGGACGCGATGGCAGGAGCCGGCGGGCAAGGCGCGGTTCCGCGGGCCGACGAAGAAGAACCCTCGGACCGGGGCCACCGAGCGGTTCGCGGTCGCGACGATGCGCTTCCACAAGTCGATGGCCGGGAGCACCGCGGTGAGCCTCGCCAAGCGCGGCCGCGGCGCCGTGCGCGCGGCCGCGCGCGTGGTCGTGGAGATCATGACGCCCTGGGTGTCGCTGCCGGCGGAGCGCCGACCCAAGGGCGCGAAGCGCCGTGCGGAGGCCCAGGCGCCGCCGTGCGAGTCGCCGAAGCCGGCGAGCGCACCGGAAGCCCGCGCGCCGCCCTGAGGGGCACAGACGGCCGCTGAGGGCCTCCCTGGGACCCGCGAGGGCTCCCGGGGAGGCGTGCGCGTTCGTGGCGCCTCCAGCGTCGCTGAAAGGGCTCGGAGGGGTTCTACGAGGCCGCTCGGGCGCCCCTGGAGGCCGACCTCGAGCCGCCGGAGGCCCACGGAGGGTCGGGATC
>JAUIFD010000021.1 GCA_030429485.1 Phycisphaerae bacterium | reverse complement strand
AGTACTCGGCTGCCGGGCGTTCTGTGCTCGACATCACGGTGCTGGGCGACGTCAACGATCCTGACAACCGTCCGCCGCTCTCGACCTTCACATACAGCGAGAAAGAGGCGATTTCGCCGGTCGATCCCAACGCCGAAGACGGCGAGGCCGCGGTGGTCTCCTCCTTTGCGTTCTCGTACGTCCTGCCCGGGGCGGACACCGGGTTCTTCCGGAACGTCTCGCAGCCTGTGGTTTACGGCGCCGTCAACTACCGCAACGACTCCATTCTGAACGCGGAGTGGATCGGGTCGCTCGGCACGGGTGTGCGCATCAACGGGTCGCTTGGTGGGGCGGACCCGATCAACGCCGACGATCCGGCCGACGTGTACGCGTTCGCCTCCGACGGCTCGACGCCCATCCTCATGGAGTTGGCGCCGGAGGACTTCGCGGGCGGTCTGGCGCCGGTGGCGAGGATCGTTGATCAGGACGGGCGCACGCTCGCGGCCAACCAGTTCACCGAGCGTCTCGACCTCACCCAGTTCATCCGCTTCGAGCCCACCGAGCCGGGCGTGTATTACCTCGTCGTTTCCGGCGTGGGCATCACGAGCGCCTCCGACGGTCTGAACAACCCGTTCACGTACTCGATCGTGCTCACCGGGATGGCGTCGACGACGATGGGCCTTGTTCGCTCCGGTGCGGGGTTGGGCTTTGGGCTCCCGAGCGCGGTGACGCTCACCCGAGGTGACGCCGGAGCGATCATCTCCGGCGCGGGCATCGTCGGCGGTGATAGTTCGGAGGGCTCACCGTCGAGCATCATCAACAACGCCAACGAGGATGACGAGGACGACGACCTGCTGACCACGGGCGCCGCGGCGATCACGGTGCCGCGATCGCTCTTCGGGTTCTTCGCTGGTTCCGAGGTCGGCGCTGGCATCACCGCCCCGCGGTTCACCGTTGGAGCGGACCTCGGAGTCTGGGTCACGGGTCTTTCGCCTGTTGCCGGCGGCGGCGGGTTCTCCGGCGCCGAGGGCGACGTGCTCGGCGGGACCGTGCTCGATGTCGGTGGGCGCATCGGTCGGATCGACATCCGGGGCGCGATCGGCGTCGATCAGGACGAGGAAGAGCGTCCGCTCGGGCTCGGGCTCTCGGTCCGTTCAGGGCTCGATGCGGAAGGGCCCGGCGGCGATATCGGCATGATCCGCGTTGGCAACCACGTCTACGCGGAGGTCTTCTCACTCACGACCGCGCCGGGATCGACGGTCGGCGCGTTCCTCGTCAGTCAGGATTCCGTCCCGACAGGTGACGTCGGTGACTCGCCAGGCGATGACGAGATCGGGTTCTTCGGCGGTGATCCGGACATCGTTCTCGGGCAGGACTCTGACCTGCGGTTCGCCGACGTCATGCTCACCGATATCGGCAACGGCGTGGATACGTCGTTCGATCTTCTCGGCGGGCAGCCGGTCCTGTTTGTCGATGACGCGGGCGGTCGCGTGCTCATCTCCGCCGAGGGCGCGGCGAACGATCAGGCGGTCGGCGTGATCCGCGTGCTCTCGATCGATTCGTCGCAGGGCGTCGCGATCGCGCAGATCGATGACCTCGATCTAACGGGTGGCATTCGTCTGCGCATCCTGAGCCAGGGCTCGCCGAACGGCAACGGTGCGCCGATCTCCATCGGGCGCATCATTGTTGAGGGCGCAGACGAGCAGTCCGAGATCGATATCGACGGCGACGTCGAAGTCGATGTGTGGCGCATCGACCAGACGGGCGGCGCCGCCTTCGATCGCATCCGCAACAACACGCCGGGCGGCGATATCGTGGCGATCGACGTCGTGGGTCTGGACCGGCTCGAGATCGTCGATGGCAACTTGGGCAGCACGCAGCTGGTCAGCTACGGGCCTTCACGCCTCGGGCCTTGGCTCGGGCTCGCGAGTGGGTCTGGGACGGGCGTGCTCGATGGGCTCGGCATCAACGAAGGTGCGATGTACGGCGGGTGGAACGGCGGGACCTTCCGTCCGATCACCGACGTGAACGGCGCACCCGACAACGCCTACCTCGACGACATCGGCTCGCCGCTCGACGGGTACCTCGATGGCGCGGTCATCCGTACGGGAAGCGTGACGCTTGTTGAAGTTTCGGGCTCTGTGGGCGATCTGATCCTGCAGGACCAGGCCGGCGAGTTGATCGAGCTGATCATTGACAGCGACGCGGATGCGCCGGAGGGCGAGTTCCACGGGCTCGTCGGGCAGGTCTACGCGTTCATCGTGAACCAGATCGATCTTGGCATGGGCATCGCCGCTGCGGCACAGACGCCCTTCGCGACCGCGGGCGTCTTTGCAGAAGACGAGATTCGCGAGCTGACGGTCGACGGACGTGCGCACGAGGGGGCGCAGCTCTCCGGCCTGATTATCGCGAACAACATCGATCTGGCAAACTCTGGGCCTCCGGGTCTCGATGGATTCGCCGAGGTCGGTGGGATCGATCGCATCCAGCTCTTCAATGCCGACGCCGTCGATCTTGAGATCGGTACGTTTCTCTTTGACGACTTCTGGCTCTCGGCGGCGGGTTTCCCGGATAACCCCGTCATCGTCGGTGACATCGCCGACATCCAGGGCGACCAGGCCGACTTCATCGGCAGCCGGATCACCACCGGCACGCTGGACAGCTTCGAGCTTCGCAGCGGCGTCTACGACGCGACCGTGATCGACGCGCTCGCGGATGTGGGACGTATCCGCGCGGTGGAGTTCCGCAACTCCACGATCACCGGCGAGTTCCTCGAGTTCCGCCTGAACCAGATCCTGGTGGGCCAGGACATCGAGACGATCGAGACCATCGGGCTTGCCGGCGACATCAGCGATCTTGTTATCGACGTGCTCGGTTCGATCACGGGGCGGCTCGCGGCTCGCGATTTCGTCCGTGTCGATCTCGATGTTGATAACAACGCGACCGACGTCATCGCGACCCGCAACATTGTCGCGAGCAGCTTCGTCGGCGGGCAGTTCGAGGACATCTCGGTCGGCGGGTCACTCCGCGCGAGTGAGTTGTTCGCGTCGGGCCCGCTCGTCTTGCTCGAGGTGACCGACGAGATCTACAACACGAACATCAACGTCACCGGGCCTCAGGGGCGCATCGATCGCATCACGGCGCGGACACGCATCACCGGTTCGATCACCTCGTCCGGTCCGATCGAGCGGATCGAGACCACCGAGGGTGACATCGAGGCGTTCATCCGGACGACCACGAGCGCGGGCTCGGTCACCGAGATCATCGCTGCACGCGATCTGCTCTCCTCCACCGACTTCGCGGCCAATGTCGATCGCCTGATCGTCGGGCGTCATGTCGGGCGTCGGAGCGATCCGGGCCAGCTCGTGGTGCGTGGCACGCTCGACTCGCTGGAGGCGGGCGCACAGCTCTTCTCCGATCTCCGGGTCGGGCAGACCATTAACTCGATCACGCTCGGGCCGGTCGTGAACCGTCCAGGGTTCGATCAGCTCGGTCAGGGCTCGATTATCGCTTCGGGACGCATCGAGACGGTCTATGTCGTCGGCGATTTCGACGGCAACGTGATCTCGTACTCGGGCGGCATTGGGTCGGTCACGGTCTTCGGCGGTTCGTTCCTTGCCGACAACCTCATCGCCGCCTACGACGGCGATCTGGTCACCGTCGACATCATGTTCGGCAATCTGTACGGCGATATCCACGCCGATTACACGCTCTACTTCGTCACTGTCACCGCGACCCCCGACGGCGTGTTCGGCGATATCGGCGTCAACCCGTGCATGTCGTCCGCCGACACCTACGACAACCTGCGCAACCAGCTCCCCCCCGGTGTCGCCGCGTCGTCTGCGATCGACGGGCCGAGCATCAGCGCCGGGCGCAACCTCGGACGCGTTGTCACCACCGGTGGATCGATGTTCGAGGTGACCATCCACGCCGGTTGGGCCATCGGGACGATCTCCTCTTCGGCGAGCATCCAGGAAGACGGACTCTCCGGTCCGGGCAGCTCTGTCATCAGCGCTCGCGACTCGATCTACCGCGTGATCGCGGGCACACACATCGCCGGGGTGACGATCATCGCCGGCGTCCGGTCCTTCGGCGCCGATGCGCGCCCGGGCGGAGTCGGCGACAACGCCGACGTGACGAACTCTGGCTTCATTGAGACGGTGTTCGCCGCGGGCAGCCTGACCAACACCACCATCGTCGCCGGGCAGACCGCCGGCGCGGACGGCGTCTACAACACTGGGGACGAGCTGGCCGAGCCGGGCGTTTCTTTCGTTCGCAACGTCAACACCAACGGCTGGGTCGTCAACGCCTCGGTTTACTCCGAGTCGCTTGCGACTGAGGCGAGCGCCGGCGGGCGTGCTGAGACTGGCGGCTTCGCCGTCCTTATCAACGACGAAGACGCGGCCCGCGGCTACACCGGGACCGAGCTCGTGGCGGGCACGCCGTTCTCGTTCTCGAACGGGTCGGGTTCTGGCACGATCCTCTTCAACGGCGCCGGCCGCGCGTTCTGGGACGACGCAACGAGCCGCGTGATCTTCGGCGAGTCCAACTACTCGACGACGCTTGAGGTCACCGCGACCAACGAGGACTTGACGCTCACCGATTTCGACATCGTGTCGCGCAACAGCGCCTCGATCCGCTCTCTGGTCGTCCGGGCGAACCTCGAGGGCGATTCGGACATCTATGTCGACGCCTATGCCGACACCATCATCACCGGGCACTTCCGTGGCACGGGCTCGCTGAAGGTCGGGCAGCACATCACCAACCTCATCACGGGCTCGTTTGAGGGGGCGTACCTCACCGCGAAGAACGCGGCCTACGTCACCATCTCGGGCAACGTGGGTGATCTCACGCTCGCCGACCCTGACCCGTCGGTCGCTGAGGAGACTCGGATCGATATCTACTCGTCGGGCTTCATGACCATCGGCGGCGGCGTCCGCGCCTCGATGAACGTCGATCGGACCATCGGGCACCTCACCATTGGCGGGGTGATCGATAACGCCCGCATCCGAGCGGGCACGGCGCTGGCGAACGTCACCGCCGCGGGCATCTTCGAGTCGCGCATCTCCGCGAGCGACTACCTCGACTTCCTGACCGTCGAGGGTGACGTGGTCGATTCGCAGATCCTCATCGGCGGTGATCTTGGCGACAACGCGGAGTTCGACGCCGACGGCACCGACAACCCGTTTGACGCGGACCGGGCGACCTCGGGCGTGTCGCAGTTGATCACCATTACGGGTGATCTGGTCCGCTCCGACATCGCGGGCGGCGGCCTCCGCGGAACCGACGGGTTCTTCGGCACCGGCGACGACACGGTCACTTCCGGTCGCGCCTTGCTCGGCCCGGTATCGGTGGGCGGGCAGATCATCGGCTCCAACCGCGATACCGAGTCATTCCGGATCTTCTCGACGGGCAGGCTCGGCACCGTCACCGCGGGGGGTGCGAACGCGATCAACGATCGCAACCTGGAGATCGAGCGTGTCGACATCGATCCGCTTCCGATCGCCGTCACGTCCCTCACGGTCTCCGAGCAGAGCGGCGTCTTCACGGCACGGATCGAGTTCAACCAGCCCATGGACGAGGCGACGTTCGATGTTGGGCTCGTTGTTTCCGAGGTGCGGGGTACGGGCGAAGCGCCCATCTCGCTCATCAACGGCGTGGACTACTTCCTCAACTACGACGATGCAGAGGACGTGCTCTACATCACGTTCTCAACCGAGGTGACGCGTCGTGATCTGCCTCAGTTGCCGGGTCGTCCCGGACCGGGCGCCTACCGCTTCGAACTCAACGCTGAGCTGATCCGCGCCCAGTCGGTCTCCGCTCGTCTCGACGGCGATGGCGACGGCCGCGCTCAGCAGGGCGACAACTACTCGCAGGACACCTTCGTCGGTGATCCGGGCGATAAGCTCGCGCCGAGCACGGTGACCGTGAGCTCCGGCACGCAGTCGGCCGACATTGATTTCTACGGTCCCGCGAGCCTCGACATCGTCTTGGACAACAACGTCACACCGGATGGGCTGCCCGACGCCAACGCGATCTTCCAGGTCCGTGGCACGATCGGCGACCACCCGGACAACGACACGATCCTCTTCCCGTTCCGCGGGGACATCGACGTCTACTCGATCACGCTGCAAGCTGGACAGATCCTCCGCCTCGGGCTCATGGAGGGCGCGGCGCTCAGCGCGACGCGGGCCATTCTGAACCCGGACGGCGAGTTGATCGACACGTTCTCCGAGACGTCAACGGTCATCCGTTTGCCGGGGCAGATCGACGAATCGGGCGATACCTTCACCGAGACGGAGAACATCCTCGTCAAGGAGACAGGGACCTACTACATCGCCATCGGCAACGGCAACATCGAGAATCTGGTGAGCGGAACCGGGGTCAACTTCGTCGGCGCCGCCAACAACACCCTCGGCAGCTACGCCTTCACGGTGCAGGTCTTCGATGATGGTGACACCGGATTCGACGCGTCGACCGACGCGGGCGACGGGCGCAACCTGGTTCGCGCCCCGCTGCCCTCCGAGTTCGCCGGGCCGGACGGGAGCTTCGGCACGGGCGACGACTTCGCCTCGATCACCCGCGGCGCATATGTCTTCAGGCTCGACACCGGCGCCGATGGCGTCGCGGGCACGAGCGACGACTCGGTCTCGGGCGAGGACGGGGACGGTGGCGTCTCCACCTCGGATACCACCGGCCGCCGAGTCGTCACGGTGAACACCTCGATCGGCGATCCTGGGTTCGCGGGATTGCCGGGCACGGTCGCGCCCGATATCGATGTGTTCCATCTCAACAACCACAACCCGATCACCGCGGGAACGGTGATCCGAGCGACGATCAAGCTCGCCGACCTGGGCGCCGACCTTGGCTCACGCGATCCCAACCAGGCGGTCATCGATTACGTCGGACGTGTCCAGTTCGGTCTCTTCGATACGACATCGTCCGATGCGATCGACAACGCGATCCTGGTGTTCTCGCCGAGCGATTTCTCGCCCAACGGCGGTACACCCGGCACGCTCGCCCAGGGCGACAACGCCACCTACGGCTTCGACGAGAACGGCGATTTCTTCATCGAGTTCATCGCACCCGAGCGTCAGGACCTCGCTGGGCGCAACGCCTCGTACGCCCTGTACGTGCAGGGTGTCTACAACACCGACTACGCGATCGAGGTGGTCACCGATGGCGCGGCGGAGTTCGTCGAGCGGAAGCAGAACGTCTTCCTCGAGACGCGCGGTGGCGAGATCGACTGGCTCCAGGTCGCGGGGCAGACCACCTCGCTCGACGAGTTCGACACAGGCGTGCTCGGGTTCGTCGGCGAGCGGCTCGACGGGCAGTCGCTCTCGCAGTACTTCATTGACAGTGTGATCTCGAACCTGGAGGCCATCTTCGACGATGCCGGGCTCGACGTGAACATCTCGACCAACCCACGCGACTTCGAGTTCGAACCGTTCTCGACGATCTTCCTCACGTCGTCGAGCGATCCGATCAACGGCGCCACGACGCAGTCGTTCTCCGGCTTCGGCGCCGGACTCGCCGGCGCGGCGTTCTTCGACGAGCCGCTCGGATATGCGCAGCACTCCGATCCGTTCAATGCCGATCGATCGGACGAGGGTGTGGTGTTCCTCCCGTCGTTCGCCCTGTTCGGATTCTCACCGAGCGAGGCGGGCATCGAGGCGTTCACCTCGTCGCTCACCGCGGCGGTGGGACGCCGCATCGGCGAACTCATGGGGCTCCGTATCGGGTCGGACCTCGGTGGCACCGGCAACGTCAACGACATCATGGCGGCGGATAGCCCCACCATCGATGTCTCGGGCGGGCAGACGTTCGGATTCACCAACGCCGATCGGGCGCTGTCCTTCGAAGCCGACACCGTCGCGAACACCGACTTCTACCTCGGACTGCAGAACTCCGGGCTGCTGATCGACCTGATCACGCAGGACGATTGACCCGGAGCGCCACCAGCGCGACAACCCATGTAACGCACCGTGCCCGGGTTGCTCCCGGGCACGGTTCGCTTTGTGGCTCAGTTTGTTCTTCGCGTCATCTACGCGGCACGGCTACCACGCCCGCCGGGGGTGCGACGAGACCCGGTACCGCGTCCCTTGGTCGACGGGCGAGGCGACTTGGTCTCGCGCGTGGTGCGCTTCTCCGCAGCCTTGGCCCGCCGTGCCCGTGCACCCGCGATCAGCTCCGCGAGATCCGACTGATCCGCCAGGCGCGAGGCCTCGTCGTTCAGTTCGTCCAGCTTCCGGGCGAGTGTGTCGGAGATGCTCTTCGCCCGGAGGTCGAGCGATCCGAGGCGAGCTTCGGTCCGGTCGGCGTATGCGCCCGCCTCTTGCGACGTGCCATTGAGCTCGTCGAGGAACCGCGTACGCACAGATTCACACTTGCGTTCGACGTCGGCGAGGACCGTCTCCAGGCGGGCCTCGACTTCCGCCACGCGCCCCGCTCCCTCGCCCTCGGCCTGTCCGACCGCCTGCGAGAGCCGCAGCGAGAGACGGTCGAGTGCTGACTCGATCTCGGCGGCACATTCGTTGACGACAGCCGACGTGCGCTCTCTCGCCCGGATTTGCGCCGACTCCACGAGCGCCTCGATCTCCTCGCCCGGCGCCCGGCAGCGCTGGGCAAGGCTCTCGATGCGGTGCGCTTCTTCCTGCAGTTGGGCTTCCAGCGTGCGAACGGCGAGGCCGAGTCGTTCGACCGTGTCCTCCTCGACCTGCGCCACACTTTCCCAGAGGCGAGACTCAAGGTCCTGTTCGACGAGGGTTGTCAGGCGCCGGGCGGTCTCCTCCCCTTCGTCCTGCACGCTCTGGCGAGCATGCTCGGCACGCACTTCGGCCTGGTCCCCGATCACGCGTACGCGGGTCGCGGCACGCTCGGATGCCTCTCTGACCCGCTCCTCCGCCCGAGCGAGCATCGCCTCCGCCTCGGAACGCTGCTGCGCACGCGCCTCCTCCAAGGTCCGAGCAGCGAGTTCAAGATCCGCTCGGCGGCGCGCGGCTTCGCCGGTGATTTCACCCTGAAGCGTCTTGGCGTCTTGCTCGATCTCCGCGAACACCGCGCGCCCCTTCGCGTCGATCGCCGCCTCGCATTCCCGTGCCTGCGCCTCGGTCTTCGCCGCGCTCGTCCGCAACTGAGCTTCCGCGCTTGCGAGGTGGGTGCTGAGGCACTCCGCGGTGTCCCGCTCCACGCGGTCCATCGCTTCCTTCGCCAGACGGGCCGCACGGTCTTCCGCGACCGAGAGCACCGCGCGGATCCGGTCGTGGCTCTGTTCGATCAACTCGTCGGTGCGAGCGCCGAGCGTTTCGAGGAGCTGGTTCGCACGCTCTTCGAGCGCGCCGGCGTGGCGCTCGCTGTCCCGCTCGACGCACGAGAGCACGTCACGCAGCTCGTCAGCCGCCTGCGCGGCCCGGTCACCGAGCCTTCCCACCTCGCCCGCACGCTCGATGGCCCGCTCGACACGCTGCGTCGCCTGCTCGGCGCCGTTCTCCGCGTCCGCAAGGCGGGTCTCCATTGCCGCGATGCGAGCCTCGAACCCCGCGATCAGGTCGGCGCCGGTTCCGTGGAGTTCGGTGAGCGATTCGCTTGCGGCCTTGGTCTGGGCCAGGCGGGCGTCGAGCGAGCCGACTTCCTCGCGGATCCGGTCCGCGTGCTCGCTGGCGAGGCGCGAGGCGGCCTCCTGGAGCACGGGCTCGACGAGCGAGGCGATGGCCTCGGTATCTGTGAGGTTGGCGATCCTCGCGTCCGCTCGCGCCACGCGCTCGTCGATCGTGGGGAGGAGCTTGGCGGCCGGCGCGAGCTTCTGGCGCAAGTCATGCGCGAGCTTCTTGAGCGAGGCGAGCTCCTCGTGGGCGGCACGGGTGGCGCCCTCGAGCGCCGAGCGTTGCTTGACGGCTTCCTGCAGAACATCCCGGAGCGAGCCCGCGAGCTCCTCATAGGTCGCCGAGTCCACGACCCGGGGGCTCAGGAACACGTCATCCACGACCATCGTCTCATCCATGCGGCTCATGCGGCACTCCTTTGCGCCGGGGCACATCGTCCGTGCGCACGCTGACGCGTGATTTGTGCCGAGCGTGCGCAACGTCCGCGTACACTTGGCTCTGATGCCCCCCGCACGCCGAACTTCTGGTGCACAGGGGCGCACGGGTCGCGTGCGCCTGCAGCGTGTGATCGCGGACGCGGGGCTGTCGTCGCGCCGGCACGCGGAACTGCTGATTCAGGAAGGGCGCGTCCGGGTGAACGGCGAGATCGTCCGAGAACTCCCGGTGCTCATCGATCCGGCGGAGGACACGGTCACCGTCGATGGTCGTCCGCTCCCCAAGGGCGAGCGGCACATCTACGTGATGCTCAACAAGCCCGCGCGCACGCTCTCGACCGTGATGGACGAGCCGGGGGCGGCGCGCCGCACCGTGCTCGACCTCGTGGACCACCCTTCGGGCGTGCGCCTCTATCCGGTCGGCCGGCTCGACTTCGACACGACGGGGCTGGTGCTCCTGACCAACGACGGCGAACTCGCCAACCGCCTGACCCACCCCCGCTACGGCGTCGAGAAGACCTACCACGTCGTGGTCAAGGGCCGGCTCGAGGATGAGGAGATCGAGGCGCTCGAGCAGGGCATCTATCTGGCGGAGCGGAAGGAAGGGCGAACCGTCGGCGCCGTGCGGGCCTCGCACGTGAAGCTCGAGGTTGTCCGCCGTGATCGCGAGCGTACGTCGCTTCGCCTGACGCTCAAGGAAGGACGCAACCGCCAGGTGCGCCGCATGCTGGCGGCGGTGGGGCGGCCTGTGAAGAAGCTCGAGCGGGTGGCGATCGGGCCGTTGCAGCTCAAGGGGCTCGCCCGCGGCGAGTGGCGCGAGCTCGATCGGCGGGAGCTCAGGCTCCTGCGCGAGGCGGTCGGCTCGCGAAAGGGCGGGGGGGATAAGTCGAAGAACGGAGCGGCGCGCGGGCGCCCACCACGCTCATGACAGACGAGCCGACCGAGCAGAGCCTGAAACAGCGGGAAGAGCCGCCGACGGTGGGGCGCACGCTCGAAGTCTCGCGGTTTGCGCTGCGTCAGATCTACCGCTCGCAACTGCCGCGCATGGCCGCGGCGCTGGCCTATCGCACGATCTTCGCGATCGTGCCGGTGCTCGTGATCGGGCTCGCGATTCTCGGGGCGTTCGCGAGCGAGGAGCGTGTGGAGTCGGCGGTCAAGGCGATCTTCCAATACACGGGGATCTCGGAGATCGAGATCGGCGAGGAGCCGACGAGCCCCGAAGTGACGGTCGAGGCGGCGGCGCCGTCCATTGCTCGCTTGGAGAGCTGGATCTCCGAGATTGTGGACCGCGTCGAGCAGGCGCCGCTCATCACGATCGGCCTGACGGGCCTTGCTGCACTGATCTACGCGGCGATGTCGTTCCTGATCGAGATCGAGCGCGCGTTCAATCAGCTCTTCCACGCGCCGACCGGGCGGTCGTGGTTGCGCAGGCTCACCCAGTACTGGACGCTGCTCACGCTCGGCGTGCTGTTGCTCTTCGCGACGTTTTACGTGGGCGACCAGGCCGCGGCGTCGCTTGGTGCGCTTGGCGGGGCGGCGTCGGAGTTCTCGAGGCTTATCGGGTTCGCGATCTCGACGCTGATCAGCACGCTCGTGCTGCTCCTGATGTACAAGGCGGTGCCCAACGCCCGCGTGCACTTGAACCCCGCACTCGCGGGCGCGGCCCTCGCGGCGATCATGTGGGAGTTTGCGAAGCTCGGGCTCGAGGCGTACGTCGTCTCGCTCGCGCGCGGGTATACCAAGGTGTACGGCGCCATCGGGCTCGTGCCGATCTTCCTGCTCTGGATCTACCTCACTTGGTTGATCATCCTGTTCGGCCTTCAGGTGACGTATCTCCTCCAGACTTTCCGCGACGCGACGGCCGCCGGCTTTGTCGAAGAGCAGGCCTTCGCTGATCCGGCGTGTGCGCTCGCGGTGGCATCGGCCGTGGCGCGTCGGTTCGAGGACGGGCAGGCCGCCCGGCTCGACGACGTCGCGCAGGAGCTTGGGTTGCCCGAGACGCTGGTCGAGCGGCTGCTCGAGGGGCTGCTCGACGCGGGAATCGTCCACCGGGTGGAGGCGGGCGAGGAGGAGAGTTTCACGATGGCCCGCCCGCCGCACGCGGTCGATTCGGGGGCGGTGCTGCGCGTCGGGCTCGATCAGGCCCGGGGCGCACTCCGCGACGAGAGCGTCGCGAAGGCGAGGCGGGCGCAGATCGAGGCCTTCCAGGGGGTGCCGCTCCGTCCTCAGCACGCCGAGAGCAGCCCGCCGGGCGAAGCCTCGCCCGCGACCGCGTAGGCGGAAACCGCCTAGTGTTCAGGCCCTTGTCAGGGAGGGGGGCCTGAAACGGCGGGCAGGGCGAAGCACCCTTCGAGTCGCAGCCCACGAACAGACGATCCCTGACTTCCCGCGTTGCGAGAGGAGCGTTGACTCGCGCATGCAGGTCTCAAGAGCCCGAGAGTTTTCGGTCTATCTGCACGATCGCCCCGGCGAGTTGGCCGGTGTGCTCGAAGCGCTGGCCGCAGCTGGCACGGCGCCGACCGCTCTGGCGGTCGCCGAGCACAACGGGCGGGGCTTGGTTCGGCTGATCGCAGCCGAGGAATCGCGTGCCAGACGCGTCGTGGAGGGCCTCTCCGACGCTGGGGCGGGTCCGATCGCCGAGGCGGAGGTCCTGCTCGTCGAGGCGGGTGAGGACGCGGCGTTCCGCGAGATCGCGATCCGACTGGCGGATGAGGGGGTCAACGTCCGGTATGCCTACCGGGCGGGCGGCAACGGGTCGGCCCCGCAGTTTGTCGTGCGGACCGACGATCTCGAAGCTGCGGAGCGATCCCTACTTAATGGTGCGCGCCCGCCCGATCCCGCCTAGTCTCCTGTGGCGGGCGTCCCCGCACGACGGAGCTAGGTGATGGGCATCGAAGCTGCACTTCCGACGGATGCGTTCCTGACCACCCAGCTGCGCCGGGTGATCAACTGGTCGCGGCGCAGCTCGATCTGGCCAATTCCGTTCGCGACCGCCTGCTGCGGCATCGAGCTCATGGCGACGGCGTGCTCGCGGTACGACCTGGCCCGCTTCGGGGCGGAGGTCATGCGGTTCAGCCCGCGGCAGTCCGATCTGCTGATCGTCGCCGGGCGTGTGGGCATCAAGATGCTGCCGGTGCTCCAGCGGATCTACGCCCAGATGACCGAGCCGAAGTGGGTGATCTCGATGGGGGCGTGCGCCTCGACCGGTGGCATCTTCGATACGTACGCCACTGTGCAGGGGTGTGACCAGTTCATACCGGTGGATGTCTACATCCCCGGGTGCCCTCCACGTCCGGAACAGCTTATCGAGGGCGTGATGGCGATCCAACGGATCATCGACGAGGACGGGATTCCCCCTTCGGGTCCGGACGGCCGGAGGATTCCCCTGGGGCTCTCGGTCCTGCCGAATCACCCTGTTGCTGCGCAGCCGGTTGGTGTTCGGGTCGGTTCCTAGCGCTTCCCGCACACTCTTTCCAAAGTGCCAAGGCCGACGGATGATCGGACCGGGGTTGGTTTGCGCGGATTCTGCGGGTGAGCGGGGCGTCGGCGTTGTTTCTGGGCCGGCATGAACAAAAACGTGTGAATGACTGGCACGTGCTCTGGCGTGGGGTACGTTCGCTTGTGCCTAAGTCAATGGCACCGTTGGGCCGGATCACAGCAAGCGAAACGCCTTGCCCCGGCACATGAGGAGAGTTCGGAGTCTTTTTTCTGGAGATCGAAGAGATGAAGATTGCTGCAATCCTTGGCGTCGCGGGCATCGCTGCTGCTGCTTCCGCCCAGTCCGTCACCATCAACATCGAGGCCAGCAACTACACGCCGGCCGCTGGTGAGGATGTGACCGTCACCGTGTCCGCCGAGTTCTCTGGCGCGGCCGCGTTCGCTGGTTACTGGTTCGACCTCGTCGCCACCGGTGGTGACGGCACGGCGTCCAACCACCAGTTCCTCAACGGCGTTGGCGCCCTGAGCCCCGCCCCGACCGCCAACGGCGCCGGGTACGACTCAGTGCAGACCGCCAACTTCCCGCCGGCCCTCGGTGGCAACGCCTCGAACCCCCTCGCGCTGTTCAGCTACACGCTGACCTACAACGGTGGCGTGATCGAGCTGACCACCGCGACCAACCCCAACTCGGCTGCTCCCGCCGCCCAGGTGTACGTGAACTCCGGTGACTTCGCCGCGACCCCGGTTGCGACCGACGTCAACGGCGCCACGATCGGCGTTCCGACCCCCGCTTCGGCCGCTCTGCTCGGCCTCGGTGGTCTGGCCGCGGCTCGCCGCCGCCGCTAATCGACTCGCCCTCACGGGCGAATACGAGACTCCGACCCCCGCCAATCACTTGGCGGGGGTTTTTTCATGGTCATCTCGCGTTGATGGTCCAAGCTTGGAATGCACACGCTGCAGGAGTGCTCACATGAAGGTGCGAACCGTTGCTTTCTCGCTTTTGGCGGCCGTGACATCGGCTGGCGCACAGTCCGTCACCATCAGCATCGTGCCCGACGAGCCGGATCTCATCAGCATCGGGGGCGTCACGACCGTGACGATCGTCGCGGAGGTGCATGGCGCGGCGGCGTTCGCGGGATACTGGTTTGATATTCAGACCGACGCGCCCGCGATCGTCTCGGGCTTCGAGTTTCTCAACGGGCTCGGTGCGCTCTCGCCATTGCCCACCGCCAACGGCGGCGGATGGGAGTCGGTGCAGACCGCGAACTTCCCGCCGGCGCTGGGTGGTAGCTCGGCGAGCGTGATCGAGCTGTGCCGGTACACGCACACATCGGACGGGCCGTGGGTGGGCGACGTGCTGACCGCGACCAACCCGAACTCCGCGGCGCCCGCGGCGCTGGTCTACCTCAACGCGGGCGACTTCGCCGCGGTCGAAGTGCCGACGACGATCGTCGCCGCGCGGATGTCGCAGACGCCGGCGCCCGGCGCGGTGGGCGTGATGATGGCCTGCGGCGTGCTCGCGACCTCGCGGCGGCGGTCGCGCGCGACCACGTGAGCTCCGCAGCGGCCGAGTTCGGGTTGGTCACGCTGGCGCACATCATCGCGCCGCCGTTGTAGATCAGCGTGTAGCTGAACAGCGCAATGGGGTTCGCGGCGTTGCCACCGAGGGCCGGCGGGAAGTTCGCGAGCTGCACACTGTCATAACCACGAGGAGCCGTCGTGATGAAGCGCATCGCGAGTGTCTTTGTCGCCGGGGTGTGCTCGGCTGCTGATGCGCAGAGCGTCACGATTCGGTTCATTCCGGAAGACGAGGTGATCGCGACGTTCGGCGGCACGACGACGGTCACCATCGTCGCCGAGGTGTCCGATGCGGTTGCCTTCGCGGCCTACTGGTTTGATATCAAGGTTGTTGGTGCTGGTGCGCAGGCGACCGAGTTCGCTTTCCTGAATGGTGTCGGCAATCTTTCCCTTCCGCCGGTCGCGACGGGTGACGGTGGGTGGGAGGACGTCCAGACCTATAACGTGCCGTTGTTGATCGGCGGTACGGCGCTTAACCCGATCCCGCTTGCGCAGTACACGCACGTGAGCGCTGGATTTGGTTACGTGGATATCACGGCGGAGGTCAACGCAAGCTCGCCGACCCCGGGGGCGTCGGTGTATCTCAGTGACGACGCGTTTGATCGCACAAGTGTGCCGACCACAGTTGTTGGCGCTCGCATCTATCAGGTTCCGGCGTCTGGTGTGCTCGGGTTGATCTCGATGGCCGGGATCGGCACTTGTCGGCGCGGGCGGAAAGCACCGTCCGCATCCTGACATTGGGAGCGTGCGGCGGCCTTATCGCCTGCGCTCGCGCCGGCGGCGGTAACGCGGCCCCCTTCTCCTGCCCGATACGCTCCTCTGGTATGCGATGCGGCGCGGTCATTGTCGGCGTTCTCGGGCTTGTCGTGGGCGTGGTCGGCCTGCCGCGGGCGTGGGCTCAGGAGCGGGCGCTTCCGATCTATCGGGCCGCGAAGGTGGAGGTGCACTCCGACGCGGACCGCGAGACCGCAACCGAGGTCGCGCGCCACATGGATCGGGCCTATTCGGCGTACATGCAGTGGTTCAAACGCGGTGCCCGGCGCGATGCCGAGGAGCGCGCCCGCATCTACCTGCTCGACACGCGCGAGGAGTATGCGGGTCTCCTCGCCAAACGCGGCATCAACGCGGCGGGCACCGGAGGCATGTTCTTCCATCGCGGTGACGAGTCGGCGATGGCGGGCTTCGTCAACGGCGGGTCGTACATGCAGACGCTGCGCACGATGCAGCACGAGGGCTTCCATCAGTTCGCGTACGAGGAGCTGGCGACAGAGCTGCCGCGCTGGCTCGACGAGGGGCTCGCGGGTTACTTCGAGCACTCGATCCTGACGCGGACGCGCTTCATCACGGGGCTCGTGCCGTCGGAGCGCGCGGAGTACTTGAAGGAGCTGTCGGACGCGGACGGGTTGATCCCGCTTGGGGAGCTGTTCGCGTTGACGCCGAAAGACTGGGTCTCGCGCGTCGCGTCGGGGCACACGTCGACGCGGACGATGTACTGGCAATCGTGGGGCGTCGTGCACTTCTTGATGCACGCGGATGGTGGGAAGTACGAGGGGCGGTTTCGTCGGCTGCTTGCGGGGCTCTCGGATGGCAAGTCATTCGAGGACGCGGAGCAGGCTGCGTTTGGTCGGCGCGGGATCGGCGGGCTCGAGAGTGAGTGGCGCAAGTACGCGGGCGGCGGGATGAAGCCGGACCAGCTCGCGACGACCGCGGATCGCCTTGAGTTCATTGCGGCGGGCATACGCGCACTGCACGATCGCGATCCGGACCGCGTGCCGGACAATATCGACGACCTGGGCGAACTCCTCCGACGAGGCGGGTTCCAGCTCGTCACGTATGACCACGCGGTGCGGCTTGTGCGGCGCGCCGACGACCCGCGGTACTTTCCACCCGAAGGCTCACCACGGGTCTATCCGGCGCCCGCGAGCTTGCGCATGGTGTCGCCAGCGTCGAAGGGCCTGCCGCCGGGGGTCGTGTCCGAGGGCGTGCGCCCGAGTCTGCGCCTGGAATGGGCGCGCGACAAGCAGGGGCGTCTGCGCGAGAAGATCGTGTTTGAGTAGGAACGCGGTCGCCGACCTGTCTGATCACAGGCGGGGAGCCGTCTAGAGGCGGTTGACCTTCCGCCCCATCCGGCGACGCCGGTTGAGGAGCTTGCGCCCGGATCGGGTCCGCATCGTGGCCCGAAAACCGAACTTGCGGCGTCGTTTGATCTTGCTTGTGCGGCGTGGGTAGTGCATGAGGGGCTCCGGCGGGTCGGAACATTAGGCTCGGACCTGCGCGACGGCAATCCGGGGTGGAGCCCCCGGCTTCGAAGCCCGATGTTTGGCGTTGGTCTTTGCGGGGCAACGTGTTAGGCTCCGCTCGTCTCGGGTCGATCGGGCTCGATCGCCCCCGGCAGGCTTTCGCCCGCCTGGGCCGATCCGGTCTGATCAGGTGTGTGTTTGGTGCCTGCCGCGTCTTGGCGTGATGTGCAGCCTGCGCGGGGGCCCCGGAGCCCTGTGATGGACCTATCTCGCCTGGAGGCGGCCCAGCAGACGCTGGGATACCAGTTCCGCGATCCCGCCCTGCTCGAACTCGCGCTGTTGCACGCGTCGGTCGCGGACAACCGCCTGGAGTCGAACGAGCGCCTGGAGTTTCTGGGCGATGCGGTGCTCGGGCTCGTCGCGTGCGAGTTGATCTACACGACCTTCCCCGACCTGCTCGAGGGAGATATGACCAAGATCAAGTCCACCGCGGTGTCGCGGCGCACGTGCGCTCGCCTCGCTCGGCGGATGGGGCTCGATGATCTGCTCGTGCTCGGCAAGGGGATGCGCGAGCAGGGCGAACTGCCCTCGTCGCTCTCGGCGGCGGTGCTCGAGTCGGTCATCGGGGCGGTTTACCTGGATGGCGGGCTCGAGGCGGCGCGGGCGTTCCTCGAGCCGTTGCTCGAGCCGCTGATCGAGGCGGCTGAGGCGAGCGGGCATCAGCAGAACTTCAAGTCGGTGTTGCAGCAGCACTGTCAGCAGCAGTTGGGGATCACGCCGTTCTACCGCGCGCTCGATGAGAAGGGCCCGGACCACGCGAAGGCGTTCAAGATCGCGGTGGAGATCGGGGCCGACGCGTATGAGGCGGCGTGGGGGCAGTCGAAGAAGCAGGCCGAGCAACAGGCGGCGCTGTTGGCGCTTGTCGCGCTGGGTGTCGTCGCGGAGATGGACGGCGGGGGATACGTCGTGGTGGGGGATGCGACGGTGGTGACCGAAGAGGACTGAACGCGGCGAGTCTGCGATGTCGTAGGCTGGCTGCGTGGGCGAGCGCAGGCTCAGATTGTGTCACCGGTGCGGGTATGACCTGGATGGGGCGGGCCACGACGATGTGTGTCCCGAGTGTGCCACGCCGTTTGACCCTGGCGCGGCGCCGAGTGCGGGCGAGGACTGGCAGCACCTGGTCGTCGCGTTCGTGCTGAACGGCGTTGTCTTCGCGGTTGGCCTCGGAGTCGTGGGTCCCCTTTGGGGGGCCTTCGAGGCGCTGGTCGCGCGCGCGACCGTGCCACTCTGGGTGGTGAGCCCGGTCGTGGGGCTGATGATGACTACGCGCGCCGCTCGGCGGCTTCGTGCGGATGGTGTCCTTCCGATCAGAGGACGTCGGAGGCTCTTCTATCACGCGATCCTGCCGGCGTTGGCGCCCCCGCTCGCCACTGTGTTTGCGGTTGTGGTCGAGCTTGTTCGCTAGGCGCCGGGCGGACTATCCTGCGCCAGAAGGAGCCCCGCATGGTCCGAGGTCTTGTCGCTGTCGTTCTTGTCGGCCTGTTCCAGCCCGCGTGCACCTCGACGGGGATCGCGATCCGCGAGACGTTCGGGATCGAGAAGCGTGAGCAGCTTGTGGACCGCGTGGAGGATGCGCGCGATCAGCAGGAAGACGCGAAGGAGCAGTTCGCGACGACGCTCGAGGAGTTTCAGGCGCTGACCGACTACGACGGCGGCAACCTCGAATCGCTCTACAAGAAGCTCGACCGCGAGCTGAAGCGCTCGAAGAGCGAGGCGGAGGGCGTGAGCGACAAGATCGACTCGGTGGAGGCGGTCGCGAAGAAGATGTTCAAGGAGTGGGAGAACGAGCTCGACGAGTACACCGACTCGAGCCTGCGGGCGTCGAGCGCCGAGACGCTCCGCCAGACGCAGGATCGGTATGGCGAGCTGATCTCCAAGATGCGCCGGGCGGAGAGCAAGATGGACCCGGTGCTGGCGGCGTTCTCGGATCAGGTGCTCTTCCTGAAGCACAACCTCAACGCGCAGGCGATCGCGTCGCTCGAGGGCACGGTCGGACAGCTCGAGGGGCAGATCAACCAGCTCATCGCCGACATGAACGCATCGATCGCGGAGGCGGATTCGTTTATCTCGGACATGGGGCTCGGGGCTTGAGCGATCTGGCGGGGCGGATCGCGGTGGTGTCGGGCGCGAGCGCGGGGATCGGCGAGGCGGTGGCGCGCGAGCTGGTGGCGCGGGGGGCGCAGGTCGTGATCAACGCGCGCCGCGCGGAGCGTCTGGCAGCGCTCGCGCACGAGCTCGGGCGCCATCGCGTGGTGGAGGCGCCGGGCGACGCGGCGGACCCGGCGTGCGTCGCCCGCATGCTCGATACGGCACGCGAGGCGTACAAGCGCGATGCGGACCTGGTGGTGGTCAACGCCGGGCGCGGGCTCGACGGGAGTGTCCTGACCTCCGACCCCGGGCAGTGGGAGGAGATGGTCCGGACGAACCTGCTCGGGGCGGCCCGGCTCATGCGGGCGGCAGCCGAGCGCATGCTCGCGCACATCGAGGCGATGAAGAGCGCGGGCGAGGCGTGGACGACGCACGCGCACGACATCGTGGTGATCGGGTCGAACGTGGGGCGGCATATCTCGCCTTTCTCGTCGATGTACGGCTCGACGAAGTTTGCGGTGAACTCGCTCGCTGAGGCGTTGCGCCGCGAGCTTGCGCCGCGGGGCGTGCGCGTGCCGCTGGTCGAGCCGGGGTTCGTGGTCTCCGAGTTTCAGGGCGTGGCGGGGTACGACGACGCGTGGTTCGCCCAGCGGCGCGAGGCGCTGGGCCCGCTGCTCGAGCCGGCGGATATCGCGCGCACGATCGCGTTCATCGTCGGTCAGCCTGCGCACGTGCACGTGTCGGATACGCTCATCCGCCCGACGCGCCAGGACTATCCGTAACGGTGCTGCTCGGGTCGCACCTCTCGATCGCTGGCGGGATGCACAGGGCGCTGCTGGAAGCGGAGCGCCTGAAGCTCGATTGCGTGCAGGTGTTTACGAAGAACCAGCAGCAGTGGCGCGTCAAGCCGCTCGCGGACGACGCGGTGGCGGCGTGGTTTGCGGAGCTCGACCGCCTGGGGTGGCGTGCGGCGACTGGATGCGACCACCCTGGGGTTGATGGGTCGCGTGCGCTCGGGCGGGTTGTCTCGCACGCGAGCTATCTGATCAATCTCGCGTCGCCGGACGATGAGCTGTGGAAGAAATCGATCGATCTGATGGTGGTCGAGATCGAGCGGTGCGCGAGCCTGGCGATCCCGTACCTCGTGCATCATCCCGGCGCGTTCACGACGTCGACGCGCGAGGAGGGGATCAAGCGGATTGCGCGCGCGTACAGGGAGCTGTTCAAGCGCACGCGGGGCGTGGCGATCGTCTCGTGTTTGGAGAACACGGTCGGGTCGGGGTCGAACCTGGGGCGCACGTTCGAGGAGCTCGCGACGCTGCGCGGGCTGATCGTGGAGGCGACGGGCGAGCCCGAGCGCGTGGGGTTCTGCTTTGACACCTGCCACGCGCACGCCGGCGGGTACGACCTCTCGACCCGCGAGGGTGGGGATGCGACGCTCGCGGCGTTCGACGAGGCGTGCGGGCTCGGGCACATGCGGGTGGTGCACCTCAACGACTCGATGGCGGCGTTCGACTCTCGGCGGGATCGGCACGCCCAGATCGGGGAGGGCACGATCGGGGGCTCGACGCGGGCGGCGCGGCTCGCCCGGTCGGGGTTTGCAGCGGTGGTGAACCACCCGACCCTGGCCGGGGTACCCATGATCATGGAGACCCCGAAGGGCGAGACGGAGGCGGGAACAGCGTTTGACACGCTGAACGCACGCCGACTTCGCGGGTTGGTGGAGGCGGTCGAGGGAATGTGAACCCCGCCGCCCCGCCGGGCCGAAGTAACGCGCAAGAATCGACTCGGACGAGACTTGTAGACAGGAGCCGCCGCGTGAGGATCGCGACCAAGCCAGGATTCGTTGTCGTTGCTCTCGCGGTCGGCTCGCTGCCCGGGTGCGGTGTCTGGGGGGGCGGCTCAAACGACATGGCGGATGCCGGGACGACGGCGCCCAGCCACTCGGCACGGGGCGCCGCGGAGCCGGCGTCGAATACCTTTGCCGCGTCGGCCGCGGTGACGAGCGCTCGCCAGATGCGGGCTGAGGGGCGGGCGGACGACGCGCTCGCGGAGCTCGAACGCGCCATTGAGCTCAACCCCGAACTCACGCTCGCGTACTTGGAGGCGGGCGATATCCACCGCGAGCGCGGTGACTACGACCGTGCGGAGCCGTTGTACGCGGAGGCGTCGCGACGCGACCCTACGAACTTCCAGGCGCAGTACGGGCACGGGCTGGTGCTGCAACTCATGGGGCGCTTGCAGGACGCGATCGGGGCGTATCTGCGGGCGCTGTCGATCGATCCCAACTCGTTTGACGCGAACCTGAACCTCGCGACGGCGTTCCTCCAGATCGGGGAACCTTCGCAGGGGTTGACGTACGCCCAGCGTGCGGTGCAGCTGCGACCGGAGGACGGGGCTGCGCGCACAAATCTGGGCGCGACGTACGCGGCGCTCGGGCAATACGACGCGGCGATCGCGGAGTATGAGGCGGCGGCGGAGCGGATGGCGATGACGCCCGAGCTGCTCTTGAACCTCGCGGACGCGTACGGGCGCGTGGGGCGGCACGCGGAGATGGCGGGCACGCTGCGCGAGGTGATCCGGCGCGACCCGTCGGCGACGGCGTACGAGCGGCTCGGCTCGGCGCTGTTTCGGAACAAGCAGTACCCCGACGCACTGGCGGCGTTTGAGCAGGCGGTGCGGCTTGATCCGTCGCACTATCCCGCGCACAACGGCGTGGCGGTGTGCAGCCTGAACCGGTACTTGTGGTCGAACCGCACGGACCAGGCGGCGCTGACCAAGGCGCGCCAGGCCATGCAGACCTCGCTCGCGATCAAGCAGAACCAGCCGAAGATCGTGGATTTGATGTCGAAGTATGGGCGGTAACTAGGTCCTCGTGGCTGGGCGTCTCGGCCGTGATCTCCTGAGGCTCCTTGCGATGTGGACACCCGGTTGGCTCGGTCGGCTTGGCGTGGGATGCACAAGGAGTCCGGCGGGCTGCAGTTGAACGAGCCGGGGAGAGCACAGGCGAGACGCCCGTGCCATGAGGGGTGGGAGGAAGACAAGAGCGACGGAGGCGGCGCGTAGAATCGCGCGATGAGTGACGCACCGAGTTCGTATGACACCTATGTCTCGCCTCTCGCGACGCGGAACGCGTCGCCCGAGATGCTCCGCATCTGGTCGGCCCGGCACAAGTTCAACACGTGGCGGCGGATCTGGCTCGCGATCGCGGAAGCGCAGCACGAGGTGACGAAGGGGTGGGAGACGCCGCTCGTCTCCGCGGAGCAGGTGGCCGAGCTTCGGGCGGTTGTCGAGCGCGGGATCACGGATGCGGAGATTGAGCGGGCGGCGGAGCTCGAGCGCGATCTTCGGCATGACGTGATGGCGCATGTGCATTGCCTGGGCGAGCAGTGCCCGAAGGCGAAGGCGATTATCCATCTTGGATGTACGAGCCAGGATGTGGTGTGTAATGCGGACTTGTTGTTGATCGGTTGGTCGCTTGATGTGATCGGGAGGAAGGTCGCACGTGTTGCTTGTGCCTTGGCGGATCGGTCCGCCGATTGCATCCGTGTTCCTTCACTTGGCTTCACCCACTACCAGGCTGCACAGCCGGTCACCATGGGCCGGAGACTTGGCAACTGGGCTTCTGACCTCGCGATTGCGCTGGAAGAGCAGCCTTTCAAGATGCCGAGGTTTCGAGGGTTGCGGGGGGCGACTGGCACGCAAGCATCGTTCTTAGCGCTGTTGCAGGATGACGCCGAGCTGGTTAACGGGCTTGAGTATCGCTTCATTGGGCGGATTCACAGGTGGCGCTGGCGAGAGAGTTGCGGAGCGTCGTGCTCGTCGAAGTGTTGTGGGCCAAAGTACGACTACAAGGCTGCGAACCTCGTACGGGAGTCGCGGTGGGAGGATGTCGAGCGTGAGGCGCTTGCTGCGGGAGGGCTCTCGCCTGAGCAGGTCGATGAAGCCATACGCGCAGATCGGGAGCGTAGAGAACCCGCGAACACCGCCCGCGATTTCACTTATGCCTACACGTTTCCTATCACCGGCCAGACCTATCCGAGGGTCTATGACGCGTCCTGCCTGGCCTACCTCGCCTCTATCGCCTCCGTCCTCCACAAGATCGCGACGGACATTCGTCTGCTTTCGAATCGCAAAGAGATCGACGAGCCGTTTGGGAGCAAGCAGATCGGGTCGTCGGCGATGCCGTACAAGCGGAACCCGATGAAGTGCGAGCGCATCTGCGGGCTGACGCGGTTTGTGATGAATCTCGTCGGCAACGCGTACGACACCGCAGCGACGCAGTGGCTTGAGCGCACGCTGGACGACTCGTCGAACCGGCGCCTGTCGCTGCCGGAGGCGTTTCTGGCGTTGGACGGGGCGCTGGATCTCATGCATCAGGTCGCGTCCGGGCTTGTGGTGCACGAGGCGATGGTGCGGAAGAATCTGATGGCGGAGCTGCCGTTCCTTGCGACGGAGAACATCCTGATGGCGGCGGTGAAGGCTGGCGGTGATCGCCAGGACCTGCACGAGAAGATCCGCGTGCATGCGCAGGCTGCCGGGATGCGGGTGAAGGCGGAAGGGCTCGAGAACGATCTGATCGAGCGTTTGCGTGCGGACCCGGCGTTTGCGAGCGTGCATCACCTGCTGACGGAGGAGCACCTGCTCGATCCGATGCAGTACGTGGGGCGGAGCGTGGAGCAGACGGAGCGGTTTATCCGGGAGGTGGTTGAGCCGTTGCGTGAGCGGTATGGAGAGGAGCTTGAGGGTTTGGAGGCCTCGGATCGGGGGGTGTAGTGGTGCGATCTACCCGTTGAGTTCTGTGTCGGAGACGGGTGGGGTGGGGGTTTCGGTGAGCGCGGCTCGGAGGACGGTGTCGAGGCGTTCGCGGCCTACGGGGCCGAGCCCTGCCCAGAAGGCGATGGGGTCGGGGTCGCCTGATGCCTTTCGTTGGGCCATGGTCTCGGCGTTGGCGGGGACGGAGAGGACGACGACGTTGCCGCGGTAGTCGACTTGGACGGTCATGCGTCGGAGGTCGTGGGTGATGACGTCCGGCGTCGGGCGGAGGGGGTAGTAGCGGAAGACGTCGGCCCTGCCGGGCACGATGCGGACGTAGACGGGGAAGATGAACGCGATCGAGAGTTGGGTGACGACCAGCGCTGACATGACGATGAGGAAGCCCGAGTGGGGCGGCCACCAGAGGCCGGTAGTGACCTTGGACATCAGGACAAATGCGCCGAGTAGCGTGCAGTAGATCACGCCCCAGAGGGGGGAGACCTCGCGCCCGTAGTTGAATCCGAGCCAGATGCGGAGGATGAGCGGGTCGAAGCTCGCGTCGATGGCGTGATCGACGGCGCGGACGTGGTCGGCCTGTTCTTCGAAGCACGCGGCGCGGACGCGGGCTGAGCGATCGGGGTACGCCCGGATGGTCGGGAGCCTCCACTCGCGCTTGATGGCGCCGATGCTCCACCAGATAAACCACGGCACCGCGATGAGCCCGATCACGATGCCGACGACCCACATGGGGTTTGCGGGCAGGCCGAGGATGTTGGTGACGATGGGGGCCATCAGGGCGAGGACGAGGACGATGGGCATTGCAAGGCGGACCATGACGGCGGTGCCGCTCGCGGTGGGCGTCCAGGAGTTGTCGGTGAGAGCGCCGACCGAGCGCGACAGGGAAACGCGATCCTGGGGGTCTGAAGGCGGCATTTCGCTCGTCGATTCATGCACTGCAGCGAGTTCCTTCGATCGCTCCGGAACGCGACTTTCGCCCCGGCAAAACCTACAATAAGGGCCAGCCGATCCGGGCCCCGTTGGGGCACGGCGGCCCCGCTGGCGAGCCCGGATTCACGATGCCAGACGACATGCCTGACGCCACCGAAACGCCCGCCAAGCCGGCCACTCAGCCGGTCCAGAAGAACGGCTACACCTCCGACCAGATCAAGGTCTTGGAGGGGCTTGAGGCGGTCCGCAAGCGCCCCGGGATGTACATCGGCGGGACGGGGCTTAACGCCCTGCACCACCTGGTGTACGAGACGGTGGACAACTCGATCGACGAGGCGATGGCGGGGTATGCGACGACGGTGTCGGTCTCGGTCGAGCCTGACGGGTCGGTGACGGTGGTGGACGACGGGCGTGGCATCCCGATCGAGCCCATGAAGCACGAGGACCCAGCGCTCAACGGCAAGTCCGCGGTCGAGGTCGTGATGACCAAGCTGCACGCGGGCGGCAAGTTTGGGCAGGAAGGGTCGGCGTACAAGGTCTCGGGCGGGCTGCACGGCGTGGGCGTGTCTTGCGTCAACGCGCTGTCGGACCGGCTCGAGGTCGAGGTGTATCGCGATGGGCAGGTGCATCGGATCGAGTTCGAGCGCGGGCGGGTGACCAAGCAACTCGTGGTGGTGGGGGCGATTCCCGCGGCTGCGGAGCGGAAGACGGGGACGTCGGTGACGTTTCACCCGGACCCGACAATCTTCCCGGACACGACGTTCAACTACCAGACGCTCGCGACGCGCCTACGCGAGCTGGCGTTCTTGAACCCCGGCGTGACGATCCGCTTGCACGACGAGCGCGTGGGCGCGGACGGCAAGCCCAAGCACGCGGTGTTCAAGGCGGAGAGCGGGCTTGTCGAGTATGTCGACCATTTGATGGGCTCGAAGACGGCGGTCTCGTCGGCGGTGTACCTGCGGAAGGAAGAGGCGGAGGCGAACTTGTTGTGCGAGGTCGCGCTGCAGTGGCACGACGGGTACAACGAGCAGCTGCTGACGTTTGCGAACAACATCAACAACGTGGACGGCGGGACGCACGCGCAGGGGTTCAAGACGGCGCTGACGCGGACGGTCAACGGGTATGCGCGCAAGGCGGGGATCATCCGCGAGAAAGATCCGACGCCGACGGGCGAGGACCTGCGCGAAGGGTTGATCGCGATCATCTCGGTGAAGCTGCCGGACCCGACGTTCAATAATCAGCCGAAGGAGAGGCTCCTCAATCCGGAGATCGAGGGCTTTGTTTCGGCGGCGGTGTCGGAGGCGCTGGAGACCTGGCTCGAGGAGCACCCGAGCGAGGCGAAGCGGCTCTGCCAGAAGGGTGTGATCGCGGCGCAGGCGCGGGAGGCGGCGCGGAAGGCGCGCGAGCTGACGCGACGGAAGACAGCGCTCGAATCGGGCTCGATGCCGCACAAGCTCAAGGACTGCAAGACCAAGGACGTGGACCGGGCGGAGATCTTCCTGGTCGAGGGTGATTCGGCCGGTGGGTCGGCGGTGCAGGGGCGCGATACGGACACGCAGGCGATCCTGCCGCTCAAGGGCAAGATCCTGAACGTCGAGAAGGCGCGGATCGACAAGATCCTCGGGTTTGAGGAGATCCGGACGATGATCGCGGCGCTGCGCTGCGGCATCGGTTCGGATTTCGATGTGTCGCGCCTGCGCTACGGCAAGGTCATCATCATGACCGACGCCGACGTGGACGGGAGCCACATCCGCACGCTGCTCCTGACGTTCTTCTTCCGTCAGATGCCGGAGCTGATCCGGCGTGGGCACGTGTTCTGCGCGCAGCCGCCGCTCTATCAGATCGCGCGCGGGAAGACGAAGCGGTACGTGCTCAACGACCGTGTGTTGGAAGACACGCTGACCGAACTCGGGCTCGACGGCTCGACGCTCGTCGTGCGCGATGTCTCGGCGTATGACCCGGATCAGCCGATCGATACCGAGCCGCCCGTCGAGCGCCGCATCGAGGGGCAGGACCTTTCGCGGGCGATCCAGCTCCTGCGTCGTCTCGCGGAGCTCGTGACGATTGCGGAGCGTCGCGGGGCGCTGTTCGTCGACCTGCTCCGCCAGCGGGATCATGACCCCGACGGCAAGGGGCGGTTGCCCTCGCACAAGGTGACGTGGCAGAACCGCGACGCGTACGCGTGGGATGAGGAGGGCGCGTTCGCGGTCGTGGATCGCGAGGGGCTCCGCCTCGTCGATACCGATGACGACGATGATGCAGAGGGCGAAGAGACGACGGTCGAAGCGAGCGGGGAAGAGGCGCTGCCCAAGCCTGAGGGTGTGATCCGCGAACTGCACGAGAACCGTGAGCTCGGGAAGATCATCGAGCAGCTCGCGTCACTCGGTCTTTCGATCGACGATTACGCGCTGGTGCAGGAGGAGTCGGTGACCGGCGCCAAGCTCCCGGCCCGGTTCATCTGGGAAACCACGAAGAAGGGCAAGGCTTCCTCGAGCGCGGACGACGCGGGCGAAGACGGCGAAGCTCCTTCCGAAGCCCAGTCGCGCGTTGTCGAGGCGCCGAATCTTGCTTCGATCTTGGGCACGCTGCACGAGATCGGGCGGCGAGGGCTTGAGATCAAGCGGTTCAAGGGGCTCGGCGAGATGAACTACGACGAGCTGTGGGAGACCACCATGGACCCGACTGCGCGCACGCTCATGCGTGTGACGTGGGACATGGGGCAGGAGTGCGAGGAGCTGTTCTCGACGCTGATGGGCGAGCAGGTGGAGCCGCGCCGGAAGTTCATCGAGGATCACGCGCTCGAGGTGAAGAACCTGGACGTGTAGGCGACGCACGCTGCGTGCGCGCGAAACGCGACCGAAGGTGTCCGGTCGCGTACAGGTGTCGATGGAGTTGGGTGGGGGACCACTGACCTCAGAGCAGGTCAGTGGCACGGGGATGCGGGATCATGTGCGCCGGCGGCGTCGCGTCGCGGTGAGCGACGCGAGCGCGAGCACCGTTACGACCTGTGGCGTGGGGGTCACCGTGATCGTGCCGGAGAAGATGATGCCGCCCGCGCCCGCGCCGAGGTCGCGCTGGTAGAAGTAGAGGTAGTTCTGCCCGGGGTTCACCATCGCGGTGATGTTCTGGGTGTGCGTCGTTGGTGCCGCGGCGTTGAAGCCCTGGTATTGGTATCCCGCGGGGTTGCCATTGATGTAGAGCCCGTCGAGGTTGGGCCCGTCGTTGGAGTACCAGTCGCCGAGCACGTCGTCGGTGCCGCCCTCGAAAGAGACCGTGGCGTTGGTGATAGTGGTGGTGTTGATGTAGAAAGGCACGGCGTAGAGGACGGACCCGCCGTAGCCGTAGCCGGCGTTATCCGTGGTGAAGTTCACCCAACGCGCGAGCGGGTCGGAGAGCGGGGCGGTGACGCCGCCCATGCAGGTGATCCATGGGTTCACCACCACCGCCGGGGGGCCGCTGGCCGTTGCCGCGAAGTCAGCCGGGGTGAAGGCGGTGTTGAGGACGGGGAAGATGTTGGGATTGCCCCACGGGTTGATGGTGATGGAGTCGTCGGGCTGACCGGAAAGGCCCGGCGCATTGCCGACCTGCCCGCTTCGTATGGTGATGACCTCTGTGGCGGAGGCCGATGGCGCGCCCAGGGTAACGATGGCGAACACGCACATTGCACGCCCACAGCGCGCCGACCAGCGGCGCGACACGCACGAACCGTACGACATTCAGGACCTCCTATGAAAAAACGGAGAGCAGCGACAAAGTCGCTTCTCTCCGGTCGCTCCACTTTATCAGAACGAGACGAGTGTTCGCAAATCAAATCGGGATTCCGCAACGGGCGGGTCGCGGTTGGGGCTCCTCCGCTGGCGAGCGGGGGTGCGGCCGGCGTGTGGGCCGTAGGATCGCCGCATGAGCGATCAACGTGTGGTGGTGTTGTGCCCCGGGCAGGGCGCCCAGGCGGTCGGGATGGGGCAAGCCTGGTTCGCGGCGAGCCGAGCGGCGCGGGAGGTCTTCGAGCGGGCGGATGCGGATCTTCACTCGCTCCCTGCGCCGCTCTCAACGCTCTGCTTTGAAGGCCCAGCGGATCAACTCAACCGGACGGACGTCGCCCAGCCGGCGCTCTTCGCTGCGGGCGTCGCGTCGGTGCGCGGTTTGGAAGAGGCGGGCCACCTGAGCGCGGGCGAGGCGGTGGCCTACGCGGGGCTCTCGCTCGGCGAGTACACCGCCTTGCACCTGGCCGGTTCGATCTCGTTTGAGGACGGTCTGCAGCTCGTTGCGCTGCGTGGGCTCGCGATGCAGGAGGCGGCCGAGGCGTCGCCTTCGGGCATGGTGGCGCTGATCGGTGCCGACGAGGCATCGGCGCAGGCGCTGTGCGAGGCCGCGAGCGATGGCGACGTGCTCGTCCCGGCCAACTTCAACGCGCCGGGGCAGGTCGTGATCTCGGGCACGAAGGCAGCGTGCGAGCGAGCGACGGCGATGGCGCCGGATCACAAACTCCGGGCGGCGCCGCTCGCGGTGGCGGGGGCGTTTCACTCCCCGCTCATGCAGCCGGCGGCGGATCGCCTCTCGGCAGCGCTCGAGTCGACCGCGATCGAGGCGCCGCACGCGGCGGTGTTGTCGAATGTCACGGGCACACCCCACGATGCAGACGCAGCGTCGATCCGGCGGCGGCTTGTGGAGCAGCTGACGAGCCCGGTGCGGTGGTCGGCGTGCTGCGAGTGGCTTGTCGCGGATCAAGCCGGCGCCGCGTTCCATGAAGCCGCGCCTGGCAAGACACTCGCTGGGCTCATGCGGCGGATCTCTCGCGAGACCCTGGTGCAGACGCACGACGTTCCTGGCTGAATCGCGTGTCTTTGTGAGGTCGCCGGCCGGACGGCTGCTTTACTTGAAGATCTCTTCGAAGCGGCGCGCGTCGATTTGTGGGTCGAGCTGCGGGATGCGAAGGACGATGCGCTTCGCAGCGTCGCCGAACTGGACGTCGTCGCCGTTCTCCAGCATATCGGCGAGCTTCGATGCGCCTAGCGCCTCCCGATTCAGGCGGATACAGGCGAGGTCGATCACCAGCCCGGCCACTCGGGCGGTCAGCACCAGTTCGCTACGGGTGGATTCATCGATGTTGTTTGCGAGTGCGTCGGCTGCGATAGTGCCGAGCGCGATCCCGCCGAGTACAGCCGACTCCCGGGCGATGCGTGGCTCGACGGTGACGGGCGGGAGCACCTCGCGGTTGAGGCGCTCGAGGACGCGGAGCGTCGTCATCCGCGCACGGGCGGCGGCCAGCTCGCCGTTGCCCCGGTAGGCCTTGTGCCGGTTCCCCGTGGTGATGGCAAGACGGGCCCAGGCGTCGCTCGCCGCGGCCCCGAACCCGTCGCGGCTGATCCCGCCCGCGGCGGCCAGTCCCCGGGACAGTGAATCGGCGACCCACGCGTTCTGCTCGGCCCCGTAGGCCGCGTCAAGGCGGGCGACGATGCGAGAGATCGCGGCCGGCTGCACTGCTGGGGCGTTGGTCTGCACGGCGCGGAGGAGGGCCTGCGCCCCTCCAGCGGCCGACATGCGCTTCGTCACACTCTCGTCGTTCAGGTGCTGATCGAGCAGGTCCCACGCGGCCTGCGTCGCCGTCTGCCCCGCGACAAAGAGCGCGGCGCCCGCGAGCTTCTCGTCATCCGCTTCGAGCGCCGATCGCAGACCCGGCACCACCGACTCGGAATAGGCCTGGCGGAACGCGACCGAGACGTTCGCTCGGTCGGCGCTGATCGGGTTGACGAGCCGCTCACGGCCACGGTTCTGCCTGGTCGAGTCGCCCGACAGGAAGTCGGCCAGTGCGGCGCTGACGTAGGCCTCGACCTGCCCGCGTTCGTCAGGCGAGAGCGCAGTGGTCTTTGTGATGAGCGCATCGGGGATGGGACTGGTCTGCGCCGCTGCGGGCGCCACCCCGAGCGCCGCGAGCATCACCGCCCCGATCGCGGCGAAGACCGTGGATTTCACGCCTGTGCGTCGGAGCACGCGAGAGTTCCTTGCTTGGGGGGAACGCCGCCGCAGCGCGACGGGCGAGGACCGTACCAGTGCCCCACGGGAGGTGCAAGCTTACACCGCCGAACGCGACGCCGAGCGGGGACCGGGCTCATCCCTAGTAGACCTCCACCATCACCCGACCGGTGGGTCGAACGGCGCTGTGGAGCGTGGCGCGGGTCCACTCGCTTCGGGACGCGAGGTCGGCCGGCTCGCCGATGAGATACCCAGAGCTTCCCTCCGGTCCCAGCAGGTCGACAATCCGAGCGAACAGCCCGACCTCCATCCCCGCGATCCCGCACGCGTAGATGAGCGTGCGCGGGCTCGCGAGCAGTGGGGCGAACAGATCCGCGTGGGCCGTGACGCGAGAGTCGGTGTACATCGGGGCGTAGCCGTCGGACTGCGGCTGGCGGCTCAGCGCGGTGAGATAGGTGAACCGCTCGTGCTGATCGGCGAGCGCGCGAAGCTCAGCGTCGTAGAGCAGGTCAGTCGCATAGGCGGTACCCGCGACGAGCACGATCCGGGAGGGGATCTGCTGTGCGAGGAGTTCCATGATCATCCCGCGAAAGGGGGCGATCCCCGTGCCGGTCGCGAAGAAGAGGTAGTCGTGCTCCGCCGGACTTGCGGGCAGGACGAATCGCTTGCCAGCCGGTCCGGTGACATGCACCTCCTCGCCCTCCTGGAGGTCGCAGAGCCAGTTGGACGCGACGCCCAGGAACAGACGGTGGTGCTCCCAGTGTTCGGCGATGGTGCGTTTGACGGTGGTGGCGAGGATGCGCCCTTGTCCGTCTTCACCGGTTGAAGGGCTCGCGATGGAGTAGAGGCGGACCTTGTGGGGCTTGCCGTTGTCGGCGTCGCCCGGGGGCAGCACGCCGAAGGACTGCCCGGCGCGGAAGGCGCCGGCGAGCCTGGTGTCGGAGACGTCGATGGCGACGTGGCGGACGATGCCCGCAGCCCGCTTGGACGCGGTGCAGAGGCGCGTCTCGACCACCCGCCCGACGCCGGGCGAACGCGGCGTGTGGAGGTTGAGCTCGACGGGCGTGAACTCGGGCCCGGTGGCGGGGGTCGCAGTCACGTCCGCCAT
>JAUIFD010000238.1 GCA_030429485.1 Phycisphaerae bacterium | reverse complement strand
TGCGTCCGTCGGTGCTGGCGCGTCGTCACTCGGCGCAGCATCGGCGTCGCTCGCGCTGCCCGCGGCGCTTTCCTCCGGCTCCGCATCACCCGCCTCATCCGAGCCGCTGAGCGCAACGCCGATCGCGTCGATGGGCGCGTCATCCGCTGCGTCGTCGCCAACGACCCGGATCGGCTCGAAGGTCGCCTCCGTCGATGCATCCGCGATCGCGTCGGCGGTCGGCAGTGTGCTCGAAGCGAACGAGGGCACAGCCACGATCTCGTCCGAGGGTTCACGCTCCTGAGGCGAAGGAGTCGCCGTCCGCACGGGCTGCTGGAGCACGGCACGAGCCTCGCCCCCGCCCTGGGGGAGAAACACCGCCACAAGCCCGAGCACCACCAACACGCCCAGAATCGCCCAGAACGTCTTCATGTGCGTTCGCCTTCCACACAACTGTACGGGCAAGCCCGCGGCGCCGATGCGGCTATCCCAGGGGCTTGAGATTGCGGGCGACGGAGGTCCGGTAGGCGCTGATCGCGGGCGCGAGCCCCGCCAGGGCGGCCAGGGTGACGGTGCTCGCCGCGACGCTGGCGACGACGCGCCACCCGAGCGTCGGCTCGACCACGATGCCCAGGCGCGATGCGAGCACGCCCGACACCACCGCCCCGCCCACCCACGCGAGCGCGACGCCCACCGCGGCGCCCGCGACGCCGATGATCGCCGCCTCGGTCACGATCAACCCGAAGACGCGCCCGCGGCTCGCCCCGAGCACGCGGAGCACCGCGATCTGGCGCCGACGGAGCTCCATCGTGAGCCAGAGCACGAGCAGGATCGACACCCCGCTCGACGCGAGCACCGCGGCCGCCATGCCGAGAAACACCTCGTCGATGTTCGAGACGATCTCGAAGAGACGGCGGACCTGCTCGGCCGGCTGCGCGACGGTGACCCGCGGATCGGCGCGCATCGCGTTGAACACCGCCTGCACCTGCGACGACGCCTGACGCCCCGGACGCGTCAGCACCCGCGCGTACACGCCCGTGACGAGGCGGTCCGCGTCGGTGAGATCGTCGACGGTCGTCAGCTCGATATCCGGCCCGAGCGCCGCGAGCCGGCGGTCGTGCGCGTGGAGCACCCACGAGCTCTCGACGCTCGTGAAAAGCGCGCGATCGTGGGCGCTGCCCGTCGGATCGAGGATGCCGACGACGGTGAACGTGAACTCCTTGTGGACGTGTCCTTCGACGGACGACCCGTTTCGCGCGCTCGATCCATGCGTGAGGTAGAGCTGTTGGCCGAGCGTGAGACCGAAGGCGTGCGCGACCTCCGCCCCCGCGACGACTTCGAACGGCGCCTCGAACACCCGCCCCTCGGCGAAGCCCCAAGGCTCGCCGATCTCGGGCTCGAAGCGCGTGAAGAACTCCGGCGTGGTTGCGAGCGTCGGGCTTCCGCGCCACGAATCACCGAGCTGCGTGGGGATCGCCCACTCGAGCGGCTGACTCGTGCGCAGCTCCTCGACGAGCGCCATCGGGAGCGCGTTCGACGGCGGGTTCGCGTAGTACACCGAGTTGAGCACCGAGACGAGGGGGCTCGGCTCGGCGGAGATCAGCAGGTGCACGTTGCCCGTGCCGCGCTCGAACGCCTGGCGACCCGAATCGCGCAGGCTCAGGAGCGTGAGCATCAGCGCGACCGCGACCGCGACCGACGCGACCGTCACACCCGTCGAAAGCGGACGCCCGGTGAGGCTCTTGCGGACGATCGTGAGGTCGGTGATCGCCACTACGCGTCCTCCCCACCGGTGCGGGCTGCACTCGCGTCGGCGAGGGCGTTGAGGCACTCGCGCCGCTCGAAGCGCTCCGCCATCGCGGGATCGTGGCTCACGCAGACGAGGGCGGCGTTGCGCTCGGCGCACGCGCTGACAAGCAGGTCCATCGCTTCGCTGGCCCGGGCGGGGTCGAGGCTCGCGGTTGGTTCATCCGCCAGCACGATCGCCGGCTCGCACGCGAGCGCCCTGGCGACCGCGACGCGCTGCTGCTGACCGACGCTCAGTTCATCGGGGAGCGCCCCCGGGCGCTCGACGCCGAGACGTTCGAGCAGGGCGAGGGCGCGCGACTCATGCTCGCGACTCGGGATGTTCGAGAAGAGCAGCGCGGTCATGACGTTCTCCACGGCTGTGAACCCGTGAAGGAGGTTAAACGTCTGGAAGACCATGCCCAGATGCTGCCCGCGGAAGCGATCGCGGGCGGCCCCGCGGAGGGCGTGGAGGTCGGCGCCGGCGACGCGGATCGTGCCCGAGCCGAGCGCAGCGTCGCGCGGGATATCGAGCACGCCGGCGATCAGGTGCAGGAGCGTGCTCTTGCCACGCCCCGACTCGCCGGTGACAAGCACCCGCTCGCCCGCGTCGAGCGAGAGGCGGTCGATGCGGAGGATCCACTCGTCCGAAGCGCGGTACCTGTACCGGAGGTCGGTGATGTCGAGGGCCGGCGGCACGGGGCATTGTTACGCGCCTGCTTCAGCCTGCGTGGAAGCACTCCCACGCTTCCGCCTCGGTGATCGCCTGCTCGGGCGCAATCGCCTCACGCGGATCCATATCCGGGCGTCGTCGGCGTGTCGCAGCCCACACCGAGTCACGCGGGTCGGCGCGCACGATCGGCGCGTCGGACCCGAAGAGCAGCGTCTCGCCCGGCACGAGCCCTGAATCGATCAGCTCGCGCACCGGGAGGACACGATCCAGGCGGTGTGGCACGGCCCGACGGAGCGCCTCGATATCGGGAAGCAGGTGGCAAGGCTGCACGCTCGCGATCACGCCGAGCGGCGCGAAGCGCGGCACGTCCGCCTCGTCGATGACTTCCGCGTGCTCGATCCGGATTCCCCGCGCCTTGGGGCGTACGCGCTCGACCGCGTCGAGCACCGCCCGCACCGCGCCGTCGCCGATCGCGTGAGCGGCGATCGGATACCCGAGCGCGTCGGCCTTGCGAACCGCGTCCTCGATCTGCTTGGGCGACATCATCGCCACGCCGCGCGGGTGCTCGGGGCGTCCGTCGGCGTAGTCGTGGAGCATGAGCGCGGTGCGCGAGTTGAGCGTGCCGTCGGTGAAAATCTTGAACCCGCCGAGACGGACGCGCTCAGACTCCCACTGGGCGCGTGTCTCCAGCACTTCGTCCGCGTGATCGAGCAAAGGCCAGAGGACGAAGCGGGCGTTGAGCTTCGTCCGCGGGTGGGCGAGCACCGGCCCGAGCCAAGGCTGGGCCTTGAGGTCGTGGATCTCCGCAAACGTCGAGTCGAGCGTCGCCCCGCCCCGGCGCGCTTCCCAAAGCGCGGGCTCCGACTCGTCCACGACCGCGTTCCACACCTGCCCGGCCGCTGCCTCGTAGACCACGCCGGTGAGGCGCCCTTCGGCGTCGCGCCCGATGACGCCGTCGGGCGGGTCGGGAGTGTGCTCATCAATGCCGGCCAGACGCAGCGCGACCGAGTTTGCCATCAGCGCGTGGTAGTCGAAGCACCACACCACACACGGCCGCTGGCTGACTACATGGTCCAACTGTCTCAGCTCGGGCCAGGTGGAGGGATCCCAGGCGTCCGGTCGAGCGCCATGGGCCAGAACCGGCGTGTCCGGGTAACCACACCCGGCAAGTTCCGCCACCCACCTCCCGACCGCTGTGACCATCTCGAATGGAGAATCACACTCGTAAGCACGCGGCATGCGCCAAAGCGGATGATCGTGATCGTCCCCTCTCCACCGCTTGTCCGACAGCCCGCTGAGAACCCATGGCGCTGGCGGCGTACCGGCGAGATCCAGCATCCAGAGCCCGCGCCCGCATGCGGCGACATGGCAGTGGGCCTCCCGCAGGGGGAACTCGGGAATCGCGCGAGACTCGGGATGTTCGAGGCTCATCGCGCCTGTCCGAGCAGCGCGTCGATGAGAGGTCGCGCCGCGTCCGCGTCGCCCGCCCGCTCGGCAAACCAGAGTCGCACCACCCCGAATCGGAGGCGGATGTCGATCCCCAGGTCGTCAGCACCGACCGCCAACGCGTGTTCAGGCACTCGCCCCGTCGCGTCCGCGCACGCGCTCGCCAGCACCTGGAGGTCGGCGTTGGCCCGGCGCACCAGCGCCGGCTCGTCGCGCGCCAAGGGGTTGGCCAGGTCAATCTCGCTCTCGTCGAACACCTCGTCGTGGTGCTTCGCGCTCGAGACCGCAGCCGACAGCCAGTACGCGAACTGGGCGTCCGCGTGGTACGCGGACCAACGCATGATCGCGGCCGAATCGCTTTCGTCGCCCCGACGCCCGTCCAGCAACAACTGCGTCGCCTCAACGCCCTCCTCCGGGACAAACAACACCAGTTCGCCGGCGTCGAGCACGTCGTGCTCGACCGGCATCACCAGGCGTCCGCTGCGAGCCGATCGGACGAACCGGACCGGGTGCGGACGCCCGTCGGCGAGCAAAGCGCCCGCAAACTCGCTGGAGAGGAAACGCCGAAGCTCGCTCGCATCGTGGCTCATCACTCGGGATTGTGGCAAGACTTGTCCAGTCCCGGGACAACAACCCGAACACGCTGCAAAAACAACAGGGGCCGGCGCTGGCCGACCCCTGCCAAATGACCATTGGAGGGTGGTCAGGCCGCGGCGGCCTTCTTCTTGCGCCGGCGGCGCTTCTTCTTGGTGGTCGCGCCAGCAGCGCCAGCGGCGGCCTTCTTGGTCGCCTTCTTGCGACGGGTCTTCTTGCGAGTCGCCTTCTTCCGGGTGGCCTTCTTGCGAGTCGCCTTCTTCTTGCGGGTGGCCTTCTTCTTGCGGGTGGCCTTCTTCTTGCGGGTGGCCTTCTTCTTGCGAGTCGCCTTCTTGCGCGTCGTC
>JAUIFD010000020.1 GCA_030429485.1 Phycisphaerae bacterium | reverse complement strand
GTCTCCGGGGGGAACCACGGGGCCGCCGGGGTTCTGGGGGAGTCGTTGGGGGTTTGGGGCCCGTTCTCGGAGGTCCGTGCGGGGCGTCCAGCCCGCCCGGGCGGGACGCCTTGACGGGATGCTCGCGTTGGGACGGGTTCCGGTAGGTCGTGGTCGGTGGAAACCGTGTTCTGAGGCCGGGAAGGGGGTTCTGGGGTCGCCGGACCGGCCAGAAGCTCGCAACACGGCGCCGATGTTGCGAGGTTTTGCCCCCGTGTTGCGCTGCGCCGCCCGCGTGCTGCGCGGCATGGGGGGTGGAGTGCGCGCCATCCGGGGCTTGGTGCGTGGCGCCGGGGCGGTGGTGCGTGCCACCAGCGCTGTGCGGCGCGCCTTTCCGGCGGTGCGGTGAGCTTCAGTCAGGTTCCTGCCGCCGGCGGCGATGTCCGGCCCGTGGCGAGGGACGGATCGGGGCGTGAATCAGGCATCAGGGCATCTGCGAGCGGAATACCCGTGGCAGGGCCAAGCTCCGGGCGTGGCGGCCAGCTCAGGTCAATCAGCCTTCCACAGCCCCTGCTGCACCCCGCCCTGCACGTAGATCGCGATCGTCCCGCGCCCTGGAATCTCCATCGACTCGATCGCGATCTCCGCCCCCGCAGCCTTCGCCGCCGCGACCGCGCTCGCGAGGTCGTCCACGAGCATGTACGGGCGCACGACCGGTGCCTCATCCTCGCGCATCGGCGCGCGCACGCCGACCAGCCCGCCCTTCGCGAGCTTCGCGGTGCGCGCATTGCCAAGCTCCGGCACGGGCTCGGAAAACTCCACGCCGTGCTGCTCCGCATAGGTCGCACACACCGCGTCCACGTCCTTCGTCACGATCTCCAGGTAATGCACGCGCATCGCGGGTTCCTTCTCCGCAGCCCCCTTCTCCACCGTTTCCTGCGCCGCCGCAGGCCGAAGCGCCGCGCCGACAAGCACGCATGCTGCCACCGCTCCCAACGCCGCGCCGGACACACGACCGCCGCGCCAGCCCCCAAGCTTCGCCAATGCCATAGTCAAACTCCGGTAAGCCGTATCTTGCTTCAATCCGCCGTCACCAGCGTCCCCACGCTGGCCCCGTCCACCACCTGCCGGATCGCGCCCGCCTTCTTGAAGTCGAACACGATCACCGGGATCCGGTGCTCGCGGCACATCGCCAGCGCCGTCATGTCCATGATGCGCAGCTGCTTCTCCAGCGCCTCCGAAAACGTCAGCCGCTCATAGCGCGTCGCGGTCGGGTCCTTCGCGGGGTCAGCCGTGTACACGCCGTCCACCTTCGTCGCCTTGAGCAGCACGTCGCACTCGAGCTCCCTCGCCCGCAGCGCCGCGCACGTATCCGTCGTGAAGAACGGGCTGCCCACACCCGCCGCGAGGATCACCACGCGCCCCTTCTCCATGTGGCGCAGCGCCCGCCCGCGGATAAAGGGCTCGGCCACGCTCCGCACCTCGAGCGCCGAGAGCACGCGTGAATCGACCCCAAGGGTCAATAGCTTCTCCCGCAGCGCCAGCGCGTTGATCACCGTGCCGAGCATCCCCATGTAGTCGGCCGTCGCCTGCTCGATGTGCCCCTCAGCAGCAAGAGCCGCGCCGCGGATGATGTTGCCCCCGCCCACGACCACCGCCACCTTCGCTCCCACACTCGCCGCCGAAGCGACCTCGCGACCGATCAGATCGAGCGCTGTCGAGTCGATCCCGAACTTGCCCTCGCCGCCAAACGACTCGCCCGAGAGCTTGAGCAGCACCCGCCGATACCCGGGGCGCTGCGTGGCGGACGGGCTCGGCTCGACGTCGGTGGTGGTCACGCGGGCACGATACGTCGCGCAGCCCGTCCCCGCCCATTCGCGACACCGCGGCAACTGCCACCCAAACCCGCACGAATGGTGCAAGAGCGGCAACACCCGCACGCCCTACGGGTAGACTGTCGCGAGCACAGGCGGGCGGACGACAACCACGTCAGCCCAACACCGTCTCCCGGGGAAGGGGGACGCGAGCCCACGCGAGGCAGACCATGACGGCGCCGGACCGGGCAGGACCCGAACACGTCATCTCAGATCGTGTCTGGCGCTGGGTGCGTCGCGCCACCGTTGTCGGCATCGTCGCCTCGCTCGCCTTTCACCTCATCACCGCGGTCCTCGCGGCGCTCATCGGGGTGGGTGGCGGCGGGGCCGGACCGCGCGGCACCGAAGAAGCCGTCGTCGAGTTCGCCATCACGACCGACGCCGAACTCGCCGCACTCCAGGCCGACGCCGTCGTCTTCGACACGCCCGCAGCACCCGAGACCGACGAGATCCCCGAGATCGAGATCGAGGAGTCGCTCCCCGAAGTCGACGCCTCCGGTTCGCTCGACGACCTGACCGAACTCGCCCAGGACCTCGGCTCCGGCGACATCGGCATGGGCGAAGGGCTCGGCTCGGGAGGCGCGCAGGGCCAGGGCGCGTCGTTCTTCGGCGTCGAAGCCACCGGCAACCGATTTGCCTACGTCCTCGACATCTCCGGGTCGATGGCCATCGGCGGCAAGATGGAAGCGCTCCGCACCGAACTCACCCGATCGCTCAACGACCTCTACGACGCCGCCGAGTTCTACGTCGTGCTCTACTCCGACTCCGCCACGCCGATCAGCGGCGGCAGCCGCTGGGTCGGCGCCAACCCGACGGAGAAGCGCCGCGCGCGAAGCGCCGTGCAGCAGATCAACCCCTCGGGCGGCACCAACCCCATGCCGGCCTTTGAGCTCGTCTTCGCGCTGCGCCCACGCGCTGACGCCATCTACTTTCTCACCGACGGCGAGTTCGACCCGACAATCGCGGACAACATCGCGCAGCTCAACGCCAGCGCAACCGTGCCCGTCCATTGCATCGCCCTCGTCAGCACTGCGTCTGAGCCCGTGATGCGGCGCATCGCGCAGGACAGCGGCGGCACGTACACCTACGTGCGCGCGCCCGGTGGTGGGGGTGGGCCTTGATCGGTCGCAACGCCGGGGTCGCGATCGCACTGTCGCTTGCCGCCGCGCCGGCTGCGTGGGCGCAACCGCTCATGCTCCGGCGCGCCGAGCCCGCGCCCGCCGGCACGGTCGTCGAACTCACGCCCGAAGGTGTCGTCGTCGATGGCGAAACCGCGGCGCCCGTGATCGTCGCGTGGGATCGTGTGCTCCGCATCGAGGGCGAGCAGGGCGATTCCGATTGGCGTGACACGGGCGACGAGGTCTGGCGCGCGTGGGCGCGCCTCGAGCGGGGCGACGCCCTCGCCGCCGAGCCCCTCTTCGAGGACGTCTTGCGTGCGCGGGAGGGCGCCCAGGGGCCGACCACCGCGCGAGCCGCCGAGGGTCTGCTCCGGTGCCGGCTCGACCGCGGGGCGCGCACACTCGCGCTTGAGGCCTGGCTCGCCTGGCAACACGCGGCCGCCCCCGCGCCCGGCCCGCAGCCCTACCAGCGTCGAGCCGGCGGGCAGTGGGGGCCGGTTGAGGATCCTCGCTACGCGTTGGTCACCGATCTCCCTCCGATCTGGGGCGACGACGACGCCGTGCGCGCGTTCGCGTCCGCGCCGCTGCCCCAGGAGTGGACGGGGCGCGCGGGCGAGCTCGCCGCCCTCTACCACGCCGCGGCGTGCTTTGCGACCGGGCTTGATGCGGACCTTCCGCCCCGACCGTCCGCCGATCGCGGCGCAGCGTTGGTGTGGGATTTGGTCGCCGCCCAGTCGGATGATCGCGGCGCGCGCACGCAGGCGATCGTCGCGCTCGAGCAGGTCATCGAGCGCGAGCAGGAGGGATGGGTGCAAGCCTGGGCGCACGTGGCGATCGGGCGCGGGCTCGCGCGCGACGCCACGCCTGAGCGACGGCAACTGGGCGCGCTGCACCTGCTCCGCGTGCCTGCGCAGTTTGAGGCGATCGCGCCCTCCCTCGCGGCCCTCGCGCTGCGCGACGCGGCGGGCATCATGGAGCAGATGGGCGACACGGAAGGCGCGGGGGTGCTGCGCGCCGAACTGACCGCACGGACAGCGCCATCCGCCGGCTTGGAGAACTGATCTGATGGACCTTTCGAGTGTGTTCGCTTGGACGCTTGCGACGCCTGTGGCCCCGCCGCAGCGCACGCTTCTCGACTTCATCGCCGAGGGGCGCGCGGTCGGCTTTGTGATCATCGGGCTGTCGTTCACGGCGGTGGTGCTGATCATCGCGCAGCTCGTGCGTCTCCGGCGTACACAACTGGTCCCCGAAGAGCAGGCAACCCGGCTCGACGAGCTGCTCCGCGCCAACGACGTGCAGGGCGCTGTCGCCTACTGCCAGGCGGAGGGCAACCAGAGCTTCCTGACCCGTGTGGTGGGCGCGGGATTGACGCGCTGCGCGCGCTCGCCGTTCGGCTTCCTCGAACTCCGCACCGTGCTGGAGGAGGCCGGTGCGCACGAGGTCGCACGCCTGCACCGCCAGACCGACCCGATCCGCGTGATCGCGACTGTTGCGCCGATGCTCGGGCTCCTCGGCACCACGATCGGCATGGTCGGCGCCTTCGACACGCTGCGCGCCGGCGAGGGCGTGGCGCGGCCGGATCAGCTCGCGGGCGACATCTCCGTGGCGCTCATCACGACCGTCATGGGCCTGATCGTTGCGATCCCCTGCACCGCTGTGGACGCCTGGCTGCGTAACCGAATCGAGGGCCTCGCGGGCGACGCGGCGACGGTGGTCGATCAGCTCGCCTCGCGCCTGGAAGGCGCGCCGGGCGCAGCTCCCGGGCGTGCGCCCGCGGGCTCGCCACCGCAGCGCCCCTCTCACGCAGCGGTCGCGGCGCAGCAGCGACAGACGCCCTCGGCTCCCGGCGCGCCGGGCGCGGGGCTCAGGCCAGGGGTGGCGCCTCGATGATGAAGTTCCGCGCGCCATCGCGCAAGCACGCGCTGGGGTTTGATCTGACCCCCATGATCGACGTGGTCTTCCTCCTCATCATCTTCTTCCTGTTTACGTCGCAGTTCGCCCAGGCCGTGCGCACGCCGGTGGAGCTCCCCGAGCAAGCCGGTGACGACAGCTCAACGAACTCGTCTGGCGACATGGTGCTCGATATCTCCGCTGACGGCACGCTCTGGTCAGACGGAAGGCGTCTTTCCGTCGAGCAGTTCGTCGCGCTCGTTGTCGTCGAGGCGGATCGCGCCGGCGGGCCCGAGGCGATCGAGGTGCTCGTGCGCGCGGACGGCGCCTCCACAGCAGCCACGGTCAATGAGGTCGCCGGACGCCTCGCACAGATCGGCGTCCGCCGGTGGAAGCTCGGTACAGCCCTGCCTCCGGAGGGGAGGTAGATGCGCTTCGAGCCCGTGCGAACCCAGTCGTGGCGCGACGCCGCGGTGCTGCCGATGGCGGCGACCATCGACGTGGTGTTCCTTCTCCTGATCTACTTCATGCTGACCGCGTCGGTGCTTGAGCCCGAGCGCGATCTGGCGTCGGCGTTGCAAGCTGAGTCCGAAGCCGGCGCGGGGCGGGCGGCCGACTTCCAGCCCCAGGTCGTGACGGTCGGTGACGGCCGGGCCCGAGCTCGGTTCGCGATCGGCTCGCGCGAGGTCTCGACGCGCGAAGACCTCGAGGCGATCCTCCGCCAGCTCCCGAAGGAGGGCGGCGTGTTTGTGCGGGTGCTCCCGCTCGCGACGGTCGACTCGGCGGCCGCGGCGTTGCAGGCCTGCAAGAACGCCGGGTTTACAAAGGTGAGCTATGTCCCCGCGGCGGAGTAAGCACGCCCGTTGGTTTGCGTGTCTGGCGGCGGTCGTGTGCGCCCTCGCGTGCCTTGAGGCGTCCGCGCAGGATGAAGCGGACGCGCCGCCGGCTGACCCGCTTGAGCGATACCTCGAGTCGCTTGGGCTCGACGATCTCCTCGGCGCATACTTGCGAGACCGTCTCGCGAGCGCACCCCCCGAGGAGCGCCCGGAGATTGCCGAGCGTCTCGCGAAGCTCTACGCGGCGCAGCTCAACGAGTCGGAGTCCGAGGACGCGAGCTCGCGTGTGGAGCGTTGGGCGCGCGACCTGCTCAGCCACGTGCCGGAGAGTGAGGCGAACGAGCTGCGTGTGACGCTCGCTCGCGCCAGGTACCTGCGCGTCGAACAGGTGGGCGAGAACGAACTCCTACGCCTGACGACTCCGGAGGAGATCGAGGAGGCGACGGGCGTGCTGCGCGAGGTGCTCCCTGTGTTGCGGGAGGTTGTCGCGCGCGTCGATCGACGCATCGGCGAGCTGGAGCGTCTGGAGCGATCACCGCGCGCGAGCGTCGATGAGCAGCTCGTGCGCGACGAGCTGGGCGAGGCGAGGCGCGTGCGCTCGCTTGCGCGGTACTACTCCGGTTGGACCAATCTGCACATGGCCATCCTCACCAGATCACGCCGGTACACGGACGATGCGCTCCAGGACTTCGCTTGGCTCGTCAACTCGCCGGGCGAGCGGCGCCCTTCGGTGGAGCGAGCGCCTGTGAGTTTGCTGCGGTACGACCACGTCGCCAGGTCGGTGATCGGGTGCGCGCTGGCCTGCTCGCTCGCGGATGAGCATGTCGACGCGGTGCGGTGGATGGACGTACTCGAGAGCGAGGACGCCGAGGTCGCCGAACGCGTCCAACCGCAGGTGTTCGCGAGGCGCCTGCTCGTGCTCGGGCGCGCGAGGCGTTGGGCGGACCTCGAAGCGATGGTCAACGAGCGCCACCGCGAACGCCCGCCGACCGCCGGCGATGACGGTGAGCGGACGCTCAAGCCGCTCGAAGCGCGTCTGCTTGCGATCGTGGCATTGGAGGGGCTCGCCGACCCGGGGGCACGCAACCTTCCCGAGCGTGATCGACTGCTTGAGGCCCTCGCGCAGATCGGGCTTGGCGACCTCGTGGAGCGAGGGGAGCTCGGGCACGTGCTCGACCTTGTCTCTCGGTACGGCACGGCCCCGATCGGGGAGGAGGGCTTCGTCGTGCGCTACGTGCGCGCGGTGCAGGCCTACGAGCGCGCCCGCCAGGCACACGCCGAAGCCGGAGAGGACACCGAGCAACCGACCCAGAAGGCGGAGGTTGCAAACCGGTATCGGGCCGCGGCCGGTGCGTTTGACGAAGCGAGCGAATCGGACGACGCGGGGAAGTACACCGAGCAGGCGTCGCGTTCCCAGCAGGTGCGTGGTCTCGCTTTGTTCTACGCGGGCGACTTCATGGAGGCGAGTCTCGCGTTTGAGTCGGGCGCCTCGACCGCCCGCGACCCGGGCGAACGCGACGACGCGCTGTGGTTTGCCCTGCTCGCGTTGGACCGGGCGATCGACGGCGGGAGGGTCTCGGAGGAGCCGCGGCGCGAACGCCTCACGGCCCTGTATTTGGAGGAGTTTCCGGGCACCGAGCGTGCTGCGCGTCTGCTGTTGCGGCGTGCGTCCGCCGGGCTGGTCTCCGACGATGAGGCGATCGAGATACTGCTCTCGGTGCCGAAGAGCTCAGAGGTGTACTGGGCGGCGCGTCGGCACGCGGCGACGCTGCTCTACCGCGTGTTTCGCAGGGCGCCGTCGGCTGCACGCGGTGCGACTACCGAGAGTCTGGGCGACCGTTTCGTGCGGGTCGCTTCGGAGCTGCTCGATCACGACGTGCTGGCCGCGCGCGATCTGAGCGATCCCGAGGTTTCGGGAGAGGCCGCTCGCCGACTCGTGACGCTCGGACGCCAGATGCTCGACGCGATTCTCGCGAGCGCGGCGCCCGACGCGGAGCGCGCCGAGCGGGTGATGAGTGTGGTGCGCGACTCGATCAACATCCTGGGTGAGAACGCGAGCGAACTCGAGGGCGAGTTGGCCTTTCGGTGGCTTCAGATCGCCATCGCCCGGAACGACGACTCGCGCATCGAACGCGCGATGGACGACCTGATCGCCACCGGAGGGCGATTCGTTGAGGCCGGCGATCGCTTGCTGTATCGGCGGGCGCTCGAGCGCTGGCTTGAGAGCCCCGAGGACGTGAGCGCCGCAGACCTGCTTGTGCGCGCGGGGCTGAGGGTGCTCGATCAGTTCGAGCCGCTCGACGAGCACAAGAGCGATGCGACGATGCGCTCGGTTCTGTCGCGCACCGCGGCGGCCGCCGCGGCGGTATGGGAGGCGAACGACGACGAGGTGATGCGGGACACCGCGCTAGGGCTCGATCGCCGGGCGGTGGAGCTGGGCGCCGCCAACGCGGACACCTTGCGCCGGTTCGGAGCGATGGCCGAGGAGTGCGGGTACCCCGCGGAGGCGATCGAGGCGTGGAGGACGCTCGGCTCGGCACTCGCGCCCGGCACGGACGGGTGGTTGGAGGCGAGGTACAACGCGATCCGGCTGCTCGCGGACGACGACCCGGTGCGAGCACGAGCGGCGCTCCAGCAACTCCTCGTGCTCTACCCGGAGATTCAAGCCGAACCGTGGGGAACGAAGCTGGAGGAGTTGAGCGTGCGCCTGGGCGCGGGGAGCGGCGGATGAGCGGTGGGCCGATCGCGCAGTTTCTGGGAGTCGGCGCGGCGTCGGGCGGGCCGTTCGCGCTGCTCGGGGTAGAGCCCGCATCGGCGTCCGCGGATGCCGTGACCGCGGCGCTCGCGGAGCGCCTCGCGGTCATCGACGCGCACCCGCACGCCGACACGCCCGACGCTGATGAAGTGCGGCTTGCGCTGCATGCGTCGGCGGCGCAGCTGCTCGATCCTGTGATGGCCGCGCGGGCTCGTGAGCGTTGGGGCGGTGGATCGCAGACGAATGACCGAGAGCGAACGAGCTCGCGGGCGCCCTCCGGCGCGCCGGCTCCGCCGGTGCGAACAAGTCAGCCGCCGGCGCGGGCCGACGTCCGGGCCCCTGCACAAGACGCGGTGATTCCCGCGGCCTTCCGACGCGACGTGCTGCTGACTCTCGCGCACGCAGGAGGATGGAAGCCGCACATGGCGCACCGGATCGCGCAGCTGGCACGCCTGCACGGGCTCGGGCCCGAGGCGGCCGTCGGAGCGGTGGCGAGTCTGGGGAGGGGGCGCGTCGCGTCGGTTCGGACGGGCGCGGCCGCAGAACCGACGCGGCAGCGGACCGAGCCGCGATCACCGACGGCCAACGCGCCGGCTGCATCCGACCGTGGCGGGAACGTGAGCGGGCTTGCACTCGCGTTCGCGGCGCTCGTCCTCGTGGTCGCGGTGGCGGCGGCGGTGATCGTGTTGCCCGGCGCCCTGGGGCTTCGCCAGAAGACGGCGCCCGATCCGAAGCCTGCGCCGATCGTGCAGTCGCAGGACCCGGCGCCCACAGAGCACGTGGAGCGCAAGCCGGCGCCGGAGGTCGCGGTCAAGCGCGATGTCCTGGCGGAGCTGGCGTCGGCCGTGGCCCGGCTCGACGATGATCCAGACGCCGCCGGCGAGGTGTTCGCGTCAGCCGTCGAACTCCTCGGTCGGACGTGGGGCGATCTCGACGTTGATCGTCGGCGCGCCGCAAACGGGGCGGTGACCGAGTATTTGTTCCGGGCCGCGCGCCGGGCCGGCGCCGGTCCGCCCGCGGTGCGTGCGATCGCGGCGCCCGCGCGGAATCTGGCGGGTAGCGCGGATACCGATGTGTGGGCGGCCGCGTGGTCGGTGGGCGTGCTCTCGCGATTGGTTGGCGAGCGCAACCTGCTCGTGTCGATGTCGCAGGAGGTCGATCTGGCTCTCGCAAGCGCGTTGGGCGATGCTGCGCCCACGCGCCCCCTCGGTGCGTTCGACTCGGGGGTGCTGCTCGCGCTCGATGCGATGATCCCGCGACTCACTCCGCCGATCGACAGCCCGGAGACGCGCGAGGAGGCGAAGCGCGTGCTGGCGGCGTGGGAGAAGTGGGGCGAGGCGCTGGATGCGGCCGCGGGTGCGAGCGATCGGCTCGCCACGCGCGGGCGGCTGGCGGCGATCGACCATCTCCTCGTTTGGGGGCCGGAGCCCGCATCGTCGGAGACGCTGCGCGGGGTTGTGCGCGGTCTTGTTCTCGGGTGCGAGTGGGGCGAGGACTCGCCGGCGCGGCGTTGGGTGACGCGAGCGCTGGTCGACCCGCGCTACTCCACGGACGATCTGCACGCGCTCACGCTCCCCCTTGTCACCGCGTCGTCCGCGCGCGGGGTCGACCCGTCGATGGTCGTTCGGCGTGAGTCGAGTGAGACCGACAGACGGGCGATCGCCGAGCGATACAGCGCAGCGTGGGGGCTCGCCGATAGGGACACCAATGACGCGATCGCCGACGCGTGGCGGCAGGCGTTGGAGCGATGGAGCAGCCCGATCGTTGGTGAGGCGACGCGCGACCGCCAGGCCCAGCGAGCGGCAGCGCTCGCGCACCTCAACGCGTCAGCCGCCTGGCGCTGGCGAGGCGAACTGGAGCGCGCGGAGACCTCGCTCGCGAGGGCCGAATCGCTCGGCGAGCTTTCCGGTTCCGGGGCCGCGACACCCGGCGTGTGGTTGCTCCGTGGAGCGGAGGTCGGCGCGGGACGTGGGCAGTGGGCGACTCGGTATCTGCAAGCCGGGCGTGATCCTGCGGCGAGGTTGGAGTTGCTCGGAGAGCGCAACGCCGGGCCGATCGACGATGCAATCGACGCGGAGGTGATCGCGCGCGAGGCGGTTCGTGGCTCGCCCGGCACGGTTCGCGCAGCCGCGATCACCGCCTTGCAGGCAAGCGGTGGGACGGTGTCGGTGCTGAACGCGCTTCTGGAGCTCGCCCCGACCATGCCGCGCACGCCCGGCGCGAGCGAGCTTGTAGCGGATATGACGCTGACGCCGCGCCTTGCTGCGGATGATCCCGAGTGGCGCCTCAAGGTCCGCCGTCGGCTCGTCGCGGCGATACTCGAGCGCATGGCGGGCGACGCGATCGGCGGCGTGGACGAGATGGCGAAGGAAATCGCCGACGCGTACATGGAGCGTGCGGACGCGGCGGGCGAGCGTCTCTCCGCCGATGCGTCCGATCCGCGGCGCGCAGCGGCGCTGGCCCGCGCGAGGTGGCGGAGCCTCGCGGCCGCCGGTGGCGGCGATGCGGACTTGAGCGCACGCTTGGCGCGCATCGATCGACGTGGCGCTGCGCGGCGCGAGCTCGCGGTCGGCCCCATCCAGCGCTTCGCCGCCGAGCAAGTGACAGCGGTCGAGTGCATGGCGCTCGCGCTCATCGCGGAGCGTCCCGAGCGGGCGCCGGCGGTCGATGGCGTGCTGAACACCCTCGCCCGCGAGCGGCGCGAGACGAGCGACATCATCGAGCAAGTGCTCGCAGCCGAACTCGCCGCGGCGCGCCTCTGGGCGTTGCGGTTCGATTCCGGAGGCGCCTCATGAGCAAACCCGCGTGGTTGATCATCATGTCCATCGGCTTGCTCGCGAGTGGGTCAGCGCGCGCACAGCAGGCAGGGATCGACTCGCGCGTGCCACACTTGGAACGCCGACTGAGCGGGCTCGATGGCACGGACGCGGTCGCCTACCTGGAACTGGCGGAAGAGGTCGCGGACGAAGCGACCTCAGCGGTTGAAGTCCGCCTCGCCCGCGCGCTCTACACGCTGGCGTTCGAGGTCGACCGGGCGTCCGGGTGGGAGTCTCGCGTGGGTGGGAGCGCGTGCCTCGGGCTCGCGGCGTTGGAGACGCTCGACGACGAACGTCGGTGGCTGCGCGCCCTGGCGACGCGCGTGGATCCGCGGTACCGCAAGCCCGAGACAGGCGCCCTTCCAGGAGAGGGGCCGCCCATCCCCGCAGAGGTGCGGCTTGAGGCGGCCGAGGCGATCGGCGCGGCGCGTGCGGGCGATGGTGTGCGCGCGCGACGCGGTGTCGACAAGCCGGGCGTGCCCGAGGCGCTCAACCGCTTCTCCGGCGCGCTCGGACTCGGCGGGGCGTCGAGCGTGGCGAGGTACGTCGAGGCGCTGGCCCGCGGTTGGCCCTGCCCGCAGTGCCACGGCGAGCGCGTGGTCGATCGGCGGGCGCCGGGTGGCGCGGTCGTGGTCGAGCGCTGTCCAACGTGCCAGGGCGACCCGGGCACGGCGCTCACGCCCGAGCAGTTTGCGGCACACATGCGGTTCGAGGCGAGACTGCTCGACGCGGACGTGCGATCGTGGGCGGGCCAACTCGCGGTGGATCGTGGGGCCCCGCTGCGCGATCCCGAGCCGGACGAGCTCGCTGCGTTCATGCGGGTTGACCCGCGGGCGGTGCTGTGGCGCGATGGAGCCTGGGTCGTCCCTGATACGCCGGATGGCGAGGAAGCCCCCGGGGTGCAGGACGAGGGATAGCAAGGCGTTCGTCCGCGGCGAGTGCGACGCCGCTCCAAGTGCGCGACCTAGAGTCGCGCATGAGCGACACGCCCGAGACGACCACGCCCGACGCGAAGACCGAGCCCGAGGGCAAGGCGAAGATCACGTTCGATGACTTCGCGCGCGTGGACCTGCGCGTCGCGACGATCAAGCACGCCGAGCCGCACCCCAACGCCGACCGCCTGATCGTCCTCAAGCTCGACGACGGTACCCCCGAAGGCCGCCAGATCTGCGCCGGCGTGCGCGAGTTCTACGAGCCCGAGTCGCTCATCGGGCGGCAGATTGTCGTCGTCGCCAACCTCGAACCACGCAAGATCCGCGGCGTCGAATCCAACGGGATGCTCCTCGCCGCGAGCGACGCCCCCAAGGGCGGCGACGAGCGCAACGTGGTCATCATGACGCCGATGAGCGCGATCGCGCCGGGGTCGGTGGTGAGCTGAGGCGAACAGGGCGAGGACGACAAAGCGGGGTCGTTCGCACCGGGGTAATCCGTGCTCACCGACGCGGTTACGACGCGTCGTCCACCATCTCCAGGTCCACGCTCAGCGTCGCGGCACCCGTTAGTTCGAAGTACTCGACCGTGAACTCCACGTCGCGATCCTCGTCGACGGTGAACTCACCGGTGTCGGTCTCGGCCCCGTGGTGGGTCCAGTTCTCGAGAATCGTCTTGCCGTCGACCATGACGCGGACGCCGTCGTCGGAGCGGGTGCGGAAGCGCCAGTGCCCCTTGGCCATGGGCACGGTGGCCTTGGCGATGATGCCGAAGTGATCGGGCGAGAACTTGGCGCGGATCACGGCCCCGGAGAGGTCCAGGTCGGAGGGTGATCCGCCGCCGAAGTCGAAGTCGAGCGAGGAGGTGCGGGCGCGTTTGGCGTTGTCGCCCTCGCTCTCGGCGCGCCAGGCTTCGAGATTCTCGCGCGGGTCGTTCTCGTAGCTGAAGACCTGCATGCGCCACCGGGCGCGGATGAGCGTGCCGGTGATGGTCTTATCGAGCTTGCCGTTCTCGGCGATGCGGAGCTTGTAGGGATGCACGCCCGCCGGGCCATTGACCTCCATGATGGTCGGATCGCCGGGGGTATCGGGGGAGGTCCACCGGAGTGATGCGGTCGGCGAGGTGAGGGCGGCCCAGAGCATCTCCGATCCGCCGTATACCTCGTAGGTGTGCGTCGAGCCACGGGTGTTGACCGCACGGAAGATCAACTGGTCTCCATCCCACGGGAAGTACTCGCCCATGAGAATGGCGTTGCGCCCGCCGCGGGCAGCCCGTGCGCCGATGGGCGAGTTCTCGCCCTTCGCCGCGTAGGACGGGACGTCGAAGACCTCCATCGTGACCATCGACTCGTCGGGCGCCGAGCCGTCGGTCGCCTCGATCTCGGTGTCCACGCCGAGGTAGGTGTTGGCGGCGACCGCGGTCGCTCCGGTATCGCGGAGCTTGATCGCGACGGTGTCGTTATCGAAGGTGTTCTTGGCGATCAGGTTGTCGACCGAGCCGCGGTAGTTGGCCTTGGCCCAGGGCGTTGCGCGCAGCGCCTCGTCCGCGTCGGTCCAGAGATACACACCGACGGAGTTGCCCGCGAAGTTGTTCTCGCGGATCACATTGCCGGCGCCGTGCTCGATGTTGATGCCGCCGCCTTCGCCCGCGCCGACGCGTCCGTTGTTCTCGATGGTGTTCTTAGCGATGACGTTGTCCTGCGAGTACCCGCCCCAGATGCCGCAGATGGCGTTCCCGGAGAGGCGGTTGCCGGCGACGACGTTGCCGAACGAGAAGGTGAGCTCAAGCCCGTGGGCCGCGGCATAGGAGAAATCGTTGTTGAGGATGCGGTTGTCGTTGCATCCGAGGCGCTTGCGATCGATCTCGGAGGCGTTGCGTCCCTCGCCGAGGGCGTCGCGCCCGGCGAAGATGAAGATGCCGTCGCCGCAGTGCGTGGCCGAGTTGTCCGCGATGAGGTTGTCCGAGCATTGCTCGAACATGAGGATGCCCGCCGAATCCTGCCCCCGGTTGTACTTGCCGTGCGAGTACCCGCGGATGCAGAAGTCCGTCGCGTTCCGGGTCACGGTGTTACCCGAGGACCGCCACATGGCGATGCCCCACCCAGAGAGGAACGACGCGTCGTTGTCGTAGACGGACGAGTTCTCAACGTTGGAGAGCACGATGCCGTTCTGCGAACTGCGGATGGTCGCGCCGCGCACCGTCACGTTGTCCGCGTCGGTGATGGTGATCTGCCCGCCGTAGCGCTTGTACCACTCGCCGCCGTCGTTGTTGTGGGGCCAAAGCCAGTCGTCGGTGTTCTCGGCTTCCGCGGTGGACTTGAGGTGCATCGCGTACCCGTCGGAGAACGACCCGCCGTCGATGGTCAGCCCGTCGGCGTCGGTGGCGACGACGCCGCCCTTGAACCCGGCGACCCGCAGGCCCCTGAGCGTGACGTTGTCGTGCCCGTTAATCGAGACGGCGATGCCGTGGACGATCTCGTGGGGCGTCCCGGGTTCCGCGCCGCGGAGCGTGCCATCGCCCATCTCGATGGTGATGCCGTCGGCCGCAACCTGGATCACGCCGTTGCCGTCCGCGTCGCGGATGACCTTGCCTTCCGGCACGATCAGGCGGCAGGACTCGGTGACGGTGATGTTGTCGCGGTCGACCACCACGTCCTTGAGGGCTTCGGGGTTGGTCGGGGCGAGCACGGCAAGAGCCAGAGCGGTGTGCAGCATGAGCGGATGGTAGGGGAAAGCACGCCGTGGGGGGAGATCGGTGGGGCGGGCGCTAGGCTTCCCGCGACGGAAGGAGACGCTCATGGCACGCACGCCTTCGACGATGGTCGCGCTCGGCTCCCCGGCCCCGGGCTTTACCCTGCCCGACACGGTCTCAGGCGAGACCGTGTCTCTGGTCGACTTCGAGGGGCGGCCGGTCCTCGTGATGTTCATCTGCAACCACTGCCCTTTCGTCAAGCACGTGCGGGACGAGCTCGCCGCGATCGGGCGCGACTACGCCGATCAGGCGGGGATCGTGGCGATCTCCTCGAATGACGTGGACAACTACCCCGACGATTCGCCGTCGAAGATGAAGGCCGAGGCGGGTGAGGCGGGGTACACGTTCCCCTACCTGTACGACGAGACGCAGACGATCGCCCGGGCGTACGAGGCCGCCTGCACCCCCGACTTCTTCGTGTACGACGCGTCGCACCGCCTGGCGTACCGCGGTCAGCTCGACGACTCCCGCCCGGGCAACGACGTGCCCGTGACGGGGCGCGACCTGCGCGCGGCGCTCGACGCTGTCGTCGCGGGGCGCGACGCGCCGACCGAGCAGAAGCCCAGCATCGGATGCAACATCAAGTGGAAGTCGTGAGCGCGTGAACCTCGGCGCACTGAGCGAGGCGGAGCGGCGGGTCGCCGACAACATCGAGGCGCGTGGCGACGCGCTGCTCGACGACCTGCGTCTGCACGTCGGCACCGCGACGGGCGGCGGGTACGTCGGCAGAGGGCGGGTGGGGCTCGACGAGACGCGCAACCGGTTCCGCGCGAGGCTCGAAGCGCTCGGCGCCGAGACCGATCTCATACTGGGCGAGGCGCGCCCGTGGTGGCTCTTGGGTGGTGGGGAAGATGAGGATGCGCCGCCGACCGCGGTGTGTCGTCGGGGGCGCTCCGGGCTTCCGCGGGTGCTGATCGCCGGACATCTCGACACGGTGCATGATCCGGCGAGCGACTTCCGCGAGTTGACGATCCGCGACGACGGCACAGCGACGGGGCCCGGGTGCGTCGACATGAAGGGCGGTTTGGTGATCGCGATCGCTGCCCTTGAGGCGCTCGAGGCGTGCGGTGTCGAGACCTCGTGGTCGTTCCTGATGAACTCCGACGAGGAGACCGGGAGCTACCACTCCTGCGCGGCGCTCACCGCCGAGGCGAAGCACCACGACATCGGGCTCGCGCTCGAGCCGGCGCTGGCTGGCGGTGAGCTCGCCGTGGAGCGGCTCGGATCGGGGCAGTTCGCGGTGCGGACAACTGGGCGTGCGGCGCACGTCGGCCGCGCATTCGAGGAGGGAGTCTCCGCGGTCACAGCGCTCGGGCGCTGCCTGGTCGAGATCGGCACGATGCCGGACGTGGAGAACGGGCGCATCATCAACGTTGGGCCGATCCGGGGCGGGGCGGCGACCAACGCCGTGCCGCACGAGGCCTGGGCCTGGGGCAACGTGCGCTACCCCAACCAGGCCGTTGCGGACGAACTTGAGTCGATGGTGGAGGCGCTCGCGACCGACGGGCCTGGTCTACCGAAGGTGGACGTGTTCACCAGCTTCAACCGTCCCGCCAAGCCGCTGACGGTGGGGGTCCGGGCGCTCGCCGAGCTCGCTCGTTCGGCGGCCGAGGACCTGGGCCAGTCGCTCCCCTTCGCCAAGACCGGCGGCGTGTGCGATGGCAACATCCTCCAGGCCGCCGGGCTGACCACGATCGACACCCTGGGCGTCCGCGGCGGCGGGCTGCACACCCCTCAGGAGTGGATCGAACTCGCGAGCCTCGTCGAGCGCTGCCAGCTGCTCGCCATCCTCATGATGCGGATTGCGGAGGGGCGGCTCCGAACTCCGACCGATGAGTAATGCCGATCGTCCCCTGTAACGGTGGGGGACGGCGCGCATCGCGTATGGTTTGCGCGGATCGCCTCACGGAGAACACCATGACCGCAACCGGCAGCTCGACGACCACGCACGGCACCTCGCTCAAGCACGATCCGCAGCTTCGCGAGGCGATCGACACGCTGGTCGAGCGCGTGGGCGCCCACTCCGCCGCGATCACCGGCGTGCGTCCGGCGAACCCCGACCTCAAGGTGGAGTACGAGGACCTGCTCGCACGGTGCGCCGCGGTGAAGGGACGCCCGCTGCTCTATCCCTATCTCGGTTCGGGGCTCGGCAACGGGCCGCTCGTCGAGCTCGACGACGGCTCGGTCAAGTACGACATGATCTGCGGTATCGGGGTCCACTTCTTCGGGCACTCGCACCCGGAGCTCGTGCGGGCTGCGATCGAGGGCGGGCTCGAAGACACCGCCAAGCACGGCAACCTGCAATCCGGTTTCGGGGCGTACGAGTTTGGTGAGAAGCTTGTGCAGCTCGCGGGGCGATCGAGCCGCCTGAAGCACGCGTTCGTGACGACCTCCGGCGCCGTCGCGAACGAGAGCGCGATCAAGGTCTGCTATCAGAAGCGCGCACCGGCGTCGCGCGTCATCGCGTTTAGCAACTGCTTCATGGGACGCACCGTCACCATGGCGCAGATCGGCGACTCGGCAGCCGGGCGCGAGGGCATCCCGCTCTCGACACAGGTGGATTACATGCCGTTCTGGGACGAGTGCGAAGCCGAGCGCGCCGGCGGGCAATCGGCGTACATCGAGCGGTCTGTCGCGAAACTCGAGGAGTACATCGCCCGCTATCCCGGCCAGCACGCGTGCTTCATCTTCGAGCTGGTGCAGGGCGAGGGCGGGTTCAACACCGCGCCCCGCGCGTTCTTCGTCGCGCTGATGGAGTGCTGCCGCAAGCACGGCATCCCGATCTGGGACGACGAGATCCAGGCGTTCGGGCGCACAGAAAGCATGTTCGCCTACGAGATGCTCGAGCTTGGCGACTACATCGACGTCTTCTGCGTCGGCAAGATGACCCAGGCGTGCGCCACCCTCTGGACCGAAGCGATGAACCCCAAGGGCGGGCTCCTCTCCGGCACCTTCACCGGTTCGACGACCGACTTCACAGTGGGCAACCGCATCCTCGATCTGCTGGACGCGGGCGACTACTACGGGAAGTCCGGCGAGTTCGCCAAGCACCACGCGAAGTTCCGCGACCGGATGAAGGCGATGATCGCCAAGCACCCCGACTGGTTCCCGCCCGCGCCCGGGTGCAAGGAGCTCGTCGGCGGCGTCGGCGGCATGGTCAAGTTCACGCCCTTCGGCGGCGACAAGGCCAAGGTGTGGTCCGCATGCAAGACGTGCTACGACGAAGGGCTCGTCCTCTTCTATTGCGGGCACGGGCCGTTCCACATCCGCATGCTCCCGCCGCTCCCCGTGATGACCGACGCGCACTGGGACGGCGTCTTCGAAGTCCTCGAACGAGGGCTCGCCAAGGCCTAGGGCCTCCCAGCCGTGCAGCGGCGTACGCTGGGTCGTGAGTGTGCTGGATCGTCCGATTGATGAACTGCCCGACCCGCTGGAGGTGCCCGTGCTCGTGCGCACGGGCGTGGCGCCGTTCGCAGCCCGCGTGCGCCCGCCGGGGTCCAAGAGCCTGACCAACCGCGCACTCTTGCTCGCGGGGCTCGCGGAGGGCGAGTCGACCCTTCGCCACGCCCTCACCGAAGCCGACGACGCCCAGCGGATGATCGCCGCTCTGGGCGCGCTGGGGGCGAAGGTCGAACTCTCGGACGACGGCGAGATCGTGCGCATCACGGGCGTCGGTGGGCGGTGGAAGCCGGGCGACGAGAGCGAGGTCCGCCTCGACCTCGGCAACGCGGGGACCGCGACGCGCTTTCTAGCCGCTGCGTCCGTGCTCTCACCCGTGCCGGTCGTGATCGATGGCAACGCCCGCATGCGCGAGCGCCCCATCGGCGAGCTTGCCGAGGCGCTGCTCGCGTTGGGCGCGCGGATCGAGAGCCTCGCCGAGCCCGGGTACCCGCCGATCCGGGTGATGCCGATGGAGGGTGAGCCCGGGCGCGAGCTGCGGTTTGGCAAGACGCGCTCGAGCCAGTTCCTCTCGGCGGTGCTCCTGACCGCCCCGTGGTTTCCGGGCGGGCTGACGCTCCGTCTCGACGCGGAGCCCACGAGCCGACCGTACCTGGAGATGACGATCGCGCTGCTCATCGAGGTGGGCGCGTGCGTGCGCTCGACGGAGGACCTGCGCGTCGTGCGCGTGAGCGCGTCCGAGTCGCGCCGTGCCGCGGGCGGGCTTGGGGTCGACGCGTTTGACCTGACGATCGAGCCGGATGCGTCTGGCGCGACGTATTTCTGGGCCGCAGCGGCGATGGCGCCGGGCGCGACGTGCCGGGTGCTCGGCGTGGGGGCGCGCTCGCTCCAGGGCGATTCAGACTTTGGCGACGTGCTGTCGCGTATGGGCGCACGGGTGAGCTACTCCGCGGATGGGAGTCCCGAGGAGTGGATCGAGGTCGGGGGCGCGCCGCGGATCGGCCCGGTGATGGCGGATATGGCCGCGATGCCCGACGCCGCGATGACGCTCGCGTCGGTGTGCGCGTTTGCGGAGGGCACGTCGATCATCCGCGGGCTGCGCACGCTGCGGGACAAAGAGACCGATCGCATCGCCGCGATGCAGGCCGAACTGGCGAAGGTCGGGGTCGAGGTGACGGCGAGCACGCTCGGCGACGGCGACACGATCACCATCACGCCGCCCAAGGGTGGGATCGATTGCTCGACGAGCGCGCCGCGTGTGGAGTTTGACACCTACGACGATCACCGGATGGCGATGTCGTTGGCGTTGATCGGGCTCCGCAGGCCGAACACGTTTGTGCGCGATCCGGGGTGCGTTCGGAAGACCTACCCGGGGTTCTGGCGCGAGCTCGGGGCGCTTCAGGGGTGAGCGCAGGGTGCAGCGGAGTGCCGGTACGATGGCGGCCACTTGTGAGGGCGCATGATCGGGTCACGTGAGCGAGAGTCGGGCGGTGGGTTTGACGCGCTGGCGAGCGATCTTGTCTGGCCGCGGCTCGTGCATGCGCCGGCGATGGCCTGGCGTCCAGGGCGGCTTGTGCTCGCCTACCTCGCGTGCGCGATCATGGTGCTGGTTGGGTGGTCTTGGGGGGCGGATGGGGATGCCGGCGTATGGGGCCGAGTGGGGCAGGCGGCGCACAACGGTGGGCGCGCGGTCCTGATCGGGGTCGTGGATCGTGATGCGTCGGCCGTCCGTTTCGGGTTCGAGCGGGTGCTGGGCATCGTTCCCAAGCTCATGCGCGAGCGGACCGTCAGCGCGAGCGTGACGTTCGTGGTGTCGGCGGTCGTGCTTGTGGTGGTGGGCGGCGCGATCGCCCGGTCTGCCGCGGGGCAGTTCGGGCTCGGGCTTCTGCTCTCGGTGCAGAGCACGCTTGCCTGGGCCGTACGCCGGAGCGCACAGACCGCTGCGGCGCTGATCGCCGCGCCAGTTCTCGCGGGGATCCTGCTGCTCGTTGTGGCCGCGGTCGGATGGGCGGGGTTCACGATCAGCGATGTGCTCGGCGGGTTGCTCTTCGGTCCGTGCGCCATCCTCGCGTGCTTCGCGGTGTTTGTGCTCGCACTCTGGGCGACGGGCCTTCCGATGACGGTTGGCGCGATGGCGTGCGAGGATTCGGATGGTCTGGACGCGGCTCAGCGGGTGCTCGCGTATGTGCTGCACCGCCCTTTGCGCTACGCGTGGTACGTCGTAGTGCTCGGCGTGCTCGGCGCGGCGATGGTCTTGGCCGCTTCGTGGATCATCGAGCGGTCGGTGGGCGTTTGCGCCGGAGCAATGGGCGCGTGGATCGGCGACGACGAATCGCTCCGCGCGATGCGCAACGCGGCAGAGGGCGACGGAGCGCCTTCCGTCGTGTCGTTCTGGACCGGGGCGCTGCGTCTTGTGCCCCACGCGATCGCGCTGAGTTACTTCTTCAGTGCGGGATCGGTGCTCTACCTCTCGATGCGCCGGGTTGCCGACGGGCACGAGCCGGCGGACCTCTGGCCGCGCGGCGTGAATGAACGGGATGGATGACGCGGCTCACGCGCGCGCGGTGGAGATCGCAGGAGCGCTCGCGGAGCGCGGGGTGCAGCGACTCCAGCTGGTCACGCGTGAGGGAGCGGTGATCCGCGAACTGCACGCGCGGGTGACGGACCTGCCGCGGGTCCTGATCGAGGAGGTCGTGGGGGCTGGGGCGGAGCTCGTCAGCGACGGCGTGCGCGTACGCTGGACCGGCGACGCGTTCGAGGCGCAGCTCGACGAGTGCTAGTTGGAGTGAGACCCGACCGTCGACCGAGCCGAAGGGCTAGGCCTTGTCGGTGGTGACGTGCTTCATGCCGCGGCGGCGGTCGCGAAGTCGGCGTGACTTGCCGACGCGATCACGCAGGAAGTAGAGCTTCGCACGCCGGGCGTCGCCGCGGCGGACGATCTCGAACTTCGCGATCAGGGGCGAGTTGATGGGCCACGTGCGCTCCACGCCCTCGTTGTCGACGACGCGACGCACGGTGATCATCTCACCGATGCCGCGGCCCTTGCGGGAAATCAGCACACCCTCGAAGATCTGGATGCGCTCCTTCTCACCCTCGACGATGCGGGCATGCACCTTGATGGTGTCGCCGATGCACAGCAGAGGGATATCGGTCTTGAGCGATTCGGCGTTGATGTCTTCGAGAATCTGCTGGCGGCCCATGGTCGGTCTCCGAGGGAGCGGGGATGGTAGGCACGGCAGGGACCGGAAGTCACTCGCGTGCATCTCCGCTCACGCCCGAACGCCGCCCTGCCATCACACGCCAGGCGAAGTACGCGGCCCCCATCGTGCCCACCAGCCCGGCGATCGGGTAGAGCGAAGCGGCGCCCATAAGGGCGGAGCACTCGTATCCCGCGAAGCCGCCCAACCCGAAACCGGCGAGCAGCCCAGCGAGCAGCGCGAGCTTCCAAGCCTCCACCCGTTCACCACGCAGCATGTGTCCGAAGAGGAAGCCGAGGTCGGTCACGATGCCGGTGACATGCGTTGTGCGGACGATCTGCCCGCCGTACGACGTGACAAGCGCGTTCTGCAAACCCGCCGCGAAGGCCGCGAGCATCGCCATCGCGAGCGGGCTGTGCGAGGAAACGGCGGCGGCCAGGGCGAGGAGGGCCGCCTCGATCACCATCGCGAGCCCGTACCGTCGTCCTATGCGGAGGCGTTGGGCCGGGATGATGAGCCCGCACAGCATGGCTCCGCCCGCGAACGACCCGATGAGGCCCAGGACCGCGAGCCCGTGAACACCCCGCGCCGCGTCCTGATCGGCCGCGAGTCTGGTGAGCGAACCGGTGACATGCGTCACCGGCGGGCCGCCCGCGAGCACGACGACGACGTTGACCGCACCGGCGGTCGCAGCAAGCGCGACGCCCGGCGCCCAGATCATCCAGTAGGGCAGGTGGCGATCGGCGCGGTCACTGGTCACGAGTGAACCGTGGCGGGCGCGGGCCAGAGCAGCATCCGACGGCGCAGCCGTCGTCGGGTGCTGGCTTGCGTGGGTGTGCCCCGACCTTGCCTTCCGCGTGCCCCGTGAGGAGCGCGCCGAGCGTGATCGCCCCGAACGCGACGACCGGGACCACGGGGGGGAGGTGGAGTTTCATCGCCGGGAGGACGACGAAGCAGATCACCGCCGTCACGAGGATCAGGGCGCCCGCGACAAAGATGCGACGGGCGAGCCGCTGCCCCTCGATGCGGTCTCGCTCGGCGCGATCACAATCGATCTCCGCCGCTCGGAGACGGATTCGTCGGTCGCGGTCTGCCTGCGATGGGCTGTCCGGCATCCCCAACAATACCCGGGCTGGGTTCGAGCTTGGCTAGCGGCGGCGTGGCGACCACCCGACGACCAACGCGATGCCCACTACCGCGGCCCCCGGAGCCGGAACACGGATCGTGGCGTCAACGCCGACCGTGTCCTCGAAGTAGTTCGTCGTGCCGTACCCGACCACGAAGTCGATCGTGTCGCCGGCGTTGACGCTGACGGTGGTCGTGTGAGACTTCACGTCGCCGAACGCACCCAGGATCTGTGAATAGACCGACGCGCCGTTGATCAGGATGTGGACGTCGGTGTCGACCGCCTGCGCATCGAGCGGCGTGTACGACGCCGCGACGTCCACCGTGGCAGCCGCGGGCGCGGTCCAGCGCACCACGCTCTTCTCGTTGGCTGGTCCGGGATGGATCGACAACTGCCCCGTCGCCCACGTGATCGAACTGGCGACGTTGACATAGGTCGAACCGGTGCCGTTGTGCGCCACGTTCGGATAGGGACTTCCGTTGAGTGCAGGCTCTGTCCAGTACGTCACGGTGGGGGTCTGGCTCGTGGAGTAGGTATTGAGCGCCGATCCGAGACTTGTCGTGTACCCGTAGCTCCACGCCCCGTTCGGATTGCTGCTCGCCGAGAAGTCGGCAGCGGCATCGAACACCTGGGCGTTTGCCGCCGCTGAGGCGACCATGAGTGCGAGAGGGGCGGAGATGTAACTTCTCATGATTGAGCCCGTCCGTTGGTTTGCGGCCGAAAGCTCCGGCCAGCAGGGTTAGCCTAACTTGCCACGCCACAGGAAAGCCTGGGCATCGCGAGGCGATCCACCCGGTGACGCTAACGAGTTAGGTTGTTGGACTCAATCAGAAACCGACGCGATGGTCAGGACCTGCGTCCCAAAAACCAACCGAGCCCGGCGAAGAGGAGCGTCGCGACAGCAAGCCCGCCCGCAACGGCCACCCAGTTGGCGCCGAGCGGCTGCACCATCGCGCCCGAGCCGGTCATCGACAGCAGGAGCGTGGTCATGGCGAGAAGCGTCGTGATCGCGATCGCGAGGGTGAGGCCGCCAACGAGCCCGGAACCCGCGCCGTCGTACGCCTCAGCCGCCATGGGAGCGGACGAGATGGCGGCCGGGGCGGCCGTCTCGACCGGCTCGGTGGATTCAAAGAGCGCCCCACCCGCGTCGTCGGAGAACGCGCCGGTGTCGGCCGCAGTCGCGCTCATCGTGTCCTGCCCGTAGACGTCGTCGCCGAGCAAGTCGGCGCCGAGGGAGGTGTCGTCGGCCTCACGGGTCAGATCGAGCAGGCCTGAGCCCGAACTCGCTGCATCACCCGAGGCGAAGTCGGCCCCGATCTCGCCCAGCTCGGAGACCTGCGTCTGGGCGGCGGGGTCCGCGTTCTCGGTCTCCTCGGCGTCGAAGATCGAGATTCCGGTCTGTTCCTTGGCGTCGCCAGCGGGGGAGCCGCTCTGCCCGGCGAGCCCGATGGCGCTGCCCGAGCCGGAGGACGTGAGGGAAAGCGGCTCAAGATCGTCAGCGAGAGACATGGAGTCACCCGCGAGCCCGATGCCCGAATCCGTGTCGCCACCCGCGAGCAGATCGATCTGCTCTTTCTTGAACATCAGGCGGTCGCCGTCCTTGAACAGGTTGACCTCATCGCGGTCGGCCATGGCCTTGACGTCGTCGGTCGACTTGCCGAGCACCTCGGCGGCCTCTTCGAGCGTGTAGAACATCTTGGCCATGACGGATACCTCGCCAACTTCAGGGCCCGGCTCTGGGCCTGTTTCGGGTGCTTCTCGCGACGCGCCGCGGGCCTCAGGGCCCGAGCTAGCCCATGCTAGCCGAAGCAGGGCCGGTGCGCAGGAGGTCGAGACCTTGCCCGCCCCTCTGGAACGGTTCGAGGTCCGCCATCCGGCGGTTCCGGAAGCGCTCGACGGGCTCTCCGTGCTGCACCTGGCGGACCTCCACGTTCGCGCGCGGCGCCCGAATTCCAGGGTGGTCCGGCAGCTCCTCCGGTCGGTCGCGGAGGTCGAGGTCGATCTGGTGTGCCTTGGGGGTGATTACGCGGAGAACGCGGGCGATGGAGAAGCCGCGACCGAGGTCGTCGCCGAGGTGGTGGCCGCCTGCCGGGCGAGGCTTGGTTGCGTCGGGGTCTTCGGCAACCACGACGACGGGCGCACGCGCGACCTGATGCGAGAGCGGATCGGCGGCGTGCAGTGGATCGAAGCCGGCGTCGAGCACATCGGTGGAATGCGGGTGTTTGGTGCGAGCTACCCGGAGGATGCGCTCTCCGCGGCCCGGGCCCTGGCGGAAGGTGGCAGCAAGGGGGCGTTTGTCCTGGGGCTTGTGCATCACCCCACCGGGGCGCTCGCGATGGCGCAGCTCGGCGCGCCGATCGTGCTCGCGGCACACACGCACGGCGGGCAGTGGCGGTTCGGGCCGAGCCTCGCGCCGCATACGTCTTGTGATCTGCCGGCCGAACTCGCGTGGGGGATCGTGCGGTTTGGGGGGTCGCTCGTATGCACCACGCGGGGGATCGGGACCGCTGCGGTCCACTTCCGGATCAACTGTCCCGCGCACGCGCCGGTCTATGTACTCCGGAGGGGCGAAGTCGGGGTGCGCGACCGCGGGGCGTGGGCCGAGCGGCTGGTGGACTTCTGACTCTCGACGCCCGCTTCACTTCTGGAAGCGGAGCGTGCGCTCATCGGGCGGGAGCACGCGCACGCCGAAGGCGCGTTCGACGTGTGCGCTCGTGAGCACGTCGCTCGGCGCACCCGTCGCGAGCACTTCGCCGGCGTGCAGGAGCGTGACGCGATCCGCGAAACGGGAGGTGAGGTTGAGGTCGTGCAACACGACCGCCGCAGCAAGGTCGCGCTCGTGCGTGAGCTCGCGGAGCAGGGCGAGGGCGTCGAGCTGATGACCCACGTCGAGCGCACTGACCGGCTCATCGAGCAGCAGCACGCTCGGGTCTTGCGCGAGCGCCATCGCAAGGAAGGCGCGCTGGAGCTCGCCGCCGGAGAGTGTCGCGGTGGACCGCTCGCAGAGGGTCTCGACGCCGCAGCGCTCCATGCATGCGCACACGGTCGTGTCGTGGTGCGCTGCGGGGCACCGCCCGCGGTGAGGGAAGCGCCCGAGCTCGACCAACTCGCGCACGCACAGCCCGGGCGGGGCGTCGGGGCGTTGGGGCATGAAGGCGAGCACGCGCGCTCGCTCGCGTGGGGCGAGGTGCGCGATCGCGCGCCCGTCGAGTTGCACCGCGCCCTTGGGGCGGAGGATGCCCGCGAGGCACCGCATGAGCGTGGATTTGCCCGAGCCGTTCGGCCCGATGAGGGCGTGGACCTCGCCCGCGTGGAGCTCGATGGAGACGCCCTTGAGGACCTCGTTTGGGCCGAGGGTGACGCGCAGGTCGGTCGCGGTGAGGCGGGCGGTCATCGGATGAGCCTCGCGCGATGGAGGAGGAAGATGAAGTAGGGCCCACCGAGCAGGGCGGTGAGGATGCCGGCCGGGAGCTCGCCCTGATCGCCCCGAATCGTGCGCGCGGCGAGGTCGGCGAGCACGAGCAGGGCTGCGCCCCCGAGCGCTGACGCGATGATGAGCGTGAGGTGCTTGGGCCCGACGATGAACCGGAGCAAGTGCGGCACGACGAGGCCGACAAACCCGATCATCCCCGCGACCGAGACCGCCGCCCCGCACAAGACGGCCGCGAGGGCGACCGTGCCGAAACGGACGGGCTCGACGCGCACGCCGAGCGATCGGGCGTGATCGTCGCCCAGTTGGAGGAGATCGAGCGGGCGTGCGAGCGCGAGCGCAGCGACCGTCGCGACGACGATGTACGGGAGCGTCGCCCAGAGCTCGCGCCACATGAGCCCGTTGAGCGTGCCAGACATCCAGAGCACCACGGACTGCACGCTCGTCGGGTTGAGCACCATGAGGAGCGTCGTGATGGCGGTGAGCACCGCGGTGACGGCCACACCCGCGAGCACCATGCGCACGGGCGAGGCGCCCTGCGTCGGGTGGATGGAGAGCGCGTAGACCACGAGCCCTGCGCCGATCGCGCCCACAAAGGCGCACGGCGGGAGTGCGTTGATCGCGTCGTGGCGCAAGGCGAGGACGATCGTCGCGGCGAGCCCCGCGCCGGCGGTGAGCCCGACGATGTTGGGCGCCGCGAGCGGGTTGCGCATGACGCCCTGAAGGAGCGTGCCCGACACGGCGAGCGCCCCGCCGACCGTCGCCGCGAGCAGCGCGCGGGGGAGGCGGAGGTCATAGACGATCGTCCGGCGGGCCTTGGCTTCGGGGGTCTGCGGCTCGGCGTCGGTGAGGGCGTGGAGCACATCGGGCAGGGCGATGCGGACCGAGCCGAGCGCGAGCGACGCGGCGATGCCGCCGACGGTCAGCAGGATGAGCACGCACGCGAGCGCGCCGAATCGCATCAGCGCTCGCCGTCGGTGTCCGCGGCGGTGAGGGCCGCGGGTCGGAGCGCCTCGGCGACGAGACTGGCCGCGGCGGTCGGCTCTGATCCGGGGCACGTCACGAACAGTCGGTCCGGAAGCGTGATGACACGACCCGACTTGACGGCGGAGAGCTCGCGCCACGCCGGTTGCCCTTCGAGCCCTTCCTCGCCCTCGCGTGGCGTCGCGTGGCGGACGAGGATGATGACGTCCGGATCGGCAGCGATGATGTTCTCAAGGGAAATCTGCGCGAGCCCGGGGAAGCCCCGCGACCCCTGCGCGGGCGGCTCCACGAGCGAGCCTCCGAGCTTGTTGATGAGATCGCCGAGGTAGCTGTTGGAGGTGAAGCCGTAGAACGCGCGCGACGTCCCGAACATGGCGAAGACGCGCGGCTCGGTGTCGCCGGCGTTCTCGCGGAGCGTCTCGAGGTGCTCCTGGCGGGTGGTGATCCACTGCTCCGCATCGGCGGTGCGTCCGAGGAGCCTGCCGAGCGTGCGCACGTTGCGGTCGAGCTCTTCCAGGCTTAGGACGTCGAGCGCGAGCACGGGGGCGCCCGTGGAGCGCTCCAGCGGCGACACAAACCGCGCGTACATCGAGGGCAGGATGATCACCTGCGGATCAGTGACGACGATCGACTCAAGCGGCGGGCCGGCCGAGTGATCGAACGGCACGGTCTCCAGTTCGCTCCAACGCTCGGGGTTTGGCCCCGGCAGCGTCGGGCGCAGCACGGGCTTGGTCTCGAAGTCGAGCATCGCGTCGACGACGAACGGGCTGAACGCCGCGACGCGGGTGACGGGGGCCTCGACCTCAACCTTGCGCTTGAGTGCGTCGGTGACGGTGATCGAGTCTGTCTGGGCGCCCAGGGCGGGCGTGATGCAGAGGGTGAGCATGGCCGCGATCCCGGCGGCCAGCGTTGCAATGCGCGTGAGCTTCATGGGCGTACCTCGCCCGAGGATAGCGCCAGGCGGGTTCTACTTCTCCGCGACGATGTAGCAGATGAAGGCCGGATCGGCGTCGCCGCGCTCGCGGGGCTTGTACTCGACATCGTCGTCGTCCTCGCCCTCTTCCCAGTAGACGGTCGAGCGGGCGAACCCGGCTTCGGCGAGCAACTCGCGGATCTCCGCGAGCGTCCAGAGGCGCCAGGTGTAGGAGAACGCCCGGTTCATCTTCGAACCGTCCGGAAACTTGAAGTGGATGTGGCACTTCATGTTGCCGGTGATGGGGTCGTAGCTTGCTTGATCCCAGACGTAGTCGAACCCGTCGAGGGGGCGAGTCTCCTTGGTCTCCTTCATCGACTCGTACCCGCCGTAGAAATCGAGAAAGAGGATCCCGCCCGCGACGAGCGACTTGCGGACGCTCTCGAAGTACTCGCGTAGGGCCTCGCGGGTGTCGAGGATCCAGTAGGAGAAGTTCATCGCGAGGACGCAATCGACGTTGCGCCCCTTGGGGCCGGGGTCGCGTACGTCGCGCTCCAGGAGCGTGACGCGGGAGCGCTGCGCCGGCTTGAGGGCTTCGATGTTGTGCTCGCGGCCCCAGGCGAGGGTCTCACCGTCGAGATCGACACCGACGGCGACGTTGCTCGATCGCCTGCGGACCCACTCGCACGCGGTGTTGGCCGTGCCGCAGAAGTCCTCGCGGAGCGTGACGGCGTGGCGTCCGCGGAGCTCCTTGAACGTCTCGTCGACGAAGTCGATCTCGGTCTCCACGTCCTGCACCGCGAGCTGATAGAGCACGTGGCGGTCGGCGGTGGCGGCGGTGAAGCGGGAGCGCTTCTCGGTCTTTCGCTTGCGCTTGGTGGTCGTGGGCATCGGGGCGGAGTGTAGTGAGCGCGTGTGCGGCGTGCGCGGGCGATCTCGCGGGGCGGGCTGTGGCGGGGCGGTTTCCCTAGAGTGGGGCGGGCGCGGAGGGTGCCCCGGAGGAGTCGGCGATGCGGATGACGATGGTCGGGACGGGGTACGTCGGGCTCGTGACCGGGGTGTGCTTCTCGAACACGGGTAATGACGTGGTCTGCCTCGACGTCGACCCCGCGAAGGTGGACAAGCTCAAGGCGGGCGAGTGCCCGATCTACGAGCCGGGGCTCACCGAGGTCATGCGTCGGAACATGGCCGCGGGGCGTCTGACGTTTACACTCGACAAGGCCCAGGCCTACCGCGACGCGGAACTGATCTTCATCTGCGTCGGCACCCCGACGGGGGAGGACGGGAGCTCGGACCTGCGCTACGTGATGGCCGCGGCCGACGACATCGCGGAAGTGCTCAAGACCCTGGGCCCGGATCAGGACCCCAAGATCGTGGTCGTCAAGAGCACCGTGCCCGTGGGCACGACCGCGGCGGTGCGCGACCGCATCCGCGAGCGAGCGGGGGCGGAGATCCCGTTCTCCGTCGCCGACAACCCCGAGTTCCTCAAGGAAGGCGACGCTCTCAACGACTTCAACAAGCCGGACCGGGTGGTGGTGGGGGTCGAGGACGAGCGCACGGCCGAGGTGTTTCGTCGGATCTACGAGCCTTTCGTGCGCAACGGGCACCCGGTGTTCATCATGGATATCGCGTCGTCGGAGATGGTGAAGTACGCGTCGAACAACTTCCTCGCGACGAAGATCTCGTTTATCAACGAGATGGCGAATCTCTGCGAGAAGCTCGGCGCCGACATCGACGAGGTCCGGCGCGGCATGTGCTCGGACAAGCGCATCGGCGGGCAGTTCCTCTACCCGGGGCTCGGGTATGGGGGGAGCTGCTTCCCGAAGGACACGCTCGCGTGCATCCAGATGGGCCGCGAGACGGAGCTGCCGACGCCGGTGTCGAGCGCGGTGCATGAGGTGAATCAACAGCAGCGCGTGCGCTTCTTCGAGAAGATCGCGCGGCATTTCGACGCGCACGGCGGGCTCGCGGGCAAGCGGATCGCGTTCTGGGGGCTCGCCTTCAAGCCGCGGACCGACGACATCCGGGAGGCGCCGGCCCTGACGCTCGTGCGCAAGTGCCTCGAGGCGGGGGCGTCGTGCGTGGGGTACGACTCGGTCGCGTCGCGCAACGCGCGGGCGGAGATCGGTGACGCGCTCGCGCTCGCGGACGATATGTACGAGGCCGCGGAGGAGGCCGACGCGGTGGTGATCTCGACGGATTGGGACGAGTTCAAGAGCCCGAACTTCCGTCGCCTCGCGGAGGGGCTCAACCACATGGTGGTGTTCGACGGGCGCAACCTGTATCACCCCGAGCAGATGCGAGAGCTCGGGTTTACCTACTACTCGGTGGGGCGCGCGCCCGTTATCGTGTAGCACGCCATGCACGACCGGCTCTTCCGCCTCTACCAGCAGCACCGCATCATCAACATCAATCTCAACGTCATCGGCGCGGGGTTCCTCGCGATCGCGTTGGCGAAGTGGCCCGTGCATGCGTTCTCGGTGTGGGTGGGGGAACAGCACAAGCTCCTGATCTCGGTCGCGGCGGCCCTGATCGACGGGCTCGCGGATATCGCGATCTACTTCGTGCTGCACTGGGTCGCCAACCACTGGCGCCCCCTGACGGCACAGAAACCAGGCGACGACGACACGCACCCGGATTTCTGGCGCGACGCGTCGGTGGTGCAGTTTCAGAGGCTCGCGCTCACGCCGCTGTTCTACCTGGTGAGCATCGGGGGGATGTACGGGCTGCAGCACTGGGGCATGCGCGCGAGTTGGGCGTTCGTCGTTGCGTTCGCGACGGCGATCGTGCTGACGCGGATTATCCACACGTGGTGGGGGCTCCGGACGGGCACGTTCAAGCGTCCGAAGGCGCGACCCGCGTCGAGCGAGCCGGCGGAGAACCCGCCGCCGATGCAGGGGCAGCTGTGATGTGCGGCATCGCTGGGGTGCTTCGGATTCACGAAGCGAGCGCGGACGTGGCCGCGGCTGCGGTGCCCCACCCACTCGAGGCGATCCCCGAGGCCTGGCTCGACACGCTCGACGATTCGATCATGCACCGCGGGCCGGACGGCGAGGGGCGGTTTCGCGATCGTGCGGTGCGCTCGGATGGCGCGGTCGTCGATATCGCGCTCGTGCATCGACGACTCTCGATCATCGACCACGCCGGCGGCGCGCAGCCGATGGTCCACGACGGCGAGCGCCAGCGACCTGATCTGGTCTATCGCCGGGGCGAGGAGCCGAAGCTTGCGCACGAGCTGTGCCCAGCGGCGGGCGAGGGGGACACCGAATCAGGCGCGCGCCGCGGGCTGGTGGCGGTGGTGTTCAACGGGTGCATCTACAACCATCGCGAGCTACGCACCGAGCTTGAGGCGCTGGGGCACAAGTTCTGCACGGATCATTCGGATACGGAAGTGCTGGTGCATGGGTGGAGGGAGTGGGGGCTCTACATCCAGGACCAACTCGACGGGATGTATGCGGCCCTCGTCTGGGATCGACGGAGGGGGCAACTCGCATGGGGACGGGATCTGGCGGGGGAGAAGCCGCTCTACTCCAGCAAGCCTGGAAAGGGCATCGCGTGTTGGAGTAGTCAAACACCCGGAGTAACCAAGCTCTGCGCTCCTTCGTACCCAGCGTCCACTGAGCCCTACTACCTGAGCATTGGGTGTTGGATTCAGGATGGATGGCGGTCCATCCCAGCACTTCCGCACTTCCAGCAAGGGCCCGCAGAATGGTCTTTGCGGCCGAACAGCCCCAAGCGCGGAGGGGAGGTACCCGTCCAGATCGGTCGTAAATCGATCCATTCTGAGCGTAGGTTGGGCATTCCCGAGGTGAGTGATTCTGGTGAGCGATTTAGTCGGGGGGCACTCGACAAGAATGCACAGATCATTGAACGGGCTGTTGTTTCTCGTCTCGAAGCCGACGTCCCGCTTGGCGTCTTCCTCTCTGGCGGAATCGACTCCGGTCTCATCGCCTCAATCGCTAAGCAACACGCGCCAGACATCCGCACGTTCACCGTCCGCATGCCTGACTCACGCATCGATGAATCCGAAGTGGCAGCGGAAACGGCACGCGCGATCGGGATAGACCACACGATCCTCGACTGCACACCCACGCCCGCCGACGACCTCGTGCACCTCATCCACCAACTCGGACTGCCGTTCGGCGATTCGTCGCTCCTGCCGACCTACTGGGTGTCCAAGGCGGCCCGCGAGCACGTCAAGGTCGCGCTCTCCGGCGACGGTGGCGACGAACTCTTCGGCGGGTATCGCCGACACGTCATCACGCCGATGCTCAATCGACGGCGACGCTTGCTCGCGCTGATCCCCGCCTCGATGCTCCCACGCCGCTCGCCCGGCTCGAAGTGGGAGTACCTCGCGCGGCTCTCGGTTGCCGCGAAGCACACCGGGTACCGCGAGTTGCTTTCGATCTTT
>JAUIFD010000237.1 GCA_030429485.1 Phycisphaerae bacterium | reverse complement strand
GATAGTGGTAGTTGTACCCGTAGCTCCCGTTGCGCAGCGCCATCAGGTTGCCCGTCTTCTTCGAGCGGTAGTCCTCGAGATCGTGCAGCGGGCAACGGAAGACCTCGTTGTCGAGGCGGGGCACGTCGTCGGAGGCCGAACCCCCGATCCCGTAGAACCCGTCCGCTTCGCCCTCGCGTGGAAAGAAAGGCTGTCCGACGTAGTCGCCGACGAGGAAGTGCCAGCGCGCTCGCGGGCGGCCGGATGAAGCGTGCACCTCGCCGGAGGGAAGACGCAACGGCGGCAGAGCCTGATAGTCGTTGAGGTAGAGCGCGAAGCCCTGGCCGAGGCTCCGCTGATTCGCGAGGCAGACCGTACTCTGCGCCGCGCGGCGTGCTGCGCCGAGCGAGGGGACGATGATCCCGATGAGCAGCGCGATGATCGCGATGACGACCAGGAGCTCGATCAGCGTGAATCCTCGGCGTCGCATCGTGCGTCTCCCCATTGCGTCGTGTTCTCGGCGCAGTGCCCTAGCCCACGCTTGGCTTCGCGAGCTTGGGTATGGCGGTCTTTCAGCCACGCGTGGAGCTTACCGCGGTCCCAGGTGTTGACGCACTGCTCGGGGGAAACCCATCCCCTGCGCGCGGTGAGGATGCCGTAGATCAGATGATCGAAGTCGGCCTCGCGATGCACGTCGCAATCGATCGCGATGAGTGCGCCCGCCTCGACGGCGGCGCGCACGTGCGTGTCGCGAAGATCGAGCCGCAGCCAGTGTGCGTTGATCTCGAGCGCCACGCCCTGTTCCACCGCGGCCGCGATCACGTCTCGCATCTCGGGGCTGAGCCCCTCGCGCCGCCCGAAGACGCGCCCGGTCGGGTGTCCGAGCACGCGGGTGTGCGGGTTCTCGATCGCACGGATGAGGCGTTTGGTGGCGGTCGCGGGGTCTTGGGTGAGTGCGGCGTGCGGGCTCGCGACGACATGATCGAGTAATGCGAGGGTCTCGTCGTCGAAGTCGAGCGAGCCGTCGGCGAGGATGTCGACCTCGGAGCCGTGCAGGATGCTGATCTTGCTACCGAGCTCGTCGCGGACGCGTTGGATCGCCTGCGCCTGCTCGCGGAGACGTTTGCCGTCGAGCCCGCCGGCCTGCGCGCTGCTGCGCGAGTGATCGGTCACCGCGATGGTGTGGTACCCGCGCTTGGCAGCGGCGCGTGCGAGCGCCTCGATCTCCATCTGCCCGTCCGACGCGTTGGTGTGCGCGTGCAGTTCCGCCTTGATGTCCGACGCTTCGATCAGGGGGGGAGGGGCGTTGAGCTTCACCTCGCCCCGATCCTCGCGGATCTCGGGCGGGAGTTCCGGCACGCCGAGCGCTTTGTAGACCGATGCTTCGGTGCGCGACGCGACCGCTTTGACATTCCGCTGCTGGGGCGGGGCGGGATCGTCGTCATTGGGATAAAGCCCGTACTCGTTGAGCGTCATGCCCTGCGCGAGGGCGCGCTCGCGGAGGCGGACGTTGTGGTTCTTGGAGCCCGTGAAGTAGAGCAGCGCCGCGCCCCAGCTCGCTTCGGGCACGACGCGCAGATCGACCTGGATCGCGCGTTCTTCCTTCGACCACCGGTGCGCGCGCTTGCCCAGCTCCATCTGCACACTCGACTTGGTCGCGCCCTGCGCGAGCACGCGGGTCACGCTCTCCATGGTGCAGAACGCCTCGTGCGCTGCTGTCGGGTCTTTGGCGCTGACGAGGATGTCGATATCACCGATGGTCTCGCGCCCCCGACGGAGGCTTCCGGCGTAGGCGGCGCGGGTCACGCCCTTGACCTTCTCCATGTGCGCGACGATCGCCTCGGCCATGGGGCGGGCGACGCCGAGCGGCACGCGCTCGCCCGAGGATTGGGCAAACGCGATCGCGCGTTTGATGTTCTCGACCGTCTTCTCGCCCATGCGCGGGAGTCCGAGGATCGAGCCGTCGTCGATGACGCGCTGGAGCGACTCGGCGTCTTCCACGCCGAGCTGCTTCCAGAGCAGGCGCACCGTCTTCGGCCCGAGCCCGGAGAGCCCGAGCAGCGGCACGAGCCCCTCGGGCACCTCGGCTTTGAGCTCCTCATGATCGGGGATCGAGCCGGTTTCGACGAAAGCGGTGATTTTGTCGGCCATCTTCGCGCCGATGCCCTCGATCGCTTTGAGGCGTTTGGGGTCGTCGGCGAGGTCGGCGATGTCCTCGCTGAGGTCGCGCACGGCCGCGGCGGCACGCTCGTACGCGATGATGCGGAAGCGGCTCGCCTCAAGCAGCTCGAGCATGTGCGCCATCTGGTCGAGGCGGTCGGCAAGGTCGGTGTTGCGCGACACTTCAGAACTCAAGCGGGTCGCGGTCAGCAACCGGGCGATCGAGAATCTCGCGCATCACGATCGCCTCGCGCCACTTGTTGGCGATCGGCGTGCGCGACGGCGCGGCGGGCGACGGGGGCGGCGACACCTGGCGACGCGGGGCCGATTCCGGAAGCGCCTCGACGAGCATCTCCATCACCTGGCGGGGCGTTGCTGGCGGCGGCGGCAGAGGGGCGCCGTGCGTCGTGCGGCGCGGATGCTGCGGGGAGGGTGCGCGCGATGGGCGAACGGGTTGCGGATGTTGCGAGGGCTGACGCTGGAGCGTCGGCTGGCGCGGGGCGGAGCCGACCTGGCGGGGGCGAGGCGTCGCGTGGGCCGGCGCTTGGGGGGGCGTGCCAGCCCGGACTGCCTCACGCTGACGCCTGATCTGCTCGAGCTGGGCGCGCCGACGGGCGGCGATGTCGTCGAGGTTCGGGCGCGCGGGGCGCTGCGTCTGTGCCATAACTTGGGCGCGCCGCATGGCTTCATCGAGCGGGTTGCGCCCGGTTCGGAGGGCTTCCTCCTGGGCGCGGGACCGAACCCGCTGCTGTTCCTTGATCGCCTTCTGCTCGGCCAGCTTCTTGATGAGCCACTGGAAGAACCCGCCCGAGGCGAAAAGCACCAAGATGACGATCTGCACCCAAGAAGGCATCGCCCGAGTGTATGGGGCGCTCCGCAGCCGCGGTAGGCTCGTCTGATGCTGGCGTGCGAGGGGCTCGAGTTCGGGTATCGGCGGGGACGGGCGGTGCTCCGCGAGATCACAGGCGCCTTTGCGCCCGGGCGGATTGCGGTGGTCGTGGGGCCCAACGGGAGCGGCAAGACCACGCTGGCTCGCTTGATGATCGGGGCGCTCGCGCCCACCTCCGGACGGATCGCGCTCGACGGGCGCGCGATCCACACCATGACAGCGGGCGAGCGAGCGCATCGCGTCGCGTACGTGGCTCAGCGTCCTGGCGCCGGGGCGGACTTCGACGCACGGCGCGTGATCGCGATGGGTCGCCTGGCGATTGCGGGCGCCCGGCACGAGCACGACGAAGCAGTCGAGCGAGCGGTGGCACGGCTCGGCCTGGGCGCGCTCGTCGGCGAGCCGTTCGGCACGCTGAGCGTCGGGCAGCAGCAACGGGTGGCGCTGGCGAGGGCGATGGCCCAACTCGATCGGGCAACCCGAGAGGCATCCGAAGGCGTGCTCGTCGCGGATGAGCCGTTCAGCGCGCTCGACCCGGCTCATGCGCTCGTCGCGGCCCGAGAACTGCGTCACCTCGCGGCTCAAGGGACAACGGTCGTGCTCGTGATCCACGACCTTACGACGGCGGCCAGGATCGGTGACGACGCGCTCGCGCTGGCGGGCGACGGGCGGTGCGCGGCGTGGGGCGCGGTCCATGACGTGCTCACGCCCGACGCGATGGAGCGGGTCTTCGGCGTCGGGTTCCGGCGCGAGGGCGAAGCGCTTTTGGCTGAGCTTGGCCACGGCCTGGAAGCGGGGCGTGCCATGGGCGGCGCGACTAACGTTGGCCCACGGTGAGGGAGAAAGGTGGGCGCGTGGGCGCATCTTCAGTCGCGTCGAATGGGACGCGCACGCGGGAGGTCGTGATGGCGTGGGGACACGGCGACGTGTACGGGCTCGATGACTGGGGCTCGGGCTACTTCCGCGTCTCGCCCACGGGATCGGTGCGCGTCCACCCGAGCCGCGAGAACGAGCGCTGGATCGACCTGCACGAGTTGGTGCGAGGGCTCGAGGAGCGGGAGCTCGTCACGCCGGTCGTCGTCCGCTTCGCGGACATCATGCGCGACCGCCTGCGCAGCCTGCGCGACTCGTTCGATGAGGCGATCGCGAGCGAGCAGTACAAGGGCGGGTACTCGTTCGTCTTCCCGATCAAAGTCAACCAGCAACGCCACGTGTGCGAGGAGATCCGCGACCTCGGGCGCGAGCTGGGGTTCGGGCTTGAGGCGGGCAGCAAGCCCGAGTTGTGGGCGGTGCTCGGGATGACCGGCGCCGACGCGCAGATGCCGATCATCTGCAACGGGTTCAAGGACGACGAGTACATCGAGACGGTGATCCTCGCGACCAAGCTCGGGCGGAGGATCATCCCGGTCGTCGAGCAGTTTCGTGATCTTGAGCTGATCGTCAAGCACGCGGAGCGCTACGGCGTGCGCCCGATGATCGGCGCGCGCGTCAAGCCCGCGTTCGGCGGCGGAGGGCGCTGGAAGTCGTCGGTCGGCGACAAGAGCAAGTTTGGTCTCGGCGCGGGGCAGATGCTCGCGGCGCTCGAGTTCCTTCGTGAGCGCGGCATGGCCGATTGCCTGCGCATGCTGCACTTCCACGTGGGCTCGCAGATTTCCGATATTCGCCAGCTCAAGAGCGCGCTGAGCGAGCTCGGCCGGCTCTATGCCGAACTCAAGCGTCTGGGCGCCGGCCTCGATGCGATCGATGTCGGTGGCGGGCTGGGCGTCGATTACGACGGCACCGCGTCCGTCTCCGAGTCAAGTGTCAACTACACCGTTCGCGAGTACGCCTCGGACGTGGTCTTCCGCGTGCGGTCGGCGTGC
>JAUIFD010000019.1 GCA_030429485.1 Phycisphaerae bacterium | reverse complement strand
TGGACCAGACCGCAGACCAGGCGGCGCAGGACATGAACGACGCCCAGAACACCGACTTCACGCCCGGCGGCTAACGCCTGACCGGGCTCGCCCGGAACAAGGGACCATCCACGCGGGGCGCCCGGCTTGCCGGGCGCCCCGTGCTCTTTGGGGCGGGCGCCGGAAGCCGGGATCTCTGCAATGGACGGTTGATGACCTCCGCGTCCGGGCGTTTCCGCATTTTGCATGTTGGCGCTCCAGGCGGAACGCCGGTCCCTGGCGCAGCGTCGGCGTTTGGCACGCGGACGCACGCTGGTAGGCTAGGAGGGACAAGGAATGACCATGGCAGCTGACGGGCGTAACGAACTCCTGGAGCAGGTGACGAGTTCCGGTATCCCTGCGCCGGAGTCGGGCGCGCCGGTCGAGTCCGCAGCGGATGACGATCACGCGGCACTCGATGAGTCCGCCGCGAGCCCGGGCGAGAAGGAAAGCCTGAAATCCGAGGCCGAGCGCTACTGGGTGCTCTGGTGGGTGCTCGGACTTTCGGTCGCCGCGATGCTGGCGACGCTGTTCCAGCTCATGGGATGGCCGTTGCACCCGGACCGCCTGTACACGTACAAGGGGTTCGCGCTGGCGCTCGCGTTCGTGGTGACGACGGTCGCGGCGATGTCGGATTCGGCCACGCGACGGATCCCGAACGTACTGACGTATCCGGCGATCCTGCTGGGGCTGGGGCTCAGCGTGGTGGTCTGGCCGATCCTGATGCAGCTGCGCGAGGCGCACCCGATGGCGGAGACGGCGCTCGTGTGGCTCGCGGCGCCGGGGATTATCGGCGCCGTCATGGGGTTCATGGCGTGCGCGGGCATCGGCATCTTCAGCTTCATGTTCCGCGGGCTGGGCGGCGGTGACGTGAAGCTGATCGCAGCGATCGGCGCGATCCTCGGCTTTCAGGAGTCGATCGCGGTGCTGTTCAACGCGCTGGTGTTCGCGTGCATCATCGGGATCGTGAACCTGATGTTCAAGGGCAACCTGGTGCGGAAGATTCAGGCGATGTCGATGGCGCTGCAGGTCAACCTGACGCTGCGCAAGAAGGCGCTCGACGTGTACCCATTCGGGAAGTCGGAGGCGCCGTTCGGGGTAGCCGTGCTGCTCGGGCTGATCTGCGCCCAGTGGGCTCCGCTGTGGGAGCCGATCCTGAAGTTCCTGAACATGGGCGGGTAAGGGGCTGCTGAGGTAAGGAGACGATCATGGTGATCTCTCGACGCACACAACGCGAACTGGTAGCCGACGGCCTCGCGGTCTTGGCGGTCGCGGGCGCGCTCGCGCTGTTCCGCAACGTCCACGCGGTCGCCGACTACGGCGGCCGGATCGACCTGACCGCCGACGAGGTCTTCATCGCGGTGGTCGGCGTGGGGGTGATCGTGTGCAGCATCGGCGCCGGGCGCGTGCTGCTGCGCTTGGCGCGCCTCGCCCACAAGCGCCGCCACATGGCGCGCGACGGCGAGAGCGGGACGCTCTCGGTCGAGTTCCTGCTCACCTTCCCCTGGGTGTACATCATGTTCGGGCTGGTGATCCAGTTCCTGCTGATCGGGCGGGCGAAGATCGTGGCGGACTTCGCCGCGTGGCGCGCGGCGCGCTCGGCGGTGGTGCAGATCGAGGAGGACAACTTCGCCGGGCTCGTGTACGACTTCATGTTCGACGAGGAGATTCCGGACGGACGCATGCACCGCCCGCGCGAGGCGGCCGCCCTCGTGCTCGCGCAGCTCGCGCCGATGCACAGCTCGCCGAACGCGGGCTGGGAAACCGAGACGACGCAGTCGGGCGTGTCGCCCGCGCGGGCGTTCGCCGAGACGGGGGTCTCGTATGCGCCGTGGGGGTACACACCGGATCGGTACGAGCGACGGGCGTCTTGGGCGCTGCGAGCGCTCGAGGCGAATGTGCCGGGAAGCCGCATCGAGGTGGAGATGGGGCGTCCGCCGTTCCTGAACTTTGACGGGCAGCAGTACACGTCCGCGTTTCAGGGCGCGTTCGACGACATCCTGGCGCAGATCGGGCTGTTCGACGACATGCTCAACGGGATCCTCAACCCGAACAAGGCGCCCGACTGGATCACGATCGTGCCGTTGCCCTGGCCCTTCCCGGACATCAAGGCCTGGAACCCGGGTCTCGGGTTCTCCGATTTCGGGCTCGACACGGGTCTGAAGGACCTGGTGAAGGAGTACGTCGTCACGCCGGCGATCAACGAGCTGATCCGCCCGCTGTTCAACAACCTGCAGAGCATCGCCGACACGGTGAACTTCGACAACCCGTTCGCCCCTCGCCAGGTGACCGTGACAATCGAATACCCGTACCAGCTCAAGATGCCGTTGGTCGCGATGCTCATGGAGCCGAACCGCGAGACCCGCCACGGCGTGCCCGGTCGGTACATCACCCTCAAGAGCGAGGTCGCGCTGCAGTCCACGGGGACTCGCGTCGGACACGTGACCTCGCTGATCTCAGGGAGCCCCCTGCCATGATGACGGTTGACGCCCCCAGATTCGTGCGTCGCCTGCACCGCGAAGACCGCGGGAACGTGTGGGTGATGCTGATGATGTTCTACATCTTCGTCATCTTCTCGAGTGTCGGGTACACCTGGAACACCGCCCAGGTGACGACCAAGAGCATCCAGACGCAGATGGTCGCGGACGCGGTGGTGTACAACGCCGCGCTGACCAAGGCCCGCGCGATGAACCTCGCGGTCGCGACCAACGTCGGCATCACGCAGCACATCAGCGCGAACATCCTGCTCCAGGCGAGCCCGCTGACGCTGATCCTGATCGTCTACAACTGGATCCGCGCGATCGCGAGCGCGGGGCCCTTTGCGCTCATTGTGGCGGGGTTCTGCGTCGAGGAGTTCTTCGCTGTCGTGATCGACTTCTTACCAGGGGTGATCAACGGCATATGGGAGTTGATATTCGGCACCATAGACGCGATCGCCGGGACAGGACCGCCCGGCACGGTCGCCGCGCGCATACGCGAGCTCAACGACTTCCAGAAGAAGCTGATCGAGATACCGGACCCCGTGATCGAGAAGATGGTGAAGACCTACGAGGAGCGGTACAACTGCGACATCCTGATCGGCGACTCGGTCGACGAGGAATCGTCCGGGACCGAGGCGCCCGACCGCGACATCGACATGTCGGACCTCCCCCTCGATTCGTACGCCTCGTCGATGGTCGGCTCGATCGGCGACTTCGGACCGAGCTTCCTGAACCGGTTCGACGTCGCGCTCCCGCTGCTGATCCGCGTGTACCGCGACCACGAGCACTGGTACAACAAGTTCGCGCCGGTGGTGTTCGGACGCGGGCAGGAGGCGTGGCGCACGTGCGTGATGATCTTCTACGTGCTCAACGTGCTGGAGCTGTCGAACCGCACCGTCGTGCTGCAGGACCCGGTGAATCTGGGCGGGTTCTCGATCCCGTTCATGGAGTGGACGCCGCCGTTCGGGGTGAACGGTCGTGCGCCGATGTGGTTCGCCACGTCCTACGGCAACTTCGACTCCGACCTGCTCTCGTACGACGACAACGCCGACACGGACGTGTTCGACAAGTACACGATGACCGCGGCGGTCACGCTCCGCAACGTGGGCAACGCCGCGACCACGCGCATCACCAACAACCTCGCCGATCCGTCGGTGGGTCGGTTCGGCGCAAAGGGGAGGTACCTCTTCGACGGCTGGTTTAGCCCCGGTGCAAACTGGGACGACTCGACGCTCGCGGTCGCGAGCGCCGAGTACTACAACCCCACGATCAACCGTCTCACGGCGCCGCTCGATATCCCCTACCCCTACCGCATGTTCTCGACGTGGGGGTGGAACTGGCAGGCGAGGCTGCGGGAGGTGCACCCGGACTTCCTGGGCGCGAGGATCGAATCCGACGGTGAACACATCCGCCTGCAGTCACACCACCACTACTTCATGATCTCGGGCGGCGAGAACAACCACCTTCCGCAGGACGACGGGCAGTTCGCCCGGCGCCTCCGGTCACTCATCTACCACTAGGAGCACACCATGGAAGATCGCAACCGATCCCTGATCAAGGACGACCGCGGGGCCGTGGTCGTGGAGACGATCCTGGTGTTCATTATCCTCATCGGGATGATGTGGACGGCCTTCATGGTCGTGCGCCTGCACGGGCGCAACCAGCGCGCCTACCTCGACGCGCACCGCAAGACGTTCGAGGCGTCGATGGCGTTCATGGACCTCAACTTCTGGGCCCAGAGCATCAACGACCTCGATGCGCCCGCCATCCCCACCTGGGAAGAGGACCAGTTCGACGGTGTGGCTGAAGACCTTACGGACGTCGTGACCTACCTCTCCGCCGAGGACGGGATGAACGCCTCGAAGATGAGCATCGGGCAGGGATGGAGCTTCTACTCGATGTTCGACGACTCGCCATTCGGCGCCATCAAGTCACCCGGCGACCGAGAGTTCACGCACTCGGGCTACGTGCTGCGTCCGCCGTGGACGTTCTCCGGATTCCCGCTGGTGCCGAGCGAGGACCTGATGTGGGAATCGCCCAACGTGCGGTACCAGATGGGGTCCGTGATCGACGAGGAACTCTCGAAGGACCTTGTCTGGGGCGGGAGCCTGCGAGATCACTACGGCTTGAAGGACCTGTGGTGGAGGATCCCGGTCATCCACCGTTCGATCAACGGGTCAGACTACTAAGGCGCGTGACGGCGCGCGGCGGTAACGTACGCCGGACCCGCTCCTGCGAGCCGGCGGACGGCAAGTAGAGCGACGGGAGTTGCGCGCCAAGAATCTCGGCTGTGACAGACAAGGCGCCCATCCCGGAATCGGAAGCCATGCGCGTGCTCGCAGAGGGGCCCGCGGCGCCGCTGTCGGACCACTTCTTCAACCGTGATCTCTCGTGGCTCGAGTTCAACAGGCGTGTATTGGCGCAGGCTTGGGACCCCGACTTCCCGCTGCTCGACCGGGTGAAGTTCCTCGCGATCTTCGCGTCGAACCTGGACGAGTTCTTCATGAAGCGCGTCGCGCTGCTCAAGCGCCGCATGCTCAAGCCTCGGCGAGACCCGCACCGCGACGGGTACACGCCCGCGACCCTCTTTCAGGAGATCCGCCGCGTCGTCGCGCACCTGCAGCAGCAGCAGGCCGCGCTGTGGGAAGACGCGCTCCGCCCCGAACTCGCGGCCAATGGCGTCCGCATCATGGCGTACGCCGACCTGGATGCCCCGCAGCGCGAACAACTCGACCGCTGGCACCGCGCAAACGTGTTCCCGATCCTCACGCCGCTCGCGGTAGACCCCGGGCACCGGTTCCCGTTCATCTCGAACCTGTCGGAGAACCTCGGCGTGCTGCTCGCATCGGAGAACGCGGCCCCGCCGCAGTTCGCTCGCCTGAAGGTCCCCGACGCGCTGCGCCGCTTCGTGCCGATCCCCGGCGAATCGGGCGACACGGCGCTGGTGCACCTCGAAGACCTGATCGTGCACAACCTGGACGATCTCTTTCCCGGTTTGACGATCGAGTCGGCGACGCCGTTCCGTGTCACGCGTGCCGCGGGTGTCGAGCCGGACGATGAGGAGGAAGTCGACGACCTCCTGGAGCACGTGGAGACCGAGCTGCGCGCGCGCCGCTTCGCCGAAGGCGTCAGGCTCGAACTCACCCCGGCGCACGACCGCCGGGTGCGCCGGATCGTCTGCGACGAGCTCATGCTCACGCCGGACGACGTGTACGTCCGCCGGGGGCCGATGGAGTACGGCGATCTGTTTCAGCTGGCGGACATCGATCGCCCCGACCTCAAGCAGCGCACGTGGAAGCCGATCGTGCCGCCGGCGCTCGCCCCCGAGCCCGGCAAAGACGAACCCGACATCTTCGCGACAATTCGCAAGCGCGACATCCTGCTGCACCATCCGTACGACAGCTTCGAGGCTTCGATCGAGCGGTTCATCGCGCAGGCGGCACGGGACCCGAACGTGCTGGCGATCAAGCAGACGATCTACCGCACGAGCCGCGACTCGCCGTTCCTCGCGTCGATGATCCGCGCCGCGGAGCGAGGCAAGCAGGTCGCCTGCCTCGTGGAGCTGCGCGCACGTTTCGACGAGTCACGCAACGTGCGCTTCGCGCGACAGCTCGAAAAGCACGGCGTGCACGTGGCGTACGGTGTGATCGGTCTTAAGACGCACTGCAAGTGCTCGCTCGTGGTGCGGCGCGAGCCCCACGGGCTTCGCTCGTACGTCCACATCGGTACGGGGAACTACCACCCGCACACCGCCCAGCTCTATACCGACCTCGGCCTTCTCACCGCGAATCCGGCGATCACCGACGACGTCGTGGCGCTGTTTAACCTGCTGACAGGACACTCCCGCCAAGCGACCTACAACGAGCTCCTCGTCGCACCGGAGACGATGCGCATGGAGTTCAGTCGCCTGATCGACTCTGAGATCGCGCACGCAAAGGCGGGCCGTCCGGCGCGGATCGTTGCGAAGATGAACTCCCTGGAGGATCAGCAGATCACCGAGCACCTGTACGAGGCGTCGATCGCCGGCGTGCCGGTGGAACTCTTCGTGCGCGGGTTCTGTTGCCTGCGCCCGGGCGTGCCGGGGCTCTCCGAGAACATCAAGGTGGTCTCGGTAATCGGGCGTTTCCTCGAACACTCGCGCTTGTTCCACTTTGCCGCGGGCCGCGACGACCCGCTCGACGGCGCGTGGTACATCGGGTCCGCGGATTGGATGCACCGCAACCTCAACGACCGCGTGGAAGCGGCGGTGCCCGTGCGCGATCGGGACTCGCGCGCGCGTCTCCTGAAGATCGTCGACACGCTCCGTCGTGACCACCGCCGCGCCTGGGACCTTCAACCCGATGGTTCGTACGTGCCGCGCGTGCCGCCCCCCGATGCGAAGGCCGACGAGCCCGAATCGGTTGGCACGTTCTACGCGATGATCCGTGACGCGCTGGCCCGAGCCAGCGCGGAATAGCAACGGCGGTAGGGACTACCTTACGCCGTGTAACAGCGTGCGATGTTCTTGATTCTGCCGCATGCGAGGGAACACTCTTCTCGGCTTCGGCGCGTTCCGTGCGTTGCGCCAGCGGAGGTGTCAGGCGTGTCTTCCCGGTTGGTCGCGGGCTTGGTGGGGTGGGGCATCACCGCGGTGCTGGAGGGGCTCGTGCTGATCGCACCTGGCGCTTTCCTGCACGACGCGCTGCTCATCCCCACGCTTCTCGTGGGAGTCGGTTCGGTGACTATGACCTTCCTGGGCGCGGCAGAGTGCATCGGGGGACCGACCAACCACGTCACCAGTGAGGGCACCGACGCGGAGCCGACGGCACGCATCGAACCTGATCACCACACCCCGCCCGCACACTATCGGCGCTCGGCCTGAGCGGCCCGCGGGGTGTCGATCGTGCTCCTGATGTTCGGGCTCGCCACGCTCCTGCTCGGTGCAGACGTACTCGTCCGATCGGCGTCGGGATTGGCGCACAGGCTCGGCGTGAGCACGACGGCGATCGGCCTGACGGTCGTCGCCTTCGGCACGAGCGCGCCGGAGCTTGCCGTGTCCCTTACGTCAGTGCGGGCGGGCAACCCGGAAGTCGCGGTCGGCAACGTCGTGGGCTCCAACATCTTCAACGTGCTGTTCGTGCTCGGCGCGTCGGCGCTCCTGCGCCAGCTGGCGGTCGACGCGCGCGTGATGCGCGTCGATGTGCCGATCATGATCGGCGCCTCGTGCGCCGCGTGGGCCTTCGCGCGCGACGGGCACATCGGGAAGTTCGAGGGTGCGCTACTCATGCTTGCGATCACGGGGTACACGGCCCTGACGATCCGCGGCGCGAGGGAGGGAGCGCGCGATCTGGAACGTCGCCACAGCCGGGGGCGCCCGCCGCTTCTGCTCGCGGGCATCGCGATCGGATTGGCGCTGACTCTGATCGGATCACGCTGGTTCGTGCGCGGCGCGGTCGACGCCGCGCAGTCGATCGGCGTGGACGCCCTCACGATCGGGCTCACCATCGTCGCGACGGGCACCTCCCTTCCGGAAGCGGCGACGTCGATCGTCGCGGCAGTGCGGCGCGAGCGCGATCTCGCCGTTGCGAACGTTGTCGGCTCGAACATCTTCAACCTGCTCGCCATCCTGGGCGCGACCGCCCTCGCCTCACCCACACCACTGGGCGCGCCCGCCCCGACACTCGCCCGCGACTTTCCCGTGATGACCGGCGTTGCGATCGTGTGCCTACCGGTTGTGCTCACCGGGCGCCGCATCGCCCGGTCGGAGGGCTTGGCGTTCCTGTTGCTCTACGCGGGATATGTGGCGTGGACGCTGCAATAGGCGTGATGCGCACCGCCCCAGTCTCGTCCAAGAGTGGGCGCGAACAGGGCCTAGGGCATGGGCGCCGATGTCGATACGGCTTCCCGATGGCGAGCGATGCTCGCGTCGATGCGATCCAGCGATTCGGCCGCGTTGCGCGGCGCCTGACCCCCGCCGGCCGCGAGATGATCGATGCACGCACGCAGACCAAGGGACGCAGCAATGCGCGCCGATGCAGCGGACTGCCCACGCTTGAACTCGACCGTAAGGACCGGGATGCCGAGGTCGAGCCCGGCGTACGTGCCGAGCGAGCCCGGGGGATTGGTGTAATCCGCATGCACACGCCAACGGGAGTCACTCGCACGAGCCGCAGACACGAACGCCTCGGCCGCCTCATCGACGGGGCCGTCGGGATCAACGAACGGCCCACTCGACGCGGAGTGGAACACGACGATCAGGTGTGGATCGAAGGCACGGAGCTCGGCGAGCGCCGCCCGGGTTTCCGGCTCCGACAGAGCGTGCGGACCGCGCGAGGGCGAAGGGGAGAAGTTGGACGCCGGCCAGTTGCGGTTGAGATCCACGCCGCGAGCGTTCGATCGAGAGCGTGCCGCGTGCCCATCGGGGTTCACATTCGGGATCGCGCGCACGGTCGCCACACTGCCGACACCCTCAGCACGGAGCTCCTCCCAAAGCTGGTCGAACTGCTCGTACCCCTCCGCCTCGTCACCGTGGATGAGCCCGACCAAGAGCACCCGAGCCGCCCCAGAGCCAAACTCGCGCACCGTGATCGTCGCGCCGTCCCGAGATCGCCCGATCGGGCGATCGGTAGTGGTCAGCCCTCCCTCGCGTGCGCGGACGCGTGGCGGCACTGGAAGCTCTGCCTCGTGTACTTTCGGCACTGACGAGGGAGCCGCAGCGACCGACGGGCCCGCAACGGGGGTCATCGCCTCAGTCCCACCGTTCTCCACGGCACATCCTGCGAAGACGACCAGACACGACGCGATCCATGCGCGAGTCAGCATGGAGAGAGCGTAACGCCGATCCGCCCAAAGTGTCGAAAGACAACCGCCCCGTAGACACGGGGCGGCTGCGCAAGTCCACGATCGTTGCTTCTCAGCTCTTCCGTCAGCACCCAGCCTGGTAGGCCGCGAGGAAGGCGAAGAAGTCGTTGGTGTTGATCCCGCCGCCGGCGGAGAAATCGGCGCGTGGGTCCTGGTTCTGGTAGTACGTCAAGAACAGGAAGAAATCGTTGGTGTCGACGTTGCCGTCATCCGTCAGGTCCGGCGCACAGGCATCGTCACCGGCAGACAGCACCGTGATGTACTGGCCGTTGATGTCACCGTTGATCTCCGTCCAGACGCCGGAGACATAGGTCCAGACCCCCGCCGAGGTCGAGACGAGATACCCGCCGTTGTTGAGCACGTTGGCGCCGCGGATCACCGCGGACGTATTGATGGCGGCGGTGTCGAGGTACGCCCGAACCGAACCATCGGCGTTGAAGTGGTAGATACCCTCGATACCGACCGAGTCGATCGCGTTGGCAGTGAGGACGCTCCCGTCGTCGAGCACAACGACCTGCTCCAAGTAGGCGTACCCGCTCGCGAAGTTCCCGAGGAACGCGCCGGACTCCGTATAGCGCTGCAGCGCGTCGGAATCGGCGTTGGAAACGAGAATCTCGCCGTTGAACGGCTCCGCGTCGAAGCACCCGAGCGAGAACGCGCCGGACGCAGCGAAGCTGCTCATCGGCGTGCCGTCGCTCGAGAAGATAACAATCGCGTCGTTGAGCGGCGCGTCCGCGTTGGTCACATACACCGTATCGCCGGTGACGCCGAGGCTCCTGATGTTGTTGAGAGGCTGACCACCCGGACCCTCGGTGATGGTCGAGAGAAACACCCCGTCAGCGGCGAAACGGTGGATCGCGTCCTCAAGCTGATCCGCGACCCAGATCTCATCGCCGACAACCGCTGCTTCCTTCGGCGTCGAGAACGCCCATCCAACGGCGCCGGCGTCGCTGAGCCAATCCAGGTCGATGACCGACCCGTCTTCTTGGTCAAACAAGCAGACGCGATCGCCCGAGCTGTCCACCACCATCAACTGCGCCGAAGCGGGAGCCGCGACGCCAAAGGCCGCGACCATTGCTGTGTATCTTCCGAACCGCATGCTGAATCTCCTATGGCCCGATGCACGACCGGCCGTGCGCATGCTACCGCCGGCGCAGGTCGCATCCTCGTCAACCGCCGTCTCCGTCGCACGAACCCGGGGCTTCCTCCTGCCCCGTTAGGTCTGTAACACGCCGACACCAAACGCGCGGGAGTAATCCCACCCCGCTTCGGCCGCGCGGAGCGCACCGATCAGTTCGTCGCGCGTCTCGGCGGGATCAATGATGCGATCGATCCACCCACGGCTCGCGGCGTGGCGGATGTCCTGCTGCTCGTTGTAGCTCGCGCGTACGGCGCCGAGGATCGCGTCGTGCGTCTCCTTGTCGATCGCCTCGCCCTTGCGCTCGCGCGAGCGTTCCTCGATCATCGCGAGCGTGCCGGAGGCCTGGGCGGCGCCCATCACCGCGCACCTCGAGCCCGGCCACGCGAGGCTCAGGAACGGCTCGAACGCCCGCCCGCACATCGCGTAGTTGCCGGCGCCGTAGCTCCCGCCCATGATGACGACGATCTTGGGTACGACCGAGTTGGACATCGCGTTGACCATCTTCGCCCCGGCGCGGATGATGCCGCCCTGCTCCGAATCGCGCCCGACCATGAAACCCGTTGTGTCGTGCAGGAACACGAGCGGGATCTTCCTTTGATTGCAGTCCATGATGAAGCGCGCCGCCTTGTCGGCTGCGTCGTCGTAGATCACGCGCGGCATGTTCACTGACTTGCTCGGCCCGCCCTTGCCGCCCGGCATCACGCGCTCGGTCATCCTGCCCTGATTGGCGACGATGCCGCAAGGCATGCCGTCGATCCGCCCGTACCCGCAGACCAGCGATCGCCCGTAGTCGGCCTTGTACTCGTCGAAGTCGGGACCGAGCGTCTCGCCGCCGTGCTCGGAAGCGGTGTCGGGAAGCGTGCGTGCATCGACGATGCATTCGATGATCTCGCGCACTTCGTACTGCTCGCCGGGCTTGTCGGTGAAGATGGAGAAGACCTCTGAACCCTGGCGATACGACGACACACCCCGGGCTTCATTCGTGTCACTCTGTCCCGGTATCGCTTGGCGCTTCCCCACCACCTCCCGCACGCGCACCAGGCACGCCTCGTCGTCCGGCTCGCGGAAGTCGATCGTGCCGGAGATGCTCGCGTGCATCTCCGCGCCGCCGAGTTCCTCGTCGGAGACCTCCTGCCCGATCGCCGCTTTCACCAGCGCCGGCCCGGCGAGATAAAGCCCCGAGCCCTCGGTCATCAGGAGTGTGTCGCACAGCACGGGCAGATACCCACCGCCCGCGACGCAATACCCCATGATCGCCGCCACCTGCGGCACGCCCTCGGCCGACAGCACCGAGTTGAGATAGAAGATCCGCCCGAAATCATCGGTGTCGGGGAAGACATCCTCCTGGATCGGGAGGAACACGCCCGCGGAATCCACGAGATACACGAGCGGAAGGCGCGCCATGCGCGCGATGTGCTGCGCTCGGATGATCTTCTTGCACGTCATCGGGAAGAACGCGCCGGCCTTCACCGTCGCGTCGTTGGCGATGATCATGTGCGGGCGACCGTGAACACGCCCGATGCCCGTCACCACGCCGGCTGCCGGTGCGCCGCCGTGCTCGGCGTACATCCCGTGCGCCGACCAGAGCCCGAGCTCCATGAAGCCCGGGATCGCGTCCGCGTGCGGCTCGATCCCCGCACCCCCGCACTCGCGGCTCTGGGCAACCGGATCCACAAGACGCGCCACGCGCTCACGGGCGGTTAGCCGTCCCTTGGCGTGCTGGCGTTCGATCGCCTTCGCGCCGCCGCCCGCGCGGATGCTCTTCTCCTGCTCGGCGAACTCGGCGGTGGTCCTTCGAAGCGCAGCGACCGGCTCAGTCATACGTTCACGGTATCGCGCCTAGTCGGTCGCCGCGGGACGCGACTCCGCCGGCCAGTCGCCGACAGCTCCCTCGCCCTCGCCAAGCCGAGCCCCCAACCCCAGGACAATCCGGTTCGCGTACGCGAAATACGCGACCACCTGCGCAAGATCGACCACCTCGCGATCGCTCAACCCCGCGGCGCGGAGCGCATCGACGTCCGCCTGTCCGACCGCATCGGGCTCGCGCGTCAGCTTCGCGGCATAGACGGCGACCGCACGCTCGCGAGCGTCGAGCGCGGACTCATCGCCATCCGCCAGCGCGCGGGCCGCGCTCCGGCGCTCCGCGGGCAGCAGTCGCGCGAGCCCCGCCGCGTGATGCTCCCTGCAATACGCGCACCCGTTGATCCGGCTGACCACGACGCCCGCGACCTCACGCTCGGCCCGCGTGAGCGGGCTCGGCCGATGCATCGCCTGCACATACAGCGCGCAGTGTGCCGCGAGGGACTCCGCATTGAGCGAGTGGACCTTCAGCACGTTGTCGACGGTCCCGTCGGCGTTGCCGTAGCGCCGATACAACTCGGCAAGTTCCCCCACCGCCTCGACCTCGGGGATCACCCTGATGTACGCCATGCACCCAGCCTATCGCGGCTCCCACCCCGCCCCGCGGTATGCTCGCGCCATGATCAGGCACGCCTTCTCCGCCGTACTCCTCGTCACGTTCGCACTGACGTGCTCCCAGACCGCCGCTCAGGACGACGCCAAGGGCAAGAAGGAGGACGACCTCGCGTACGTCCGATACCCCGACGCGCCGGCGGTCACCTTTCATGACGCGTCGATCGGCGGCCAGCGGTTCATGTACGTCGCCGAGGCTGGCACCATCCAACTCGCTGGCGAGGACGGCAAGGCGACCGCGAGCGTGTTCTACATCTCCTACCGGCGGGCATCGCGCTCGCTTTCGGCCGACCAACGGCGAGAGGCCGCGGCCAGCGATCCTGCGAACTTCCCCGACCCGGCCCAGCGCCCCATCACGTTCTCGTTCAACGGCGGGCCTGGATCGAGCTCCGTTTGGCTCCACATGGGGCTCTTCGGCCCCAAGCGGATCAACTACGCCGACGACTTCGGCAACGCGGGCTCGCCCCCGTACGGGCTCGTCGACAACGAAGCTTCCCTGCTTGATCTCTCCGACTTCGTGTTCATCGACCCGGTGACGACCGGCTTCTCGCGCCCCGAAGAGGGCGGCAGCTCTCGCGATTTCCACGGCGTGGAACAGGACATCAGCTCGGTCGCCGAGTTCATCCGTCGCTACCTCTCCGAGCACGACCGGTGGGCGAGCCCCAAGTTCATCGCGGGCGAGAGCTACGGCACCACGCGCGCTGCGGGGCTCTCCGAGCACCTCTTCGAGCGCCACGGCATCGCCCTCAACGGCGTGGTGCTGATCTCCGCAGTGCTCAACTTCCAGACCATCCGGTTCAACATCGGCAACGACCTGCCGTACATCCTCTATCTACCCACCTACACCGCGACGGCGCACGCCCATGGCGCGCTGACCGGTCCGCATGCGACGCGCCCGCTCGCGGATCTCCTGCGCGACGCCGAGGCATTCGCTTCCGGCGAGTACGCGACGGCCTTGATGAAGGGCGACGCTCTCTCGGCCGCCGAACAGAGCGCCATCGCTCAGCGGATGAGTGCGCTGACCGGTCTCTCGGCGACGTTCATCCAACGCTCCAACTTGCGCATCTCGCAGGGCCGCTTCTGCAAGGAACTCCTGCGATCACAGGGCAAGACCGTGGGCCGACTCGACTCGCGGTACACGGGCGCCGACCGCGACGATGCGGGCGAGGGATACGAGTTTGACCCTTCGATGTCGGCGATCCAGGGCAACTACACCGGCGCCTTCAACCATTACATCCGCCACGACCTCGGCTTCGAGTCCGACCTCACCTACGAGATCCTCACCGGGCGCGTGCAGCCGTGGGATTACGGACGCAGCGGCAACAACCAGTACGTCAACGTGGCTGAACGCATGCGCTCAGCTATGCAGCAGCTGCCCTCGCTCAAGATCTTCGTCGCGGCGGGCTACTACGACCTCGCGACGCCGTACTTCGCGGCCGACTACACGATCGACCACCTCATGCTCCGCCCGGAACTCCGCAGCAACATCGAGACGAAGTACTACGACGCCGGACACATGATGTACGTCCGGCGCGCAGACCGCGAGAAGCTCCGCAGCGATCTCGCCCAGTGGTATCGCGGCGCCCTCGGCGCTCCCTGACCCCCTACCGCCCCCGGCTCGGCGTGCGACCCACATCGAAGCGAAGGAACTGGGTGGCGCCGACAACCTGCACGCGCCCGTCGCGCGACTGCGGCAGCCAGCCCCAGAGCCCGGGCGCACCGTGGGCGATCACCGATGTCGGCGGGTGCAGGTGGAACGAGAGCGGCACGACCCGGTCCAGCTCGTCGTGCGTGCCGAAGTACTTGAGGTCACGATCCATGAAGTTGGGCGGCATGCGGCTCGACGACTTCTTGATCTGCGCGATATCCACCGGCACCCACGCGAGCGTGTTCTCGACGTCGTCGTACAGCGCAAACTCCACCCACACCCGGAGTTCGCGGGACTTGGAGTTGCGCTCGAGGTAGGTCTTGTTGCGGTCGCCGTCTTCGTCGTACCCCACCACAAGGCGCGCCGGGAGGCCGGCCCGCCGGTACACCGCGCACAGGAGCGTCGCGAGGTCGATGGGAGAACCACGCTGGCTGCTCGCGGTCTCACCGACCGGCTGCGGCTCGAACCCGTTGATCACGCCCGTTCGCGTGTCGTAGGAAAACCCGTTGCCGGTGAGCTGGGTGACGTGGTCCGCCACGTTCCCACAGAGCCACTTCGCGAGCACCGACGGCTTGACCTTCTTCGGGTCCTGCCCGTCGGTCCACTGCGCGATGAGCCCGTCGATCGTGCTCATGTCGTAGTCGTTGCGCAGATCGTTGTCGACGAAGCCGTACGGCTCGAACACGGTCTGCACCTCTTCGGGCCAGCCGTTCTTCGGCCACACGATGTTACGCGCACCCTGCTCATCAAAGACCGTGCGGAACGCCTGCACGGGAATCTCGACGTGCAGCTTCATGTTGCGGACCTCGTACTTGCCCCCTCCCTGGAGCGGGAGGACGGGCCACTGCGCACGCCACGACCCGCCCTGCAGCGGCTCGCCACCGGCGCGCGTGCTGATGAGCTCCGGCGTATCGGAGACGGTGCGGCCATCGAGATCGACATACCCACGCACAACCGGCACCGCCGCGTCCTCGATGCGCTCGGTCAGCACGAGGGACGATCCGGTCGTCGGCACAACCGGGAACACCACCATCGCCTGGTCAAACACCAAGGGAGCGATCACCGGCATCTGCCGCTGGCCAGGGCGGAAGTCCTGGTACGACTGCACCGTCACGTCGACTTTGATCGTCCAGTCCTTCGGACGTTCGCGCTGCAGGTACGGGCTGTCCTTCGGAGGATCACGCTGCTCGGGCGCAGCGGGAGCGACGCTCGGCGCCGGCCCGCGCGGGAGCACCGGCTGCTGCGTCTGGGAGTCCTCCGGGTCCGGATCGTCGACGTCCCCCGGATCGGCCGGCTTGGGAGCGGGCTGAGTCGGCTGGCTCGGCTCGCGCGACGGACGACCGGGACGGCGCGACTGCCCCCACGCGGCATCGCTCGCGCACGCGATCATCAGGAAGGCGGCCAAGAGGGCTGAGAGGGTCGTGCGCATCGGAGTTCTCCGCGGGCAGGTGTCCGGCCTGTGGTTGGTACGCCCGAGCCCCACCCGGGTTTCGATCAGTGTACCCGCCCCTTCTACCATCCCCTCCCACAAACACCAGCGAGGGCCGCATGACCGACACGAGGATCGAAAAGGACTCCATGGGCGAGATGACCGTGCCCGCCGACGTGCTCTACGGCGCGAGCACGCAGCGAGCCGTCCTCAACTTCCCCGTCTCGGGGCGCCCGGTGCCCGAAGCGGTTATCCGCGCATTCGCGATGCTCAAGGCCGAGGCGGCCCGCGTCAACGCGAGACTCGGGCTCCTCGACCAGCCCAGGGCCGACGCGATCGTCAGCGCCTGCGAGATGATCGAAGGCGGGCTTGCCGACCGCGGCGGCGTCGCCCGCAACTTCCCCGTCGACATCTTCCAGACCGGCTCGGGCACCTCGACCAACATGAACGTCAACGAGGTCGTCGCCAACCTCATCTGCCTCGACCGAGGGCAGGCCATCGGCTCGTCCAAGAACGCGGACTACATCGAAGCGGGCGGCGTCCACCCCAACGACCACGTCAACATGGGCCAGTCGTCCAACGACACCTTCCCCACCGCGATGCACATCGCCGCGGCGATCGCCATCAAGCAGCGCCTCATGCCCGCCCTCGCGCGCACCGCGAGCGAACTCGAGAAGAAGGCAAAGAGGTTCGACGACATCGTCAAGATCGGACGCACCCACCTGCAAGACGCGACACCCATCCGCGTCGGCCAGGTCTTCGGCGGATACGCCGCGCAGCTCCGCCATGCGGAGGCGCGGTGTGCGCGCGCTATCGAGGCTCTCGCTGAGCTCGCCCTCGGCGGCACGGCGGTTGGCACCGGCATCAACACCCACCGCCAGTTCGGATCACTCGTCGCCAGCGGGCTCGCGGAGCGCACGGGCATCGGCTTCCGCGAGGCAGCCAACCACTGCGAAGGGCAGCACGCCAAGGACGGGTTCGTCGAGGCGTCCGGCTTCGTGCGCACCGTCGCGGTCTCGCTCTCCAAGATCGCGTCCGACATCCGCCTGCTCGGCTCGGGCCCCCGCTGCGGCATCGGCGAGCTCAAGCTCCCCGCGGTTCAGCCCGGTTCCTCCATCATGCCGGGCAAGGTCAACCCCGTGATCTGCGAGTCGGCGGTCATGGTCTGCTGCCAGGTGCTCGGCAACGACCACGCCCTCACCCTCGGCGGGCTCGGCGGCGTCGGCTCGCTCCTCGAGCTCAACGTCGCCATGCCCATGATGGCGACCAACCTGCTCGACAACGTCGAACTCCTCGCCAACGCCCTGGCGATGTTCACCGACAACCTGCTCGCCGGGCTCGAGCCCGACGCCGAGCGGTGCGCCGCCCTGATCGAGGGTTCCCTCGCGATGTGCACCTCCCTCGCCCCCGTCATCGGGTACGACGCGGCAGCCGCCCTCGCGAAGCGCGCATACAAAGAAGGCAAGACTGTCCGCGAGTTGGCCCTGGAAGAGGGCGTACTCGCGAAGGACGAACTCGACCGCCTGCTCGATCCGGCGTCGATGACCGAGCCCGACGGTTAACCCACTACCCCCGCCCGACGGCGCGACCAGGAAAGCCCCATGCACAAGTTCGAATCGCTGGAACCCCGTGCGCTCCTCTCGTCGGACTACGCCGGAGTGGCCCTCGTCTTTGGGCCTAACGGCCTGGGACAGGCCGCGGCCAACACCTTCATCGAAGAGGTCACCGTCGACGACGACGGCAACGTGACCGGCTCGCAGACCTGGGTCGACGACCGCGGCGGGCGCGACGACTACGACGATCTCTCCTACGACAAGATCTTTAAAATCGACGACGGACGGATGATCCGCCAAGACAACGAGGGCTTCCTCAACGCGACTCCCGTCGAGACCAACGGCGCCCAGTTCCTCTGGGCCGACGGCTACCCGGCGGGATGGTGGCTCGGTGAGTACGAGAACTCGACCGAGGAGCTTGAGGTGCTCGTCGAGATCCCCGGCTCCGGCGTAAGCCGATCCGATTTCTCAGGGACCTATCAGTACACCGCGATCGGATTCAACACCGACACAGCCCGTTATTTCACCGAGTCGAGCACCCTCTCGATCAACAACGATCTCATCCGCTACTCGGGCGACATGCCCAACGACGAGACCTTCATCATCGACGTCGACGAGAGGGGCGTCGCACACACCGACCAGGAAGAGTACTTCTTCCTCTCCGCCGACGGGCGCACCGTCATCTTCGTCGACACCGACTCCGACGACGGCGAGCTCTACATCGGTATCGCGACGCGCGTCGATTCCACCCTCACATCATCCGAGTTGGTCGGCTCGTACAACATGGGATGGGGCGTGGTCGTCGGCGGCGGGATCAACTTCTCCCAGTTCCGCCTCGATCTCGAGGGCGACGGCGAATACCAGCTCTACGACCTCGACGAGTGGGACTCGGGCAACTTCGTTCGAATCGAAGAGGGCGAGTGGCGAATCTCCGGCTCGGCGCTCATCCTCGACGAAGACAACTCCGACGACGACACAACCCTCTACATCGGACAAGACGGACGCATCCTCATCCCACACGAAGAGGACGCCGCTTTCGGCAGCATCCCAGTCTTCGGCGTCGCGACTCGTGATCTCGGCAACGACGGCGGAGGCGGGACCGGCCCAGACGACCGCGTGGTCTTCTCCGTGCCGGGCGCCAACCAGTTCAGCCGCCCGGCGATCTACCAGCTCGAGAGCGACTCCATCTGGTACCAGATCGACCTGCTGACTTCCGTTGGCGGCCCGACCATCACGGGCGATCTGGTGACATGGGTGGACACCATGACCGGCGCAAGCACGGCCGCCGCGGTCACGGGCTCTGGACTCGCGCTCTACACCGAAGCCTCTGACACAACCTGGTCGTACCGCATCCTCACCGATGAGGTCGCCGGCGCGCAAGCCATCGCGACCGAACTCGGCGTCATGATCTCGCCCGACGGATACGCCCACCTCACCGGGCTCTCCGCGACCGGCGACGTGCTCTACTTCCGCCAGACCGCGCAGGACGCCCCGGGCGGCGGATCGGTCTGGTCGTTCCGCAACATCTCGACGCAAGACCTCGATCCCGCGGGGGCCACCACCCCCGCGATCACGGGGCTCGTGAGCTACGCAACGAGTTGGGGCGGGCTCAACATCGCCGGGCTCGACGCGGAGGGCACCATCTGGTCGGTCTGGACCGCGCCGACGATCACCAACTGGCGACTGTCCGACCTCACCACCGCGTACGGCTCCGACCCGCTCGTCGGTGGACTCACCGTCTACCTCACCTCCTGGAACGGGATCAACATCGCCGGCATCGATGGCGCCGGCGCTCTGCTCGTCACCTGGTGGGTGCCGTCGTTCGGCGGCGACTGGGTGCAAAGCTCACTCACCGCCGAGACCAACGGCCCCTCGCTCGACCCCGACACCGTCTCGAGCTTCGTGAGCAGTTGGGACGGGCTCAATGTCGTCGGCGTCGACCTCGCGACAGGCGACGTCACGACCTACTGGTGGGCGCCGGGACGCCAGGCCGACGGATGGGCGATCGCCTCGCTTACCGACGCAGTGCCCGCCGGCTCGCCTGTGATCGCCAACGGCCCGGTGACCGGCATCGCAGGCCCCGATTCTTCGCTCAACGTCTTTGGCTACACCAACTCGAATGCGTTCGTCCGTTACTCGTGGTACCCCAACCAGACCTGGATGGCGACCAACCTGACGACAACAGCCGTCGCCCGCTAGCACACGGGCGTACGCGCCGGCATCCGCCTCATCCCTACCGTTGCCCGTTCGAGAGGAGGACCACATATGCCGACCTATGACATCGCCGGGAAGATCGCGCTCGTGACGGGCGCCAACCGCGGGATCGGAAGGGCCATCACCGAGGCGCTGCTCGGCGCCGGCGTAGCCAAGGTCTACGCCGCCGTGCGCGACCCGTCGTCCACCGAGCCGCTGATCGCCCGGTTTGGCGAGCAGATCACGCCGATCCGCTTCGACCTCACCGACGAGGCGGTGATCCGCGACGCCGCGAGCCGCGCGAGCGACGCGCACATCGTCGTGAACAACGCGGGCGTGCTCCGCGGCGCATCCCCCATCGCCGATGACGTCCTCGACGCGCTCGCGTTCGAACTCGACGCCAACCTCTACGGGCTCGTGCGCACCGCACGAGCCTTCGCGCCCGTGCTGAAGAGCAACGGCGGCGGCGCGTTCGTGCAGGTCAACTCCGTCGTCTCTCTCAAGAGCTTCCCCGACTTCTCCACCTATTGCGCATCCAAGGCCGCGGCCTACTCCATGACCCAGGCCCTCCGCGCCACGCTGGCCGAGCAGGGCACGGCAGTGTTCAGCGTGCATCCAGGCCCGATCGCCACCGACATGGCCGATGCCGCGGGATTGGGCGAAGTCGCGGAGCCACCGTCGCTCGTCGGTGAGGCGCTGCTCGAAGGGCTCAGGACCGGTACGTTCCACGTCTTCCCGGACTCCGTCGCCAAGCAGATCGGCGGGGCATACGCGAGCTTCGCCGAGAACGTCATCGAACCCGAGATGGCCGAGGGCTGACGTGACAGGCGACGCACGCATCACGGGGCTGCACCACGTCACGGCGCTCGCGGCGCGCCCCGCGGAGAACGCCGCCTTCTACACCGACGTGCTGGGGTTGCGCCTCGTCAAACGCACCGTCAACTTCGACGACCCGTACGTCTACCACCTCTACTACGGCGACGCCGCCGGCTCGCCCGGCTCACTCCTGACGCACTTCCCGCACCCGCACGCCAAGCAGGGCGTGCGCGGCACCCCCGAGATCACTCGCGCCACGCTCCGAGTCCCCATCGGCTCGCTCGACTTCTGGCAGGCCCGCCTCGCCGAGCGCCACATCGACGCGGCCGAGGACGAGCGCGACGGCACGCCGCGCCTCACTTTCGACGACCCGCACGCGATGCGCCTCGCGATCATCCAAAGCGATCGCCCCGCAGCGAGCCCATGGTCCGCTCCGGGCATCGACGAAGCACACGCGATCACCAGCGTGCAGGGCGTCGCGATCGAGACGCCCCACACCGACGCTGCACAGTCGTTCCTCCAGGAGACGCTCGGCTTCGAAGTCACCAGGAGCGAGGGCGATCGCACCACGCTCGCCGTCCCCGGATCAACGGACGATCGCGATGGCGTCGAGCTCGTCCACGTCGCCTCTGCGCCGGCTGCGCGCATGGGCGCGGGGACGATCCACCACGTCGCGTGGCGCGTTCCTACCGACGAGGCACAAACCGAGATCGCCGCGCGCATCGCAGACGCTGGCGTCAACGTCACGCCGGTGATCGACCGCCAGTACTTCCGCTCGATCTACTTCCGCATCCCCGGCGGCGTGATCTTCGAGATCGCGACCGACGCGCCGGGATTCGCCGTTGACGAACCCGCCGAATCGCTCGGCACATCGCTCAAACTCCCGCCGCAGTATGAGCCGCGCCGCGCCGAGATCGAGAAGCACGTGGCGCCGCTCGCGTGACCACCCCCATCGACACCTCGCGAGCACTCCCGCCCCACGCGGGCGAACCGGTGCTTGTGAGCGGCACGCCGCTCACCGAAGCACGCGCCGCGGTCATCCTCCTCCACGGTCGCGGCGCATCCGCGGCCGACATCATGTCGCTCGCGCCCGAGTTCGACGCCGACGGCGTGGCGTTCCTGGCGCCCCAAGCCGCCGGGCACACGTGGTACCCGCTCTCCTTCCTCGCGCCACTCGAAGCGAATCAGCCCGGCGTGGATTCCGCGCACGCCGTCATCGAGCGCCTCATCGAAGCGGCCGGCGAGTCGGGGCTCACGCCCGATCGGTGCGCACTCATCGGCTTCTCGCAGGGCGCATGCCTCGCGATCGACCACGCCGCCCGCTTCCCTCGGCGCTACGCGTGCATCGCCGCCTACACCGGCGGGCTCATCGGACCACCGGGGCACGCGTTCCGCTTCACCGGCTCGCTCGCCGACACACCCGCGCTCGTCTCCGCCAACGACCCTGACCCGCACGTGCCGTGGGCCCGCGTCGCCGAATCCGCGCATCTGCTCGAGAGCATGGGCGCGAAGGTCCGTATCGAGAGATACCCCGGGCGCCCGCACAGCGTCACGCGTGAGCAGGTGGAGATCACGAGCAAGATGCTCCGCGCGATCCCACCACGCAGCCTCTGAGCAACACATCCCCGCGGATGAAGCCGGTTTCATCCAGCGACCACGCGCGCCTCATGCTCGAGGTGAAACTACACCAAGAGGGTGACCCGGACAGCTTCTTCTCTACCCGGGCCCCCGCGTAAAGCGGGGCCCGGTTTTCCGCCCATTTGCACCCCCGCGCGGCGCACGCCACACTTCGCGGATGCACAGGCTGTTGATGTTCGCCCTATTCGTCGCCACGTGCGCCCGCGCAGAGACGCAGCCCAACATCGTCGTCTTCATTGTCGATGATCTGGGTTGGCAGGATTGCTCCGTGCCCATGCACACCGAGCGCACGCCCTTCAACGACCGCTATCGCACGCCCAGCCTCGAGCGTCTCGCCGAGCGCGGCGTGATCTTCCGCAACGGGTACGCCGCAGCCCCGGTCTGCACGCCGACCCGAGTCGCGCTCATGACCGGGCAGTGCCCCGCGCGCACGCACGTCACCTACTGGACGCTCAACAAAGACACCGACACCTCGCGCCCACGCGACGACATCGCCGCCCCCGCGTGGAACCTCAACGGGCTTCAGCCCGGAGCCCCGACGCTCCCCGGCCTCCTGCGCGACGCCGGATACCACACCATGCACGTCGGCAAGGCCCACTTCGGCGCGCGCGACACGCCCGGCGCCGACCCCACCAACCTCGGCTTCGACGTCACCGTCGCCGGGCACGCCGCGGGCGCGCCCGGCAGCTACTACGGCATCCACGACTTCAGAGCCGGCAAACGCAGCGGAAACCCCGACCAGGCGAGCGTCTGGGATGTCCCCGGGCTCGAGCCCTACCACGGCGAAGAGATCTACCTCACCGAAGCGCTCACCATCGAAGCGACACGCCTGCTGCGCGAGGCCGCCGCGATGCACAAGCCGTTCTTCCTCGACTTCGCGCCCTACGCCGTACACGCGCCGATCATGGTCAACGAGCGGTACGCCGAGCAGTACGAAGGCATCGACCCGCGCGAGCAGGCCTACGCCACCATGATCGAAACCGTCGACACCGCGCTCGGCTCGATCCTCGACACGCTCGACGACCTCGGCCTCACCGACAACACCATCATCGTCTTCACTTCCGACAACGGCGGGCTTTCCGCCCACGCGCGCGGCGGCGAGCCGCACACCCACAACGCACCGCTCCGCTCCGGCAAGGGCTCCGCCTACGAGGGCGGCACGCGCGAGCCGTGGGTCATCGCGTGGCCCGGCGTGACCGATGACGCCGGCGCGCGCACCGAGCCGATCATCACGCAGGACCTCTTCCCCACCCTCCTCGCCGCTGCGGGCGTCGCCCTACCCGCCGACCACACCATCGACGGCATCGACCTCGGCCCGCTCCTCCGCCAAGAGCCCTGGCCCCACGCCGACCGCGTGCTCGGATGGAATCAGCCGCACCAGTGGGGCGCAAGCGGCCCGGGCATCTGGCCGTTCACCTCCATCCGCGTCGGCGACGAGAAGCTCATCTACTTCCACGCCAAACGGCACTTCGAGCTCTACGACCTCGACCAGGACATCGGCGAGACCCACGACCTCGCCGGCGAACACCCCGAACGCGTGCGCGAACTCGCCACAATCATGCAGCAGTGGATCGACGAGACAGGAGCTCAGCTCTCGATCGACAAGGCGACGGGTGAAGAGATCAAAGGACCGTCACTCGCCGTACGTATTCGCGAGTTGGAAATCGAACACTCGCGGGGACCATAGACCCAACTGCGACTCACCTGACTCTCTCTACAGCTTCTTCAGCGCATCCACCAGCGCATCAATGTGCGCCTCAGTGTGCGCCGCCGAGACCTGCACGCGCAGCCTCGCCACGCCCTCGGGCACCACCGGATACCCAAACCCAATCACAAACACGCCAAGCTCCAGCAGTCGCGCGCTCATCGCGATCGCCTTCGCCGTCTCGCCGACGATGATCGGGCAGATCGCTGTCGGCGACTCGATCACCTCAAACCCCGCGCCCTTGATCCTCTCGCGCGCGTACGCCGTATTCGTACGCAACCGCGCCACACGCTCCGGCTCGCGCATCACGATCTCAATCGCCTTGTTCGCGCTGCACGCCACCGTCACAGGGAGCGCGTTCGAGAACAGCGTCGGCCGCCCGCGCTGAATCACAAGCTCCGTCCCCCGCTTCGGCCCCGCAATAAACCCCCCCGCCCCACCACCCAGCGCCTTCCCCAACGTCCCGGTGAAGTAGTCGACACGCCCTGCCGCCCCCTCCGTGCCTTCGTGCCTCCGTGCCTCCGTGCCTGCCATCCCATAGTGCTCATGCGTCCCCCGCCCCGTCTCCCCCATCACGCCGTGCCCGTGCGAATCGTCCACGACCAGCAGCGCCCCGAACGCATCGCACAGCCCGCGGATCGCCGGCAAGTCCGCGATATCCCCCTCCATCGAGAACACGCCGTCGGTCACCACCCAGATCTGCCCCGTGATCTCCGGGTCCGCCGCACACTTCTTCAGCACCTCGCGCAGGCTCGCCATATCCGAGTGCTTGTAAACCGCCTTCCTCACGCCCTTCTTGATCACCGGCGTGAGGCGCATCGAATCGATGATGCACGCGTGGTTGAGCTCGTCCGACACGATCACGTCACCCGCCTCGCAAAACGTCGGAAACAGCGCCTCCGTCGCGTTCCAACAGCTCACGAACGTGTAGCTCGATTCCGTGCCCATGTACGCCGCGATCGTCGCCTCGAGCTGCTCGTGAGGCTCAAACGTGCCGCAGATAAACCGCACGCTCGCCGTCCCCGCCCCGTACTTCCGCAGCCCCTCGATCCCCGCCTCCACCACCTCCGGATGGTTCGCGAGCCCGAGGTAGTTGTTCGAGCAGAAACACAGGCAGTCGTGGTGCGAGCCGTCGTCCCGCCGCAGACGCACCTCCGCATCCATCGGGCTCGCCAGCATCCGCAGGTGCTTGTACTGCCCACCCTCCGCGAGCGTGCGAAGCGTGTCATCGGTGCGCGAATCAAACGGACGGGCAGCGGTCGTAGTCACAGGTGTTCTCCGGGCGGTTCAGGCCGGATCGTACGCGATGGGAGAGGGGATTCACCGCAGACGCCGCCGAGCAGAGCCGGGGAGCGCAAGCGACCACGGGACACCAAGGATCGCGCACCACCTCACCGGATCATGCGAGCTCCCTGCGCAAGCGGGGCGGCGCACCGCGCCCGTCGCGCGATCGGCGCACAAGCCTCACGCGGGCCCAGCTCCCCCCGCTCGCGCGGGGGGCTCGCCAACTCGCTCGACATCCTCGGCCTTGCAGTCGACCAGCGCCCGCGGTAAGTCATCGCACGCCTCAATCTCGACCATAATCACGCCGTGCTTCGCGTAGAGGTCCGTGTCGCACACCACGCCAATTCCACCACGCCCTGCGTTCACCGAAGCTCGCGATCGTGCTACCCGGAACGTCGCGCACAAAGACCACTCGATCGCCAAGAGCGAACGGGCATGCCGCCATCAATCCTCCGGCACGTCCGCCCCCGACACCACTTCGCGGAACCGCGACCGCAGCGCCTTCGTGATCGGGCCTTCGCCGTCGGAGATCTTGTGCTCCTGCGCGATCTTGCCCTCGGACGTCTGTGTGTCGATCTGCGTGATCGCGATCATCTCCGCAGCCGACCCGGTCATGAAGACCTCGTCCGCGTCCAGCACGTCCGCGAGCCCGAGCTCGCGCTCGGTGCACTTGTACCCCGTCTGCGGGCAAAGCTCCTTCATCACAAACCGGCGCGTGATGCCCTCGAGCAGCCCCACCGTCACCGGCGGCGTGAACAGCTCGCCGTCCTTCACGATGAACAGGTTGTCGCCCGAGCCCTCCGCCACCTTGCCCTCGGTCGAGAGCATGATCACTTCGAGGCAACCGTGGTCGATCGCTTCGATCTTCGCCAGGATGTTGTTGAGGTAGTTCAGGCTCTTGATCCGCGGGTCGAGGCACGCGATCGGCGTCTTCGGGCGGTTCGCCACCACCACGCGCATGCCGTTGGTGTACATCTCAGGCGGGTAGAGCACGATCTGATCGCAGATGCAGATGATGCCCGGCGTCGGGCACTTGAAGGGGTTGAGCCCGAGCGTCCCCACGCCGCGCGTCACGACAAGGCGGATGTACCCGTCGACGATCTCGTTGGCCTCGATGCACCGGCGCTGGATATCCACCATCTCCTCGCGCGTCACCGGGATGTTGATCCGCAGCGCCTCCGCACACCGCCACAGGCGGTCCATGTGCTGCCCGCACTTGAAGATCCGCCCCTGATACACGCGGATGCCCTCGAACACCCCGTCCCCATACAGCAGCCCGTGATCGAAGACATTCACCGCCGCCTGGGCCTTCGGGAGCATCTCGCCGTTGACGTAGACAAACGGCTTGTCGAGCTCGGCCTTCGCCCCGACCTGCGACCGGAACTGGGTGGACAAGTTGGACATCTCAAGCACCTCCTTGGCGTCGCCGCCAGCCCCAGCCGAGGCAGGCCCGCACCCCTCGTACGGACCCGACTCTATGAGCGATCGACCTGATCCACCACTGGGATCAACCGACAACGCCGTCCAAAATCCGATCATTCCGGACTAACATAAGGGTTTCCCTGCGTATCTAGCCCCGGCCACCCCGGCGGACGCCAACCTGTCACCCCTCTATCCTCTCGCCCCATGAACGCGTCCCTGGCCTGGCTCAACGACCTCCTCGACCCCGCCGGCCTAACCGCCGACGAGGCCGACCGCGCCCTCACCGACGCCGGCTTCCCCCTCGAGGGCATCGAGCCAGCCCCCGGGGGCGATTCGTGCCTCGACGTCGAGGTCACCTCCAACCGCGGCGACTGCCTCTCCCACCTCGGGCTCGCCCGGGAGATCGCCGCCGCCACCGGGCGCGCCCTCAAGCTCCCGATGTGGAACCACCCCGAGCCCGCCGCCCCGGTCGACGAGCACCTCACCCTCGACAACCAGGAGCCCGACCTCTGCCCCCTCTTCACCGCCCAGGTGATCCGAGGCGTCAAGGTCGGCCCATCCCCCGAGTGGCTCGTCCGCAGACTCGAAGCGGTCGGGCAGCGCCCCATCAACAACATCGTCGACATCACCAACTTCATTACCTTCGAGCTCGGGCACCCCTGCCACGTCTTCGACCTCGACAAGCTCACCGGCCCGAGCCTCGTCATCCGCTTCGCTGAAGAGGGCGAGACCCTCACCACACTCGACAGCAAGCCCCGCAAGCTCGTCGCGACCGATCTCGTGGTCGCCGACGCGGAGCGCGCGCAGTCCCTCGCCGGCGTCATCGGCGGCGAGCCGACCGAGGTGAGCGCCTCAACCACTGACGTCGTCCTCGAGATGGCGACGTGGGACCCGGTCACGATCCGCACGACCGCGCGCCGCCTCGCCATCCGCACCGACGCATGCCACCGCTTCGAGCGGGGCGTCGCGCCCGCCGAGATCGCCTTCGCCGCGGCCCGCGCCGCGGCGCTCATCGTCGAACTCGCCGGCGGCGAGCTCTGCCAGGGCGTGCTCGAAGACGGCGCACCCATCCCCGAACCCGCCGCCGTCAACATCCGCCCCGCGCGCGCACGCCGCGTGCTCGGCATCGACGTGCCCGACGACGAGCAGCGTGCCGCACTCGAGCGCCTCTCCATCGCGATCACCGACACCACCGACCGCAACGAACCGGCCTTCGCCTGCACCATCCCCGCCTTCCGCCTCGACCTCACCCGCGAGATCGACCTCATCGAGGAGATCGCCCGCGTCGTGGGCTTCGCCCGGGTGCCGATCGCGGAGAAGGTGAGCACTGCGGTGCGCCGCCCGCAGGCGCACGAGCAGGCCGAACGCCTCATCGGGAACGCGCTTGCGGCGCTCGGGTACTTCGAGACCGTCACCTTCAGCTTTGTCTCCGAAGACGCCGCCCGACCCTGGCTCCCGCCCGGACTGCGCCTGCTGCGCGTGGACGACGACCGGCGCGGGTCCGAGCCCGTGCTCCGCCCGTCCGCCATCCCGAGCCTGCTCGCATGCCGGTCAGCGAATCAGCGCGCCCAGATCGATCAGCCCGGCGGTGTGCGTCTCGCCGAGGTCGCGCCCGCCTTCGCCGAGCTCGACAAGCCCGGTCGCCACACCGTCGAGCACCGCAACCTCGCGCTCATCGCCGATGCGCCGACTTCCGCCAAGGGACGCGCGAACAACGACGACCTCCAACTCGCGCTCCGCCACATGCGCGGCACGATCGACGCCATCGCCGAAGCCCTCGGGTGCGCCCCCCATCGCGTCACCCTTGAGCCCGGGAAGCCCGACAGCGCCGCATTCCGTGCTGAAGGATTCGCGAACGTACTTCTCGATGGCGAGCGTTTCGGGAGCATCGGGCTCATCGCGCCCGACGAGCTCAAACGCTACGACCTCGACGTGCCGATCGTCGCGGCCGATCTCAATCTCGCTGCGTTCACGAACACCTACCCCGGCAAGGCCGCCGTCCACGCGCTCCCCCACTTCCCGCCGATGGAGCGCGACGTCACACTCGACCTGCCCGAAGACGTCCGATGGGCCGAGGTCGAGCGCCTGGTGCGCGAGCTCGATCTCCCATTGCTCGACGCGGTCTCGTTTGTCGGCGTCTACCGAGGCAAGCCCGTCGAAGCCGGACGCAAGAGCCTCACGCTCCGCCTCCGATTCCGCGACGCCGATCGCACACTCCGGCGCGAGGAAGCGGACCCACAAGTCCAACGCGTGGTCGAGACGGCGGGCGAACGGTTCGGCGCGCTCGTCCGGAGTTAAGCCGTTTCCTTGCGAGGCACACGCAGGCTCGCGAGACCGCCCGCGCCGTTGCTCTGCACCTCGGCCTCATCGACCACATACTCCGCGCCGTCGTTGTTCATCTCCGGCAACTCGTAGAGCAGCGGGAGCATGATCTCCTCGATCACGGCTCGGAGCGCACGAGCACCGGTGTTGCGCTTCGCCGCACGCTTGGCGATCGCACGCAGCGCCCCCTCGGTATAGGTCAGGCGTGCGCCTTCCAGGCGGAAGAGGTGCTGATACTGCTTCACCAGCGCGTTGCGCGGCTCGGTCAGGATCTTCACCAGCGCCGTGATCTCCAGCGGTTCGAGCGGCGTGAGCACGGGCAGACGCCCCACGAGTTCCGGGATCATCCCAAACTCGATGATGTCCTCGGTCTGCACCTGGGTGAGGATCTCGCTCGGGCTCAGGTCGTGCGTGCGATCGCCGGAGTTCGCCGACGCGAAGCCGATCTTCGACTTGCCGATGCGCCGGCGGATGATCCCGTCGAGCCCGACAAACGTCCCGCCGCAGATGAACAGGATGTTGCGGGTGTCGATCTGGATGTACTGCTGCTCGGGGTGCTTGCGCCCGCCCTGCGGCGGCACGTTGGCCACGGTGCCCTCGAGCATCTTGAGCAGGCTCTGCTGCACACCCTCGCCCGAGACGTCGCGCGTGATCGAGACGTTGTTCGAGGTCTTCCCGACCTTGTCCACCTCGTCGATGTAGATGATGCCGCGCTGCGCCGCCTCGACGTCGAAGTCCGCCGCCTGGAGCAGCTTGAGGAGCAGGTTCTCGACGTCCTCGCCGACGTACCCCGCCTCGGTGAGCGTGGTCGCGTCGCCGATCGCGAGCGGCACCTTCAGCATCCGCGCCATCGTGCGCGCAAGCAGCGTCTTGCCCGAGCCGGTCGGCCCGACAAGCAGGATGTTCGACTTATCCAGCTCGATGTCGTTCGCTTCCTCGCTCTCGAGGTGCAGCAGCCGCTTGTAGTGCGTGTGCACCGCGACCGAGAGCGTGCGCTTCGCCAGGTCCTGCCCGACGACGTACTGATCGAGAAACTCCGTGATCTCACGGGGCGTGGGGATCTCGGTCAGCGAGCCCGAAGCAGACGACACGCGCCGACGCTCCTGGCGGAAGATGTTCTGGCACAGATCAACGCAGTTGGAGCAGACGTAGACCTCATTAGGTCCCTCGACCATCGGCCCGACCTCGCGGGAGGTTTTGCCGCAGAACGAGCATGTCGTGACGCGTCGCCCGCGGAAGCCGCGTCCGTCGTCACCGCCGCTGGGACCGCCAGTGCCGGCGCCATCTCCCGCGTCGCTTCGATCCTTAGCCATGGACTCTCCTCGTTGGTCCGTATACGGAACGGGCGCTAAAGCCGCACCGGCCCGGAGTCTATCGACCCGACCCGCCCACTTCTCCATTGCCCCCGTCGCGTTCCGGTCGCACACCCGGGGCATCACCCTGTCGCATGCGCCCGAGAAGCGCCGCGCGTGCCGCCTCATACTCCTCTTCTGAGATTTGCCCGCTCGCGCGGGCTTCGCGAAGGTCCGAGAGGAACATGCCGGGCGATTGCGACAGGTCGTCTCCGAGCGCGCGCCGACGCACGAGCATGATCACGATCCCTGCGACAATGACCACCGCAACCCCGATGCCGACGAGAACCAAGACCTGGACCCACGGCACCGAACTGGACTGCCCGATCGTCACGCCGGAGGCCCAGACAAAATCGCCATGTGCAGCGGCGCGATGAGCGACGGAATCACCCGCGTCTCGATAAGTTCCTCGGCCTGGCTGGCGAGATCGTCGAACGACGGCGCCAACGCGTCGACGTCCGCAAACGGGCCGGTCCGCCGGACGGTGACATACACGCTGATCGGTTCCTGGCGAGGGCCCTCGCTCAGCCCGCGATCCGGGCGTGTCTTCACCTCAAAGAAGGCCTCGGTGTCGGCGCGCCCGTTGAGCGTGATGCCCAAAAGCGGTTGACACTCAATCGCATCGTCCGAATGCCCCAGCAGGCCCGCGAGCGGACCATCACCCAGGAAGGTGCCCGCGACGATCCGGTCGTGATTGCCACACGCGGGGAGGTCGAAGCCGTAAAGCAGCTCGAGCGATTCCACGTCGAGGGCGCTCACGCTGAGGAAGTACGGCGCGAGTTCCAGGATGGTGCGATGCAGCTCGTAGGCCGACCGCGAGGAACCGGCGTTCACCACGCCGGAACGCACGGTGGCGCCGCGGATCGCGACCCATCGCTGGGGGTCGGCGTCGGCGCCGGCTTCGAGCTCGAGTTCCTCCTCGACGCGCCGGAGGCGCGTCATCTCCGGGAAGCTCCGGCGGAGCCGCTCGAAGAGCGTGAGCGCGGTCTCCCTCTGCGAAGGAAGGTCGAGCTTCAGCGTGAGCTTCTGGTTGACGTAGGAGTCCGAACAGAACACACGGATGCTGTCATGCATAGCGGCGGGTCCTCCTCCGTGAGTTCCCATCGCAGTGTAACGGCTCCCTACTCGGAGCGCAAGATCCACGCCAGCACATCCTCGGTGTCGCTCAGGTCGGCGACCGCACGGGTCGCACCCGCCGCGGCCAACTCCTCCACCGGCGTTCGCCCGGTCGCGACCCCGAGTGATCGGCACCCGTTGGCGCGGGCACACGCCACGTCGTACGGCGTGTCGCCGATCACCAGCACCCGGTCCGGTGGAAGGGCATAGCCGAGGGCTTCCGCCCGCTCGATGGCGATCGGGGGAAGGTGCTCGCGCGCCGGAGTGTCATGGGGCGACTCATCACCCCACACGCGCACCACGAACGCGTCGGCGTCGAGCCCCGACGCGGCCAGCTTGAGGCGGCCGGTCTGTTCGTAGTTGCCCGTGAGCAGGCCCAGGACCACTGTGTCGAGAGCGCCCAACCGGGCCAACAGCGCCTCGACGCCCGGGAGGATCTCGGGCAGCGGCCCCCGCTCGAACCTCGCCCGGAGCGCGCGCTCATACGCATCCCTGAACTCCGCGACGCGAGAGGGGGTCGGTTCCAGCGCGTTGGAACGAAGGAGATCGACCACGATCAACGGATCAAGCCGGCCCGCGAACGAAACGCCGTCGGCGCTAAACGCGTCGCCATGCAGCCCACGTCCGCCGAGCACCATCGACTCCATGCCCGCCGCGTGCGTACTCACGAGCGTCAGGTCCAGGTCGAACAGCACGAGAACAGGACCAGCACTCATCGGTGTACCTCGAATCCCGACTCGTTCTCCGCGAGCGGCATGGCCTCGGCCGACTCGCGTTGGATGTAGAGCCCGAGGCTCGAACGCACGTTGGCAAGGAACGCGTCGATTTCGGACGCGGCCCCCTGCACCTCGACCCGAACCGACGCGTCCGGCTCGTTCCGCACCCAACCGGTGACCGCGTGCCCCCGCGCGAGCGACCGGGTGGTGGCCCGGAAGCCGACGCCCTGCACGCGCCCTTGATAACTCACCATCCGTCGCTCCATGGCGGAGTGTTGGCATCGTGGCGGCGGACCGCTCGGCGATGGTCCGGAATAAGGCCCAATCCGCGTCCAGCCTGGGGTTATCCAGTTTCGAAACGGGCGATCACTGGCCGCTCGCCCGGGGCGTGCTAGGGTTGGACTGCGCGATCTCGCCCGAACCCCCGGATCCCCGGCGGGGCCAAGGCTGGCCCCCGAATGCCGAACGGATCATCACCCCCACGGGCGTCAGACCGGCACAATCGTGACGCCCTCGAAATAGGGCGCGGTGGTCGCAACGCTCGGAGCGCAGGGACGTGAGCGTGAGTGCATCGACCCATAACGACGACGTGGCTCGCGTGCGCGATGCGTGCGACATCGTGGACGTGGTCGGGTCGGTGGTCTCACTCAAGCCCAAAGGACGCGAGTTTGTTTGCGTCTGCCCGTTCCACGACGACCACAACCCCTCCTGCTACGTCGTGCCCAACAAACAGATCTTCCACTGCTTCGTCTGCGGCGCTGGCGGCAACGCCATCGACTTCGTCATGCGTTTCCACCAACTCGGCTTCCGCGAAGCCCTCCAGCTTCTCGCCGACCGCGCCGGCGTCACACTCACGCCATACAAGGGCGCGTCCGCGCACGAGTCGTCTCATCCCGGCG
>JAUIFD010000236.1 GCA_030429485.1 Phycisphaerae bacterium | reverse complement strand
GAGGAGGCTGCGCGCGACGAGAATACCCACTCGCCCACCGCGCGCAAAGCCCCTACACCGCGCCGCGTCGGACCGCCTCGAGCAACCCACCGCAGGCCCCCACCAACATCCCATAAACCTCGTCGAACCCCGAATCATCGCCGTAGTAAGGGTCGGGCACGTCCGGCGCCTCGTCCTCCCGCCCCTGCCAATCCGGATGGAACCCCATCACCAGGTGCGTCCGCTCCGCCGGCGCGCCGAGCCGCAGCACCCGGTCCCGAGTCGAGGCGTCCACCGGCGCCAGCACGCCGAAGCGCTCGAAGTCAGTCCCCGGATCGATCTGGCGCGCCAGGCTCGGAAGCTCGACCCCGTGCTTGCGAGCCACCGCGAGTGCACGGCGATCCGGGCGTTCGCCAACATGCCACGAACCCGTGCCGCACGATTCGGCATGCACCGCAGCCCCCGCCGCGCGAGCCTGGTGCAAGTACACGCCCTCCGCAAGCGGTGAGCGGCAGATGTTGCCCAGGCAGATAAAGAGCACCGATGTCGGCTCGGCTTCGCTCATGCACGCACCATGCCGATCTCGCGCGCCAGCGCCTCGCTCACCCGAGTACGAGCCGCGTCTGAGCGCACGTGGGCGCGCACCGCGTCACCAATCTCCGCGCAACCCCGTTCATCCTCAACGAGCCCAAGCAGGACTCCCGCGATGTCCTTGCGCGCGGGCGACCGTGCCGCGAGCCGCCCCAACACCGACTCCGGGTAGAGGTCCGGCTCTTGCGCCGCATCAGCGCACACAACCGCTACACCCGCCGCGTGTGCGCTGGCGATCAGCGCGCGCGTGGACCGCGTCATACTCGCGCCGCGCACCGGCTGCACCGCACCCAGCGTGACCCCGTCCCAAACGCCCAGCTCCGGCGTCACGCGCAACTCCCAACCGACCGGCGCCGACCCATAGAAACGCCGCGCAGCCCGCGAGCCGCCGGCGCGGGCCGGCATGACGCCAACCGCAGCATCATCCATGACGTCGAGCAGTCCCATCGTGAACACAAACGAACGGGCATCGCCGAGTGGCGCAGGATCGCACACGAGCGCCACCACCGGCGGCCACGCCGGCGACCCACGCCGCACCCCCGGCCCAAATGCTGCGAGCCCCGCCGGGAGCGCGACCACCGAGCTCACCCCGGCCGCCCGCGCACTCCGCTCGTCCCAGGCCCACACGTGATCCGTCCCGCGGATGCGCCGCTGCACCCCGCCGAACACCATCCAGTCCATTCCCGCGGGCGGGCACAGCGAATCGACCCGCACCCCCTCGGGCAGCGACTTCGCCACGCCGCGGGCATCGCTCGGCGTGCCCAGCACCAGCACATCGTGCCGAACCTCGGGCGAAAGCGCGATCGCCCCGCCGCAGGCCGCGAATGCGCCAACGCCCGACGAGCGCGCCGCGTGCTCCACACGGTCCACACCCACATGCACCGGCGCAAGCACATGGACGACGCGCACGCTCACTCCAGGCGCCGGTCCCGCGCCGTCTCCTGATCGGAGTCGTAAAAGAGCTTCGCGACGCCCTCGCCCGCGCGCTGCGCAAGGTCCGACTCCGCGCGCCGGATCTCCGACGCGTCGCGGGGCGTCACACCCGCGAGCTGCACGGTCTCCACCGTAAACGAGTGCGCCGGCTCCTCATCACCCGGCCAGATCCGCCGACCACGCGACCCATCCTCGTTCGCCGACACCGCATCGAACACCCGCGCCGACATGATCGCGATCGGCTGCACCGAATACCCGTCCTGCGAGAGCGTGAACGAGTCCACCGTCACGTAGACCACGACCTCCGCCTCAGCCTTCCGACCGATCTCCACGATCGGCGACTTCCGACCGCCAACGTCGTCGGCCGCCGCGATGTACCCGGCCTGGGGGTCGATCGCCGTCTTCACCACCCGCTCGGCGAGCATCGACTCCGTCGCCGCGTTCGCGATCTGACGCAGCGTGCGCTCAGACAGATTCAGCCCGCGGCCGTTCTCAACCAACACGAGCGTCGCCCGCTCGTCATCAAGCTCATACGCCTTCGGGATCTTGGGCGGCCCGTGCGCCAGGTACAACGCGGGTCCAAGGATGTTGCACGCGCTCAGCACCGCGGCGCACAGCGCCCCAAGCACCCACGCTCTAGTACGGAATGACATTGGCTTCCTCGTGGTCGTAAAACACCCAAACCACACGGTCGACAAACCGTCGCAACAACTCGGTCGCGACCGCCGCCTCGGGCAGCTCCTCCGGACCGTACCCGCGTTGATCCGGGAACGACACCCGGATTTCCTTCGAGAACACCTCAAACTCCGGTGCATACGCGTCGGCCTCATGCACCGTCACCGTCCCCGCCGCCACCCCGTCCCAGAGGTACTGGTTGCCCGTCTCGTTGAGCCGATACTCCGCGAGCTCAACGATGATCAGACGCTCCACCCCAAACTCCTCAGCAAGCCGCTCGCGCGACCACGCCGGCCAGCTCGGGTTGTTGTTCAGATACGCGATGATCTGGTCCGGAGGCACCCACCCAGTCGCACCCGCGCTCTGCGCGAGCCGCGAGTTCACGCGTCCAATCACCTCCGACGCCAAAGTCGGATAGCGAGCCTGCGTCGCACGATCCACCGAAGCAACCGCGGCGAACGAGTGCCCCGCAACGCCCGTGTACTCGGCAGGAATGTCCGTCGATCCTTCGCGGTGGGCCGATTCGGCCATCCCGCCGACAAGCTCCCCGAGCACGCAGCCCGGCAGCACCCACGCCAAGCAGGCCACCAGAGCGCTCAATGCCAACCGCCTCATCATCGGGGCTCTCCTGGGCGAACCGGTGCGGCTCAGCCCTCCCACCGCACGAAGGTATAACCCCAAGCCCCCAAAAACGCCACCAGCAGCACGAGCAGCCACCGCCCCCGCAAAAGCGGACCGAACACCCGCTCAAGAGGCGCCCCCGTCGCCGCCCCATGCACCCCGCCCCAAAACACCGCAGCGGTGACGATCGCGAGGCCCGCGCCAAAGGGCTGCGTGGCGAACGCCGCGCCAAACTCCGCGTTCGCCGCGTGCGAAAACGCGGTCGTCATCCCGCACGTCCCGCACGGCTTGCCAAACGTCTGCGCCCACAAGCAATCCGGAAGCCCGAGTTGCGTGTGCGTGCCGTGACCCGCAGCACTCGGCTTGAGGAGCGCCGCCGTCACGAGCACCGCACCCGCGCCGCCGGCTGTGGCGATCGCACCCAGGCGATTCCTCCACGCGCCAAACATCAATACCGCTCCAACGACGAGTCGATCTCGTCGGCCCATCGCAGGATGCCGCCCGACATCGACTTCGCCGCGATCCCCTCGAGCCGGAGCACGCGCACCGCCGTCATCGAACGACGGCCCGATCGGCAATACACCACCACCTCCGCCCCATCGCCCGCCCCGTCGATCGCCTTGCGCACCTCGCCGAGCCGCGCCAGCATCTCCGCGAGCGGCACCAACGTCGCGCCCTCGATCCGTGCGATCTCCCACTCATCCTCGCGCCGACAATCCACCAGCGCAACCGCCTTGCCCGCGTCCAGCATCGCCTTCACATCGGCGCACGAGATCTCCTCAACCGGGGCGCCCAATCAGCCATCTCCCTCGATGAGACGCATCTCCTGCATCGGAACCGTTTGCGGCTCGATCGGCGGCGGTGTCACCATCTCGACATCCGACGCCGGCGCCGCGCCGCTCGCCCGGTACGCCTGCAGCGCCTGCATCACTTCCTCCGCGCCCGGCCGGACCTGCCCCGCCGGACGTGTGCGCTCATACCCCACGTTCGGGCTCCACCGCCGTTCGACCGGCGGATACAGGATCGCGCCGACCGGCGCCCCCACCGTCTCGGCCGCCGCGATCACCGGCGACGCAGCCGCTTCCACACGGCGCGTCGCCTGGTACCCATCGCCCGTCTCGAGCGCCGTCAACGCCGTGGGATACTCCCCGCGCTCGCGGGCCGTCTCAGGAAGATGCCACCAACCCGTATACGTCGGGCTGTGCGCCGTCCCGTCCACCGGCACCACGACCGTCGTCTTCGCCCACTTCTCGCGATCGAGCCCCGGTGCGCCCGGGGTCGGCTCGAGCGCCGCCCCCTCGACCACCACGCCGTCTCCGAGCCACATGCGGTCGTTCGCCGCATTCGGTGCGCAGCCGCCGATCAGGCACGCCCCCGTGCCCACGAGCACCACGAACGAGCGAGAGTGGAAGCCGAAAGAGAGCTTGCTCATGGCATGACGTTAGCGATCCGCCCCCCGCTCGGCGAGCGCGGCCCGGACCGCGTCCCGACACACCTCCGCCTCGAACCCCCGCCGAGCCAGGAACGCGAGCGTCCGCCGAGCCACCCGATCCTCCGGCTCGCCCTCCCGGGCTCGCGCGATTCGCGACATCGCCAGTCGCCTCGCAATCGCCGGCTCGTCGATCTCCGCCGCCACCCCCGCCGCCGCAGCACGCGTCAGCCCCCGCTCGACCCCCCGCCCCGAGAGCTTCGCCTCCAGCAGCCGCTTGCCGCCCCTCGCCTCATCGGCGAACCGCTGGGCCGCGTGCTTGGCCAGACGGGCGTCGTCGATCAGGCCCGCCTCCTCCGCCGTCACCAACGCGCCCCGGATCGCCGCTTCCCCGTGCCCCGCGCGCATGAGCCGACGCCGAACTTCCTCCCGCGAGCGGATCGCCCGCCGAAGCGTCCGAAGCGCAAGCCGCCTCGCCCCGAGCGCGTCGATCGCATCCGTCAGGCGGTCCACCGTCGCGTGATCCAGCTCGACACCCTTCGCGAGCCCCATCGCGACCACCGCCGCCGCGGGCGCATACCCCACGGGCTCGCCGCCGACACACACCCGGACCCGCTCAGGGTCCGATGCCGCGCGCCGAACCGACGTCACGACGCCCCCAGCCTCGAGCTTGGGCCTCCCGGTCGGCGCACGCTTCCGTCCACGCCCTG
>JAUIFD010000235.1 GCA_030429485.1 Phycisphaerae bacterium | reverse complement strand
ATCCGTGGTCCCTCCCAGAGCCGACATTAGAGGACGTTGTGACTGCTCGCGCGAACATGCAGATCTACTCCTACACGCACCTCGGGTTACTACCAGGACTCAGTTCCGCAGAACGGGAACAGGGCAAGGCCGACGCACAGGCGATCCAGGCGTTGCTTGAGTACTCACCCGGGCTCCTGGATGCATCGCTTGAGGTCGACTATCTCCTGATGCTTGACGACCTGATCAATGACCTCTCCAGTTGAAGCAACAGAGGACCCGGCCGTACCGCACCAGGATGCGCAAGCGCTGTGCGATCGCGTGCGCCACGCGATGCGAGGTCGCTCGCTCCGCGCGATCGGGCGCTCGACCGGCGTGTCGGCAGAAACCGTGCGCAGGTATGCGCGCGGCGCGGTGCCATCGTCGTTGTTCTTGATGCGGCTTTGTGTGGCGGAGAAGATTGACCCGGCGTGGCTTCTGCTGGGGGAAGAGCACGAAGCCAAGCCTCCCGACCTGCAACAGCAGATGGCCCGTGTGGAGTCCGCCACCCTGCTCAATGAGTTGGCGCGTCGCATGACGCGCGTGCTCGACCAGGGGCTGGCGGCCGGAGAGGTCGAGGTCAAGCCGAACGCAGCGCCTTCACATTCCGTGGATTCCGAGTCCCTTTGTCGGTGAGGAACCGCCGGGGACCGGTGAGATGAGCACAGCGACGTGCGATTCTCGCTCCACGCGGCACACATCTGTGCATGCTCAGCACTTGTGCGTATCGCACGTGATTTGAAGGCTGCAACGCCCGTTGCGACAAGCGCTTGCGTGTTGGTCCGATGTAATCCCCGGGATTGGTGAACCGTTTTTCATTCTGACCGTTATCTTTCTCTGGTGGGGAGAGCGGCAGACCGGGGAACTGCCATGCGGGAAGCGGCCGGGGCCATCGCGAAGCTTGGAGACGTGCTGTCGAGCCCCGTCCGGGTGGAAGTCTTGTTGCGGCTTGTCGAGGGGCCGGTGCGCAGCGGCACGGTGGCCGAGGAGTTGCAACTCGACGCCACGCTGGTCTGCCATCACCTCAAGGTGCTGCGCGACGCCGGGCTCGTGGAACGGGCCGAGAAGCGTGAGCACGTGCTGACCCGCATGACCCACGTGGCTCGGCACAACGGGTTCGTGACGGTCGCGCTGGGCGGCGATCCGGATGAAGACGGCCGAGTGGCCCTGGTGCTCCGCTACCCCAGCCGCAGCTCTCGCGCAAGCGGGTCGTGCGAGGTCAAGGCGCCGTCGGACCAACGCACGCGGACCTGATCGAGCCGGCCATCGGGAAGCGTCTTCCAGTCGTCGATGATGCCCCTGTCCTGTCCGAAGCGGACGGGCAGCCCGATCTTGAGCTCGGTTGCGCGGAGCACGCGAGGCGGGGTCCGAAGCTGCTCGACGATGCGCAGGAGCTTGGCGGGGATGTCCTCGGCCTTGAGCGCGAAGCACAGCGAGGCGCGTTCTGTGGGGTCGAGGTCGTCAAAGCCGGTCAGCGTGTCGTCGAGTTGACGCTGCGCGTCGTAGTGCTCGCCCGGGCTCCAGCCGCGGTCGATCTGGGCGGCCACCCAGAGGTCCTGCGCGGCGCGTGCGACGGTCTCCAACGCGGCCTGCTCGGCTGACACGATTGGTTCCCTTGTGGTGAGCGTGCGATTGCTGAACACAATGTTAGCGCGAGCCCAACGTCGAGCAAATTAGGGCGATCGATTCGCTTGCAGGGCCAGTTGCCGCTGGGCCCAGGACCTCCAGGTCTGATCCTCGCCGGCGAGGGCGATCTCGCGGAGGTGCACAGATGTGTGGTCTGTATGTCGGCTGTGGCGAAGCTCACATCGTGTCATGGCCTGGAGCGTGGGCATGTGGTTGGGGTAGACGTCGAGCGCGGTGGCGTACTCGTCGAGCGCTTCGTCGACGCGTCCGGCGTGTTCGAGGGTCATGGCGAGGTTGAGACGCGGGTCGGGGTGGCCTGGCATGAGCTTGCAGGCCCAGTCGAACTCGGAGGCTGCTTCGTAGAGGCGGCCCTGTTCGAGGTAGAGCGCGCCGAGGTTGTTGTGCGCTGGGCCGTGGAAGAGGTCGGCCGCGAGCGCGTCCTTGAGCAACCGCTCGGCTTTGATCGGGTCCGGCTTGCGCGGTGGGGTGGGGTCCAGTTCGGCGACGGCCTGCTGTGTCAGCTTCTCCGCGAGCAGCGGGCTGCGAGAGCCGGGGGTGTATAGCTCATTCGAATGAGGCGTCGCGCATCCAACGAGTACCAGAGCCATCGTGAACACGAGACTGCTGGTGGGCGAGGGCGTCACCATGTGCGTTCAGAATGCGCCGGGCCCCTCACGATGGGTGTGGGTGGTTTGATGGTGAGGGCGGCGAGAGGCGCGGCGCGAGAAGAGAGGGACAAACTCGTCATTCTCCGCACGCGTCGTAGAAGGCGGTTGTGCAAGCTGCGCAGCTTGCGGTGACTCGCCCTTGGCAGGTGGAGGAGGTGGGTTCGTTCCTGGCGGCGTTGAGGGTGGTGAGGAGGTCGTCGTCCTGTTCGTCGATTCCCTTGGCGACCATGCGCTCGTGAGCGAGTCCGGTGCGGATCGCGACCCAGTCGGCGTCGGTCCGCGACTTCCATTTGAGTGCGATCGGCGCGGTGCAGTCCTCGTTGGCCTTGAAGCTCGCGAGAAGGGTCTTCTGGTCGTTGGTGAGATCGGCCGTGGCGGCCTCGTAGAGGTCGGCGAGGATCGTGTCGCGCTGACCCTCGTAGGTCGCGAGGTCGGAGGCGAGCGTGGCGAGGCCGGCGGTGTCGTCGGATTGCCCTGATCGAATGTCGCGCGCCAGTTCACGGTGGGCGGCTCGTGCCGTCCGGATGTCGGTGTCGAGCGTCGTGAGCGAGGCGTGGGTAGCGCCGTCGTACTCGGTGCGGGCGTCCGCAACCACGTCGTCGATGTCGTTCGAGGCGACCCCAACAGCGGCGAGAGCCTCGGGCGTGAGCCCCGCGCGGGCCATCGCGACGGCGAGTTCGGGGCCCGTGGGCGGGAGGTAGCTGAAGAGTGGCGCGGTCGTCGAGGTCGATTCGGACCCCGAGAGCGAGCTCCAGGAGACCAGACCGACGGTGCCGAGCGTGACCACTCCGGCGAGAAGGGGGAGCAGGACCTGACCGCGTCGCTTGGACTTCGGGTGGTTCGCGGATCGCGTATGACGTGGCATCGCGTGTCTCCTTGCGCGGCGCACGGGAGGTGCGCGGGGATGCCCCTCTAGGTACCGCGCCGTCGTTAAGAGTCCAAGCGTGATCTCGTGGAATGAACGGCGGTTCAATGTGCGCTCGTGGTCGCGCCGCGTGAGGCGCCTCGCGCAGAATGAACGTTCGTTCAATCTGCGGATCGGGCGTGAGGCACGCGCAAGGGAACAACCTGCGTTCCAGATTGAACCGCGGTTCATTGTGGGGACTTTGGTGTTGTGCGGGGCTGGGCGAGTGGGCAAGGTGAGCGTGGACTCGTGCGCGACTGCGCGCAGCCCCAAGGAGCACGCCATGTTCCCCACCTCCCATCCGATCCGGACCCCCAAGGCCACGACAGCGCCCGGTGGCTTCATCAGCCAGACTCTTCGTGCAAGCGCAGAGCGTCATGTGCTGCTCGGCGTACTGGCCATGTCGCTCGGTCTGTCTCTACCTGCGTCTGCGGGAGGGGTGGGTGTGGCGGGTGAGGACCGCGTGACCGCCGTTGACGACGACGAGTTGTTGGTGCACTACGACGCGTCTCTGGTGACTCGGAAGATCACGAGCGCGACGGACGTGCAGGACGTGCTTCCGCTGGCGATGCAGCGTGGTGCGTTCCTGGACGGGACGGCGAGGGCAGCCTCGGCGTTCGGTTGGATGGTGGGTGCGAGCCCGTTCGCGGAGAGCATGAACGGGCAGCGTTCGTGGTCGGGGATCGACCTGGCGACGGGGTCGTACACGATCACGACGGTGGACCTTGCGTTGCCGGCGCGGCAGCCGTGGGTGGTGGGCCGGAGCTACAACAGCGCGCAGACGGACTCGGGCTCTTCGCACCGTGACAGCGACGGGTACCAGGGCCGGAACTGGATGCAGCTGAGCCAGCCGGAGCTGGTGTTCTACGACGACGCGGGGAGCTCGGACGACGACTTGCTCTACCTGGTGTACGGGGCGGACCGGTACATCGAGTTCCGCAGGCGTCAGACCGATGACACGCCGACCTACTCAAGCACGGCGTGGCGCGCGGTCAACGGTGGGGGCGGCGTGATCATCTACGCGTCGGGCTCTCCTGATACCTATACCTACTACGACCAGCAGGGCAACGAGGCGGTGTTTTTTGGGGACAACACCGCATCGAACAAGGCCGACTGGCAGTTGTGGAAGGTGACCGACGCGGGCGGCTCGACAGCGTACGTGGGGCATGAATCGACGGCGTCGACGGCGGTGACGGACGGGTACGACGCGTCGGGGCGGATCCTGTACGCGTACGACTCGTCGGACCGCCGGTACAGCTACACCTATACGTCAGTGGACGGGACGTCGAGGCTCACGGAGGTGAAGGCGGAGACCAAGGCGAGCGGGACATGGGCGTCGCCGTCGGGGGTCGAGGAGGTTGGGGCGGTCGAGTACGAGTACTACGCGAGTGGCTCGACGACGTACGGGGCGAGCGGCAATCTGAAGCAAGTCACGACGGTGACGCCGCTGACGGACTCGGGAATCGAGGTGGAGCGGAAGACGTACTACCGGTACTGGACGGGCGCGTTCGACGACTCGACACACCCGGGACATGAGTACGCGCTGCAGTACATCGTGGCGGCGGAGGGCGTGCGTCGGTTCGACTGGTCGGACACGACGTTCGACGACGACCACTTCGCGGCGACGGAGACGAACCTGAAGCCGTACGCGGCGTCGTACTTCGAGTACGACTCCTCGCACCGGATCGATAAGGCGTGGTTCAACGGTGAGTGCGGGTGCTCGGGGGCGAACAACGGGGAGCACA
>JAUIFD010000234.1 GCA_030429485.1 Phycisphaerae bacterium | reverse complement strand
CACGCCGTGGCGCTCGAACCAGCGCGAGGTCGGAACGGACGTGAGCGCAACCAGCACCAACACGAGCACGATCACAAGTCCGAAGCGTCGCACCGCGTCGCCGAAGGCCATGATCCCGAGCGTAAGCGCCGGGGTCTCGATGCCCGCGCCATCCAGGATGGCCACCAGATCCGGGAGGGTCTTCGCGCTCAGGAACACGACCACGCCGAGCCCCACGCACGCGACAACCGCGGGGTAGACCAGCACGCCCGAGAGCTTGGCCGCCAGCTCGCTCCCGCGTTGGTGGCGTGTCGCGAGCGAACGCATCACGCTCGGCAGTTCGCCACTGGCCTCGCCCACGCGGAGCATCGCGACCTCGGCCTCGTCGAACCAGTCCTGGTGCGCCTCCGCGGCGATCGCGATCGACTCGCCGGCACGCAGGCGCTCGCGCAGGTCCATCACCAGCACGTTGCGCGCCTTGGCGCGGCTTGAGCGAGCCAAGCTCGACAGCGCCTCCACAATCGGTAGCCCCGCATCGAGCATCGTCGCCAGCGAGTCGAAGAGCTCCGCCTTCATCGGCTGACGGCGGGAGCGCAGATGTCGGCTCCACACCTGCGCGAGCGGGCCGAGCGTGATCGGTCGCCGCACTTCGCGCATGTCCGTCACACGCAATCCGATCCGGCGCAGCGACGCGCGCAGGGCCGCCGCGGACTCGGCGCTCAACTCGCCATGCTGTGGACCGCCAACTGCAGCCCCATGCCCATCCTGGATCGGCACCGCGGTGTATCGGAACAGGCTCATGCGCAGCCTCTCACGACAACCCGAGCAGCACACGCTCGGCCTCGACCCTGGTCGTCACGCCACGCTCGGCGAGGATCAACCCCGCGTCGCGCAGGCTCACCGAACCCGCTGCCCGCGCGAGCGATCGCACCTCGCCCGCCGTCGCGCCTCGCCCGATCGCCTCCTGGATCGCGTCGTCCACGACCAGCAACTCGAAGACCGCGGTCCTGCCGAGGTACCCCGAACCGAAGCACCCCACCCCCCCACCCATCCCCCCAGAGTCATCACCGCCACACCCCTGCCCCTCGCACGCGGCGTGGCGTGTGCGCACGAGCCGTTGCGCGAGCACCGCCGACAGCGAGGCGCTCACCAAGTACGGCTCCACGCCGAGATCAACCAATCGCGTCACCGCGCTCGCGGCGTCATTCGTGTGCAGCGTCGAGAACACCAGGTGCCCCGTCAGGCTCGCCTGGATCGCCGTCTGCGCCGTCTCCTTGTCGCGGATCTCGCCGACCATCACCACGTCCGGGTCCTGCCGGAGGATGTGCCGCAGCCCCGACGCGAACGTCACCCCCTTCTTCGTGTTCACCTGCGCTTGGCTGATCGCGACCCCAGCCGTCGAGAGCTCGTACTCGACCGGGTCCTCGATCGTCATGATGTTGAGATCGCCCCCGTCGAGCTTGCCCGAGCGCGCCGCGAGCCAACGCAGCGTCGTGTACAGCGTCGTCGTCTTGCCCGACCCCGTCGGACCCGTCACCAGCACGATCCCGCTCGATCGCGACGCGCGCCCCAGGAACAGATCACGCGTGCGTTCATCCATGCCCAGGGCGTCGAAGTCCACCGGGTGGGCGGTGGACTCGGTTTCGAGGAGGCGGATCACGGCCCGCTCGCCGTACGTTGTCGGGAGCGTCGAGATCCGCAGGTCAATCGTGCGCCCTGAGCCGATCGACACCGTGGCCCGACCGTCCTGCGCGATGCGCTTCTCCGCGATGTCCATACGCCCCATCACCTTGATGCGGCTCACCAACGGCGCCGCGAGGCGTGACGGCAGCGTGCGCACCGTCTGCAGCACGCCATCCACGCGGACTCGGATGAGGACTTGATCGGCAAGCGGCTGCACGTGCAGGTCGCTCGCGTCGCGGCCGGCGGCCTCGAAGAGCATCGCGTCCACCAGCTTGACGACCGGACCCTTGCCCGCGGTCGAGAGCAAGTCCTGATCGGAGAGCGCGAGCGCACGCTCGATCTCCTCGGCAGTCTCGGCGGAGGTCGCGACCTCGACCGCGTCCGGTGATCCAGAGACCTCCGTGTACGCCGTGTCGATCCGCCGCGCGAGCTCCTCGGGATCGCAGGTGCGAGTCGCGATGGTCACGCCGAGCGCAACGCCCGCGTTGTGGACGGCGGCAGCATCCGAGTGCTCGGCGATGGCAAGGTGTTCGACGGTGTTCACACCGCGTTCGTCCCGACCTTCGCTCAGCATCAAGTGACGCCGCGCAAAGTCACGAGGGATGCGCGACAGGAACTCGTGACTCGGTTTCGTTGCGTGGCGATCGGATGCGGTCCCAATGGGCTCAACCAAGTCGGCAGGAGATGGGGTGGGGGTCATCGGATCAGCCTCGGTTTGAGCTCCGGCCACCCGTCGTCGATCCCCGCGTCACGCACCTCGGCGTCGCTCAAGTACTTCAAGTCCTCGAAGCCGCGGTCGCGCAGGATGTTCGCGCGGATGAAGACATAGAACCGAGAACGCCCCGACGACTTCGAGCGGTTCTTGAAGAGCTCGCCGATGATCGGCACCGCGCCGATCCCCGGCACACGGCTCTCCGCGTCGGCGTCGGTCGTCAGCTCGATCCCGCCGAGCGCGACGGTGTACCCGTCGGGGATCGTCGCCACGGACTGCACGCGGTTCTCCTGGCGCGGCGGCGGGATGTTGGGGTCCGCCGAGTCGCCCACGAACGAACTGAGCGCGATCGCGTACTCCAGGCGCAGGTGATCGCCCTCGGCGATCTGCGGCGTCACCGTCACCTGCGTGCCCGCGTCCTGCGTGCCGCCGAACGACGTTGTGGCGACCGTGTCCGACGCGTTCGTGCTCGTGAACGGCTGCTGGATCACCGAGTCGAGCACCGCCTGCTCGTTGTTCTCGACCAGTACCTTGGGCCGCGAGAGCGATCGCCCGTCGTTGAGGGTTTCGAGCGCGCGGATGACGACCGTGAAGTCCCCCGGACTCAGGATCGCGCCCGTGAACCCCGCGCCACCCGCAGGCAACGCGTCATCCGCGAGGTTGGAGCCAAGGCCGAACAACGATGAGAGCCTCCCGACCGACTCGTCCGGCCCGTCGATCAGGCGGTCGATCTCGATGCCGAGATCCAGGGTCTCATCGTCCGTAAGACTCACGATCAAGACTTCCAGTGCGACCTGCGTCTGCCGCACGTCGAGCGTCTCGATGATGCTCTCGAGCCGATCCAACACCAACGGCTCGGCGATCGCGATGATCGTGTTCGTCGCCGGGTCGGCCACGAGTTGCACCGCGCCATCCTCGGAAGCTGCCGAACTCGATGTGGGTCGTTGGGATGCTGGCGTTTCGGGTGCGGGTGTTCGTTGCGTGATGCCGGTCGTATCCGGCGGGGTGTTCAATTGGGGCGGCGGCTGCAAGGACGCCGCGTTCGTTGAGAGAGTCTCGCCGTCGCCCGGCGCATCGGCTCCACCCGCGCCGATCAACTCACGCAAGATCTCCAGCACCTCCGTCACATCACGATTGCGTAGCACGAAGCGCCGCGCCGGTCGCCGCGCCTCCGCCGGGGCCGACGCAAGACGCTCCAGCAGCGCATCAACCTCGGCATGTTGCGAAGGCGTCGCGGTGATCACCAGCGCGTTCGTCAACGCATCCTGCACCACACGGAACCGCTCGTCATCGCCGGCGATGACCTCCTGGATCAAGCCCGCGACATCACCGAGCCCGTACCGCCCGGGCAGGTACGTCCGCGTCACGACCGGCTGCTGCCGGTCCAACTGCGCCAGCACACGCAGCCAACGCTCGTGCTCCGCCTGCGGCGCTACAACAAGCACCGATGTTCCCGACGGACGCGCCACAACCTGCCCGGGCAACGCCCGTCCGCCCGCCGCCTCCTGCGACGCCGCGACCTGCGCCGCCAGCGATGCCAACGACTCCGCATCCAACTCCTGCGCGTCGTACTCCACCATCGACACCACCGCACCCGGCTGGTCCATCTCCGCGATCAGCTTCATGACAAGCTGAACACGCCGACGCGTGTCGCTCACGAGAATCGAAGGACGATCACCGAGCTGCACCGCAGCGCTCGACCCCTGCGTCAGCAGCGGCTGAATCGCCTTCAGCACCGCCGGTGGATCAGCGTGCTCCAAGTCCACAACTGCCGAGACGAAGCTGCCGGTGCCAGTCCCGACACCCAGTTCCGGCGAGACCCGCTTGGGAGCATCCGTCAGTCGTACGACGCTCAGGACCGCGCCGTCCGCGATCGGAGCCAGCGCAAACCCCCGTGCAGCGAGCGCGTCCTCCGTCAGCCGCCAGAGTTCCTGGTCGGTGAGCGGCTCACTCAGCCGCAGCGTGAGACTACCCTTAAGTTCCTGTGGTTGGTACTCGACACTGACGCCGCGCCGCGACGCCGCGAGGTCGATCAGCCGGGCCAGCTCGGTTTCACCGGCCAGATCGACTTCCACCTGCGAGAGCGCGGGAGAGGCGATCGGCCCCCACGCGACCATGCAGGCCGTAAGCGGATGGTGCTTCATTGCTCACCCAGAGCTTGGGACGGCAAAATGTCGGAACGAGCTCATTCTCCGCACGCCGTGTAGAAGGCGGTTGTACAAGCTGCGCAGCTTGCGGTGACTCGCCCTTGGCAGGTGGAGGAGGTGGGTTCGTTCCTGGCGGCGTTGAGGGTGGTGAGGAGATCGTCGTCTTGTTCATCGAGGCCGTTGGCGACCATGCGTTCGTGGGCGAGTCCAGTGCGGATGGCGACCCAGTCGGCGTCGGTCCGCGACTTCCATTTGAGGGCGATCGGCGCGCTGCGGTCCTCGTTGGATTTGAAGCTGGCGAGGAGGGTCTTCTGGTCGTTGGTGAGATCAGCCGTGGCGGCCTCGTAGAGATCGTCGAGGATCGTGTCGCGCTGGCCCTCGTAGGTCGCGAGGTTGGAGGCGAGCGTGGCGAGCCCGGCGGTGTCGTCGGATTGCCCTGATCGAATG
>JAUIFD010000018.1 GCA_030429485.1 Phycisphaerae bacterium | reverse complement strand
TCCTCCTTGCATCGGGGCATCGGGGAGCACTGACCTCAGAGCAGGTCAGTGGCACGGGGTCTAGATGAACTTCCGCCCGCTCTCGGCGTCGAGCATTGTCCATCCGAGTTCGCGGCAGACGCGCGAGAGCACGGGCCACGCGGTTTCCTGATCGTTGATGTGCACCATGATCTGGCGCAGCTCGTCGAGCCCGGTAGGGATCTCGACGATGAAGCCGGGCCCGTGCAGGCGGTCAATCCCGATCGACATGGGTGAGCCGTCGGGGTGGGTGTTGTATTTCGAGAGCGTGGTGCGGAGCTCTTTCGGCTCGCCGAGCGCCGGCAACTCGCCGCCGGGCTCGCTGTCTTCCCGGGCCTGTTGGAGGATCACGTGTCGAGCGCTCGCCATGGGGAATGGTAGGTGGCGAGGTTGGGCGCTCGCGCACGCGCCACCGCGGTCGCTTGTTCCCCGGTGCCGATGAACGGTTTCTACTCCTCGTTATCCAGCAGCTCGACCGCGGTATCGATGAGGCTTTGGAGCGGCACGGGTTTGAGCATGTACCCGTCGACGCCGAGCGAGTCGGCGTAGGCCTGGTGGCGCTTGCCCTCGTTGGCGGTCACCATGATGACGAGCGGCGAATCCTCACGCCCTTTGATCTTCTCGAGCGCGAGGAAGCCCGACCGGGCGGGGAGCATCATGTCGAGGATCACCAGATCGGGCGCCTCCTCGTGACAGAGGTCGATCGCGGTGTTGCCGTCGCCGGCGACGAGGGTCTCAGCGCCCTCGGCGAGGAACGCGGCCTCGACCGATTCGCGCACGTCCGGGTCGTCGTCGACGATGAGCACTTTGACGCCGTCCAGCCTGCCGTCAGCCATGGGAAACCTCCGATTGCGATGATTGGACCGCGCGGGCGGGCGTGTTGCAACGCGCTAGGGCAGGCGGTCGGTCCCGTTCTCGGCGAGCCACCGTGTGTCGCGCTCCGAGCGCTCCACGATCGACTCGACCTCCGCCTCGGTCGTCCAGGGCAACGCGAGGAGCTTCTCGCGGAGCGTGTCCGGGAATGGGCGGCCCAGGCGTTCGTGCCGGGGGCGGCTCTTCCACATCCGGTGCATCCAAAGATACTGTTCCGGCGCTTCTCGCACCATCTTCTCGAGCGACCGACGGTAGCGAGCGGTCAGGTAGAAGACCGGGTCGGGTTGGTCCGCCCAATCCTCGGGCTCGATGAAGTCATCGACGATAATGCGGTAGTGGACGCCCTGGGTGTCGCGGGTGCCGAGGGTGGTGAGCCCGCCGCGCGAGGCGCCGCCGGCATCTTCCCACCCGATGCGACGCGCGCACCCGACCATCACCGGGAGGCCCATCTTGACCGCGGCGAGCCCGATCGACTTGTAACTCGAGGCGAGGCGCCCCAGAAACGGCACGAACACGCCGCGGTCGCCCGCGTTCTGATCGGCGACAAACCCGATCGCCCCACCACCCTCGATGATCGAGGGCATGCGGTGCATCGCGCCGAACTTGTCGAGCAGGTGGAGCCCACGGCGCGCGCGCGTGCGGCGCACCCATCGATCAAGGGGTTTCATGTCGAGCGGGCGGTAGACCGCGTGGAACGGGAAGCCGATGAGCGCCATGAGGTAAGCGGAGGCCTCCCAGTTGCCACAGTGGCCGGTGACGAGGATCGCGGCGCGTCCGGATGTGAGCGCGCGGAGCGTCGGGCCCATCGAATCGAGTTCGACGTGATGCACCCACCCGTCTTCCGTGAAGAGGCGGGGGATGTGCGCGATCTCCGCACCGAGCATGAACAGATGCTCGTACGAGCGCACGACGAGGTCACGTCGCGACGCCTCGTCCATCTCCGGGAAGACCACGCCCAGCCGGTCAACAGCTTTCGCTGTGCGTGAGCGGTTGAACGGCAGCCTCGCGAACGTGCGCCCGAGGGCCCGCGCGGCACGGATTGACGCGCGAGAGCCCGCGACCGTCGGCACGCCCATCGCGGTGCGAATGGTCGCGTAGAGGGCTGGATGGACGACGCTCTTCGTGAGCGCGCCGGTGGTCATCGCCGGGTCAGAACCCGCCGATCAGCGTGCGCAGACGGTTCTCGTTGAGCACGGGGATCGCGGTCGCCGCGGCCTGTCGGAAGAGCTCGTCGTAGCGACGGACGATTTCCTCCTGCCGCAGGTACTCCTGCACGAGCACGTACGACGCACCGACCGGGGGCTCCGGCGGGAGCACGGGACGCTGCCCGAGCACCAGGAAGTCGATGTGCCCGGTCATCTCGTCGACCACACGACCGCCCCACCCTTCGATCGCGGCTTCCCAGTCGCGCTGTTCGCCTTCGGTCGCCACTCCGTCGCGGTTGGCGTCGAAGTTCCCAAATACGAGCATGGTGTAGACCTTGTTGGGGTCGTAGACCGCGTTGGCGATGACATCGCCTCGCACGATCGGGTTGCCCTGGGTCTGCGAGGTGATGCGGCAGGTGGCGGTCTCGTTTGCGATCTCGATCACCTCGAGCTGCGCCTTGCCGCGCGGGTAGTTGCCCTGGGCGTCGGGGCGGATGGCGGAGGCGTTGGTGTAGACCGCGAAGGGCATGCCGATGACGACCTTCTGCTCGCGCCCGATGCTGATGGTCGCTCGCCGGGCCCCGGCGTTCACGGCGAGAATCGTGCCATCGACGAGGGCGTACTCATCGGTGCCGCGTAGAGAGCCCTGGCGATCCTGCCGCTGCGACTCGAGCTGGTTGGAGATTCGCGCGTTCTCTTCTTCGAGCTCGGTGATCCGGTTGGCGAGCGTGCTCTCGCGGTCGGCCGCTTCGGAGCGCTGGGTGTCCAAGCGCTGGTTCATGAGGGCTTGCGCGTTGTTGGTGTCGTTGCGGAAGGAATCGACCTCTTCCTCGTAGGCCCCGATTTGACGCTGAAGATCAGCGAGCGTGTCACGGTGACGAGCCTCGATACCACGGACGCGGTCCACCTCGGAGCGGAGGTCGTTGTCCGCACGTGCGCGGGCGCGCTCCGACTCGGCGAGCGTCTGCCGCGTGCTCAGGAACGCGGCGTCCATATCGCGCATGAGCTGAAGCAGGCTTGTGCCCTCCGCGAGCTGCGCGAGCGTGGGCGGGTTGCCCTGGCTTCCGTCCTGCGGGGGCTCCCATCCCTTCGCGATCGCGAAGCCTCGGAGCTGCGCTTCTCCAAGACGCTGCATGAGGCGGTTGAAGTCGTCACGACGCGACCCGGTGGTGGCGGCCATCGACTGCTGAAGGGCATTGTTGAGATACCCCACGAGCGACGCCGAGGGCGCCTGCCTCTCGGCGGCCTGCAGGAAGGCCTGGAGTTGGGCGTCCTGTTCCTCGGCCGCGGTGACGAAGCGCCGCTTTTCGCGGTCCGCGTTCGCGAGGTCGCCCGACGCGCGGTTGTACTTGCCGAAGAACACCACGGTCGAAATGAACAGCCCCAGGGAGAGGATGCTCAGAACGACGATGGTCGAGACTACGCCGACGCCTGCGCCGGAACGTGCCATGGGAGGTCTCCGAGGTGAGCCCGCGCGCGCACGGGTGCATGGGTGCCGCCTTGCGGGGGCGAGTGGCCTGCCGGTCCCGCCGCCCGGGACCACCGACGGAATAGCCCGCCGGTCCGGGAGTCTCCCGCCCTGAAGCCGGAGCGTCAAGCCGGGGGCAAACTCGCCGGTCCGCACGGCCTTCCGAATGTGGGCTCCGACCGGTTGCGGAGATCCCACAGAGTGTGTCTCTCAGAACCGGAGTTGAGGCCTTGACCAGGCTCCCCACGGAGCCGATGGACGCGACATGGACTCATCGCAGGCCCTCCGGGCGTACGAGCGCATGGACGTCGACGCAGCAGCGTCGTTGTCGCCGCTGGGCGATACGCGGGAGGCGGATGGCCTATCCGTACATATTGCGAATATATCGATCGGCGGCGCCTGCATTCGCGCCGATCGCCCGATCGAAGTGGGCTCGACGTGGACACTCGAACTCTCGGAACACGGCGGGCGACGGGCATGTGTCGTCATCCGGTGGGCCCGAGAGGGCGCGGGTGGTTGGGACCATGGCTTGCAGTTTGTCCTTGCGCCTGAGGCACTTGGCCCCATCGGGCTGGCCTACTCGGGCACTCCCGATGCGCCTGGCCCCGTGCAACAGGAGCGCGCGAGTGCGTTTGTGTCTTGCCCGCGCGGCCTGGTCGTCGCCTCGGCGCGGGGCCTGACCGCCGAAGTGCGCGGCGACCTGCATGTCGAGGAGTCCCTCGACGGGTGTCGGATCGAGGTGCGCGGCACATGTCACGCGGAGGACGCGGTGGTTGTCGGTGGTGAGTTGGTCTGCACCAACGCGGCGTCCGTAGGCACGATCGGTGCCGACGGGATGTTGACCCGTGTGTGTGTTGGGTTTGGGTCTCCACCGCAGGACGCGATTGCCCACATGCTGCGTCGCGTGGATGGGTTTGAACGAGAAGCAAGAGCACGCCGTGCCAAACTCGATGCGCTGCGCACGCTTGATCCGAGCACACTGAATCCCGTGCAGCGTGAGGAGTTGACGGTGCTGATGTGTGATGTGCCAGAGCTCGAGTGCAAAGTCGAGAGCCTGCGCGAGAAGGTGTCGCAGTTCCAATCGCTTTCAGCCGGCTCGACCGCCACCCTGACGGTGCGGGAGCGCATCGCTCCGGGATCCGTGCTCGGCATCGGCGGCCCGGAGTTCCAGGTCGTCGCGCCCGTTGACGGACCGGTTACGTTGCACTGCGGAGAGACGCCGACGATCGAGAGCGAGACGGGCTGCGTGCGTCTCTCGGAGCACGCCGGATTCTGCACGGTCGGCGACGCTAAGCCGCGTGCCGCTTGAGCGTCTGCTCGATCCGCTCCTTGAGCTGATCGGCGGTGAACGGCTTGATCATGTAGTTGTTGGCGCCGGCCTGAACCGCCGTGATGACGCGGCTCTTCTCGGCCTCCGTGGTCACCATGATCACCGGTGTCTTGTTCCCGGCGGATCGCAGCTTCTTGAGGAACTCAAGGCCATCCATCACGGGCATGTTCCAATCGAGCAGGATCAGCTCGGGGGCATGACTCGCGATACACTCGAGCGCTTCGGCACCGTCGGCCGCCTCCGTGATCTCCTCCCAACCGAGGCCGGCGAGGATCTTGCGTTGGATGTTCCGCATCACCTTCGAGTCATCGACCAAGAGTACTCGCATTATGCGGCCCCCTTTGCGCTGCTCGCGAGCCCGGCCGCTCTGACGCGAATGGCGAACTCCACCGCAAACGGGCCGAGTCCGGACTCGCACAGCACGACCGTCGTCGGCCCCTCGAGGCCGGCGGCGCGGCCGGTGCAATCGCCGATCACGACCGTGGGAACAGAGATCGAGTTCTCACCCCGTAATGCGGCTTTCGTGCGCCCGCAGATCATGTTGACGAGTTCTCCAAAGGCGTCGGTGTAGTCTTCGGACTCGTGACTGAGCATCTCGCCCGCCAGAGCGTGCACCATCGCGTTCGCGGTGGCGAGTGGCGCGGTTAGCGCGACGGCGCCGGCGATGTCTCCAGAGTAGGTGATGATGCCGGTGACTTCATTCCACCGATCCCCGGACGTTCGCGCCCGGGTCGCGGTCGCTTGGACGTTCTGCACGCCGACGCTCGCGAGGATGAAGCTGAGCGCCTCGTGCATCGCGGCCACAAACTCACTCTCAAAGGCATGGTCTCGCATCGAGGGTTCATCGTCCGTTGAAAGGCGCAGCTATGGCGCTTGCGCCCGCCGGGCGTTTGATGTCTCCGGAGGCGTGCTTAAGCGGGGCCCCATGTCCGCCGATCTCAAACGGTCCCTTGGGAAGGCGTAGATCGAGTGCCCACCTCAGATTACATCAACCGAGCCGCGGCCCTCGCGGCGGGTATCGAACACGACGACGTGCAGCAACTGGTGTCGTTGCGCGACGCGCTCGCCGAGGCCCTCGACGACAGCGAGAGCGGTGCTGAGGTTCGCGACGCGATGGACACGCTCGAGCGCGTGGTGCTGAGAGATTGCGACGACCCGCAGGCTGAACTCGCACGCGTCACCGACTTGGTTCACGGTCTCGCTCGGTTGTTGGATCAGGGCGCGGCGAACCCCGAAACGCCGGCCGCCAATGGAGTGGACCAATGCCCCGCCGGCAGCCCCTCCGAAGCTGCACCACGAGCACAACCGGAGCCAACCGGCGCCCCCGACCTCGATCCCGAGTTGTTGGAGGCCTGGACCTCCTCCACGCGCGAGAGCCTGGACTCGATCGAGACGGCGGCATTGTCGCTCGAAGCTGGCGAGGACGGTCCGGGCGTGGACGAGGTGCGACGCCTGCTGCACAACGTGAAAGGCGAGTGCGGGGTCGTGGGCGCTCACGACGCGCAGACGATGTTCCACGAGGCGGAGTCGGCGATCGACCGTGTGGGCGCGGCGGGCGGCGCGTTCCCGTCGGCGGCGCTGCTTGAACTCGTTGACTGGATGCGCCGAGCGATTGACGCCTATGCCAGTGGCTCAAAGCCGGCGGGTGACGCGGCCCTGCTGTCCCGGCTCACCACCATCGGCGACACCGCGGCACAGACACCTGTCCCATCGACCCCGGGCCCCGACGCCTCCGGCGGTGGTGACGGGGAGTACGTGCATCTGGTGTCCGAGGGTGACGAGACGGTTCGGGAGTTCATCGTTGAATCGCGCGAGCACCTCGCTGCGGCAGAGCAAGCCCTGCTCGAGCTTGAATCGACCACGGGTGACACCGAGCTTGTCAGCACGGTCTTCCGCGCCTTTCACACGATCAAGGGCGTGGCCGGCTTTCTGAACCTCACTCCGATCGTCGATCTCGCGCACCGCGCGGAGTTTCTGCTCGACGCTGTCCGCAACGGAAACACGGCGGCCGGCACGGGCGTGCTCGACGCGGCATTGCTCGCGACCGACGTTCTCGGAGCACTGATCACGAACCTCGATGGTGGCGAGCCCGTCGGCACGCAGGCCTATCGGGACGTCATGACTCAGCTCGACGCCGCGTTGCGCGGCGAACCGGCTCCTGAGTCCCCAACACCCCGGCCCTTGCCCGCCAGCCCCGCGGCGCAAGCAGCCGCCGACTCTCCTTCCCCTGGCGCGACGACGCGGCGCTTCGATCAGGCGATCAAGGTCTCCACGACGCGCCTTGACTCGCTCGTGGACATGGTGGGCGAACTGGTCATTGGCCATCAGATGGTGGTGCAAGACCCGGCGGTCCGCTCGATCGCCGAGCAGCGTGCATTGCGGAACATCGGGCACGTGGGCAAGATCATCCGCGACCTCCAAGAGGTCGCCATGTCGCTGCGCATGGTCACGCTGCGCGGCACGTTTCAGAAGATGGCTCGCCTCGTCCGAGACCTCTCTGTCAAGAGCGGCAAGGCGATCCGGCTCGACATCCATGGCGAAGACACGGAACTCGATCGGACCGTCGTCGACGAGATCGGCGACCCCCTTGTCCACATGATCCGCAACGCCTGTGACCACGGGCTAGAGACTCCCGAGGAACGCCGCGCCGCGGGCAAGCCCGCGGAGGGGCGGCTTGCGCTTCGCGCGTTCCATAAGGGTGGAGCGATCGTGATTGAGGTGCAGGATGACGGCCGCGGGCTGTCTCGAGAGAAGCTCATCACCAAGGCGCTGGAGCGGGGCGTGATCCCACCGGAGCGTGATCCGAAGGAGATGAGCGACTCGGAGGTCTTCCAGCTCATTTTCGCGCCGGGGTTCTCTACCGCGGAGAAGGTGACTGACGTTTCCGGGCGCGGCGTGGGGATGGACGTGGTCCGCCGCAACATCGAGGCCCTGCGCGGCACGGTGGAGATCCGATCCGAGTACGGCAAGGGCTCGACATTCGTGCTCTCGCTCCCGCTGACCATGGCGATCATCGACGGCATGGTGGTGCGCGTCGGCGCCCAGCGCTACGTGATCCCGACGCTGTCGATCGAACAGAGCTTCCGACCGGATTCCAGCCGCGTTGTCACCGTCGCGGGACGCGGTCGGTGCGCTCTGGTGCGCGGCGCGATTCTCGCCATCCACTCCCTGCGCGACCTCTTCGACATCCCATCTGATGACCGGGCGTTCGAGGACACCTTGTTGGTCGTGCTCGAATCGAACGCGGGGCGGTGTTGCCTGCAGGTCGATGAGATCGTGGGTCAGCAGCAGGTCGTCATCAAGTCGCTCGGCGCGGGCGTGCCACGCTCACGGGCGGTCTTCGGCGGCGCGATTCTGGGCGACGGCAGGGTGGCGCCGATCCTCGACGTCGCCGGCATGATCACAGAGGCGACCGAGTGCGCAGCTGATCCTCTTGTCCTGACGGCCGGAGACCACGGATGACCACGACGCCCATGCACGCCGCTGTCGACACCAACGAGAGCAAGTTCCTCACGTTCCGCCTCGGCGTCGAGGAGTACGGCGTCGAGATCCTGCGTGTGCGCGAGATCATCGGGTTGATGGACATTACGCCCCTCCCCAAGACACCCGCGCACATCAAGGGCGTGATCAACCTCCGTGGCAAGATCATCCCCGTGATCGACCTGCGCGCGAAGTTCCGATTGCCGCCGGTTGACTACACCGACGCGACATGCGTCATTGTCGTCGAGGCGAGTGACGACCAGAAAGGCGAGAAGTTCCACATCGGCGTGATCGTCGACACCGTGAGCGAGGTGCTCGACATCGCCCGTGACCATATCGAACCCGCGCCGCGCTTTGGCTTCGCCCTCAACACCGACTACATCCTCGGGATGGGCAAGGTCGGGGGGCACAACGCGCAGCGCGTCGCGATCCTCCTCGATATTGACCGAGTCCTCGTCGCGTCCGAGCTCGTCGACACGCCGGACGGCACGTCCACCCCCATGCACACCACGCCCCCCATGCAAGACGCCGCGTAGCCATGCGGACTGAAGACCACCAGGAGTTCACGATGTCCACGACTTCGAAGAAGGCCACCAGCCCCACTCCCGCATCGTCGCGGTCGGGCACGACTCAGGGGAAGGAACTCGCGAACCAGATCGCGAGCTTCTCTCGGTCTCAGGCGATGATCGAGTTCGAACTCGACGGCACGATCGTCAGTGCGAACGAGAACTTCTGCAACGCGCTGGGGTACCGGCTTGAGGAAATCCAGGGCAAGCACCACTCCATGTTCGTCACGCCGGAGTACGGGTCGAGCCCCGAGTATCGCCAGTTCTGGCGTGACCTCGCGAGCGGCCAGTTCCGCTCCGGCCAGTACTTGCGTGTGCATCGCGACGGGTCGGAGGTGTGGATCCAGGCCTCCTACAACCCCATTCTCGACGAGCACGGGCGCGCGTACAAGGTCGTGAAGCTCGCGTCGGATATCACGGCAGAGAAGCAGGCGGCGCTTCAGGCCGAGGCGGAAGCCAGCAAAGTCACCGAGATGATGCGCCAGCTGCCCATCAACGTGATGCTCGTCGACGCCGAACTCCGGCTGACCTATATGAACGATCTCTCGCGGCAGACGCTCCGCACGCTTGAGCACAACCTGCCCGTGCGCGTCGACGACATGATGGGCCAGTGCATCGACATCTTCCACAAGAGCCCGGAGGTGCAGCGACGCCTGCTCAGCGATCCGAAGCGCTACCTGCCGCACAAGGCGGAGATTGTCATTGGCGGCGAGGACGTCGAACTCCAGGCGGACGGCGTGTTCGACTCGAAGGGCGAGTTCATCGGGTGCATGGCGAGTTGGACGGTTATCACTGAGAAGAAGCGGATGGAGCGCGAGGCCGCCGAGAGTCGAGAGCGGGATCGTGAGCAGGCCGATCGCCTCCGCGAGCTCGTCGACCAGATCGGGGCGGGCGCCGACCAGATCGACCTCGGGACACAGCAGATCGCCGGGGCGAGTCAGTCGCTCTCGAGCGGGGCGTCTCGCCAGGCGTCGAGCCTGCAGCAGATCAGCGCTTCCCTCGAGCAGATCACGAGCATGACGGATCGCAACGCCGAGAACTGCCGCCAGGCCTCTGGCCTTTCCGCGGACTGCCAGCAGTCGGCTGAGAAGGGCCGCGAGCAGATGGGCGACATGAGCGCCGCGATGTCCGAGATCAAGTCATCCAGTGCTGAGATCTCGAAGATCATCAAGGTGATCGACGAGATCGCGTTCCAGACGAACCTGCTCGCCCTCAATGCCGCGGTGGAGGCAGCGCGGGCCGGCGAGGCCGGCAAGGGGTTCGCCGTGGTGGCCGAGGAGGTGCGGAATCTGGCGCAGCGCAGCGCAGAGGCCGCCAAGAACACGTCTGCGATGATCGAGGAGTCCGCCAAGCGGGCGGACAATGGCGTGAGCATCGCGGCGCGTGTGGGCGCCGCGCTCGAGGAGATCGTCACGAGCACCAGCAAGGTCAATACGCTCGTGAACGAGATCTCGGCCGCGTCGGGCGAGCAGGCCCAGGGCGTCGGGCAGATCAACGCGGGCGTGACCGAACTCGACGGCGTCACGCAGCAGACCGCTGCGAACTCCGAGCAGCTCGCCGCCAACGCGCAGCAGACCGCGGCTCAGGTCAGCTCGCTTCGCGATCTCGTGAGGGGGTTCAACGGCGGAGCCTCAGCGCCCGCGGCGCCAGTCGCACCGCCGGCGGCAACGAGCAGTGCGGGCGCGCCCAAGAAGGGGGCCTGTCCGTTCGGCGGGAAGGCGCCGTCGCCCAAGCGCGGCGCCGACGTCATCCCCTTCGACGAAGACGCACCGCTGGCATCGTTCTGATCTCACCCGCTTGAGCGCATCATGCCGAAGCTGACCGCGGATCACTTCTCCGAAATTGCGCGCATCGCCCACGATCGCTGGGGCCTGAATCTGTCCGAGGGCAAACGGACGCTCGTGGAAGGACGCCTCACGCGCTTCCTCGTGCGAGCTCCGTTCAACTCGGTCGATGAGTTCCTCGCGCATCTCCGGGCGCATCCGACCGAGCAGGACTTGCTCACGTTCTTCGACATGCTCTCAACGAACACGACCTCCTTCTTCCGCGAGCCTCATCACTTTGACTTCTTGCAAGCGATCACCTACCCGCGCGTTGCGGCGAGGTCGCGCCGCCTGCGTCTCTGGTCGGCGGCGTGCTCCAATGGCTCGGAACCGTACACGCTCGCGATGCACGCGCTGGAGTCACTCCCGGACCCGACATCGTGGGACATACGCGTCCTCGCGACGGATCTTTCGACTCGGTCCGTCGAGCAAGCGTCGCGCGGGGAGTACCCGGAAGACGCCCTCGCACGAGTGCCGGAACACATGCGCAAGAAGTACTTCGGCGCCGCCGATCACAGCGGGCAGCGGCGGGTCTCCAGCCAGCTACGTTCGCACGTCGCGGTGCATCGTCTCAATCTGATGGATGCCCCCTGGCCGATGAGCGGGCCCTTCGACGCGATTTTCTGCCGCAACGTGATGATCTACTTCGACGCGCCGACGCGAGAGAGGCTGGTGAACCGGATGAGCGAGCTGCTCGGTCCCGAGGGTGTGTTGGTCATCGGCAGCGCAGAGACGCTCGCCGGCCTCAAGACCCCGTTTCGCACCCTCCAACCATCGGTGTACGGGCTATGAGCCGCTCCGCTGCACAGATCGTTGTCGGCGTCTCCGACATGGCCGTTTCGGACAGCGCCGACGCGACGATCATCACGCACGCGCTCGGGTCATGCGTCGCTGTGACGGTCTTCGACCCGGAGCTCCATGTCGGCGGCATGTTGCACTTCATGCTTCCCGACGCCACGGGCGATCCGGCGAAGGCACAGCTGAAGCCGGCGATGTACGGCGCCACAGGCATCCCGCTGCTGTTCAAGAGGATGTACGAGCTCGGCGCTGTCAAGGAACGCATGATCGTCTGCGCCGCGGGCGGCGCAGAGGTGCTTGCGCAGAGCGATCAGTTCCGTGTGGGGCAACGGAATCGCACGATCCTCCGCAAGCTCTTCTGGAAGAACAACGTCCTGCTCCACGCCGACGACACCGGCGGCGATGTCTCTCGCACTCTCCTCCTTCGTCTGAGCGACGGCGCAGTGACCGTGCGATCCGAAGGGAAGGAGCGGGCGCTATGGGCGGCGTAGATGCCGGGGGGAACACGATGGATCGCTCCTTACTCATTGTCGATGACTCGCTGGGCTGTCGCAAGGTCATACGGAAGACGCTGCGTCTGGCCGGCATCGACGATGCGCACATCCGCGAGGCGGACAACGGACAGACCGCCCTGGACGCCATGCGCGGGTGTCCCGCGAGTCTCGTGCTCCTGGACATCAACATGCCGGTCATGAGCGGCGTCGAGTTTGTCACCGAGTTGCGCCGTACCGACTTGGGCGCGCATACCCACATCATCGTCATCTCGACGGAGTCCAATCGCGATCGGCTCGCTGAGCTGCGCTCGCTCGGCGTGAGCGACTCGCTGCCCAAGCCCTTCGAGCCGGAGCAGATCCGCGCGTTTGTCGTTCGCATCTTCGGAGAGGCCGCGTGACACACATCACTCCCGACCAGCTCTTTACCGCGGCGCTCGATGCGCTCGAGCGCACGGCGTTCTTGTGCGCCGAGCCGACCGAGACCGTCCTCGATGCTCCCGTTCACGCGCACGTGCGGTACGACGGCCCAAGCGGCGGGAGCGTGACCGTCGCCGCCGACGACGCGTGCCTCGTCGAACTCGCGTCGAGCCTTCTCGGCGCCGACCCGGACTCGGTCGCGCCGGAGCGCGAGGGCGTTGACGCCCTGAAGGAACTGGCGAACATCATGGGGGGCTCTGTGCTCCGGCTGCTTGGTTCCGAGACTCAGCCATTCCGCCTGAGCGTACCGGTGGCGGCGTGCCCGGCGCCTTGCCCGCGGTCGGTGATCTGCCGTCTGTTGGTTGAGGGCCTCCCGATGGTCGTGACTTGGCGTCCGGACGCGGCCGCCGCTTGAGCACGGAGCAAGTCCATGTCCCATCGCGTGCTTGTGATCGACGATTCGGCCGTTGTGCGCCGAGCGCTGACACTGAAGCTCGACGCCCACCCCGACATCACGGTCGTGGGCGCCGCGCCTGACCCCTACGCCGCTCGCGAGTTGATCGCCGAACTCAGGCCAGACGTGCTGACGCTCGACATCGAGATGCCGCGTATGGACGGCCTTACGTTTCTGCGCAAGCTCATGGAACACCATCCGATCCCCACGATCGTTGTCAGCTCGATTACACCGGAGGGATGCGAACTCGCGCTTGCCTGTCTGGAAGCCGGGGCCGTCGCCGTCATGTGCAAGCCGACGGCGGCGTACGACATCGGACAGCTCGGCGCGGAGCTGTCGGATGCCGTGCGCGAAGCGGCAGGCGCTCGTGTTCGTCGACGGAAGGCCGTTGCATCTCCTCCCCGCGAGGTTCACGTAAGCACTGCTTTGCCTTCCGCAACGCACAAGATCATCGCCATCGGCTCATCAACCGGCGGAACGGAAGCGCTCATGCGCGTCATTCCGGCACTGCCCCGCAACGCGCCGGGAACGCTCATTGTGCAGCACATGCCCGGCGGCTTTACCACGCAGTTCGCCAAGCGAATGAACGACGCGTCGCCGATGGAGGTTCGCGAGGCGCGCCACGGCGACTTGATCGGCCCTGGGCTCGTCCTGCTGGCCCCCGGCGGGCGTCACATGCGCCTCGTGCGCGACGGTGCCGTGTACCGCACAGCGCTGAGCGACGACCCCCCCATCACACGCCACCGGCCATCCGTTGACGCGCTGTTCCATTCGGTCGCCCAGCACGCGGGCAACAACGCCACCGGCGTCATCCTCACCGGGATGGGCTCCGACGGCGCTGAGGGCATGCTCGCCATGCACAACGCGGGCGGCTTCACGATCGCCGAGGCCGAGGAGACCTGCGTGGTGTTCGGCATGCCCCGAGCAGCTATCGAGCGCGGCGGAGCTTCGGTGACGCTGCCGCTCGACCGCATCCCGGCCGCGATCTTGAACCCGGCTGCGAGCAAGGCGGCCTAGGCGAGTCCCCTCCCACGCTCCGATCGCAGGCAGGCGCTGGCGGCGTCGCGCGCCCTCACGTACAGTCTCGGCGCGCTCGCAGACGGCGTTGGCGTGCCCGTCGCTTGCGGAGCGCAACGAAGCTGTCCCGGGTTTCGGCAGATCGCGAGTGGTGCATGTCATCGACGCTTGACGAACATGATCCGAAGCCCACGCGACCTGCCCTTGACTGCACGATCGACCTCGACTGCAGCGACCGCGTGAACTTCGCGATGCAGCAGAATGGCGTGCCGCTTGTCGAGAGCGTGCGGGTCGCCTCTCGCGCCGATGCTCCGCTGCACGACTTGACCGTCGAACTCTCCCTCGAGAATGACGGAGCGGAGCCGTGGACCGGGCGACTGGCGCTCATCGGGCCGGGCGATACCGCTGTCCTGAACCCCACCGGCTTCCGTCTCAACGCCAGATCGCTCGCGCTGCGAACGGAGGGAGAGAGAAGCTCCGTCAACTGCCGCGTCTCTTGTGATACCGGTGCGGTGCGGGCGGCGTTTCCTCTCGACATTCTGGCGTTCGACGAGTGGCCCGGCGTTGGGCACTTCCCCGAACTCACCGCAGCGTTCGTCACACCCAACCACCCTCGTGTGGCGGACCTCCTTGGAGCTGCGCGCGTGTCGCTGCGCAACGCCGGTCAACCCGAGGCTCTCGACGGGTACGCGTCCGGCAGCCGTCAGCGCGTCTCTCGCATCGCCGAGGCGTGTTTCAATGCGGTCTCCTCGCTTGGCGTTGGGTACATCACTGCGCCCGCCAGCTTTGAGACCACAGGACAGCGCGTGCGCCTGGCCGACCGAATCATGCGTGAACGCCTGGGCAACTGCCTCGACCTATCGCTCCTCCTGATGAGCCTGTGGGAGCAATGCGGGCTGCACCCGGTGCTCCTCCTGCCCGAGCGGCACGCGATGCCGGCCGTGTGGACGCACGAGACACACCTTCCCGAAGCCGCGATCGACGAACCGGCCCGCATTCGCAACCTGATCGAGCTTGGCGAGTTGATTCCTGTCGAGGCGACGCACTGCACACACGCGGACGCCACGTACGAGCGCGCGGTGGACTCCGCGAAGGGGCAAATGGACCAGCCGGGTGAGCTGTTCTGCGCCATCGACATCCGGGCGGCGCGTGCCCGCGGCATTCGCCCGCTTCCCCTTCGCGATGATGGTGAGTCGGGCGTGGATCTCGACGCGCTCGCCCCTGATCCGGCGCGCCCGGCGACGAGCACGCTCGACCCCGTGGCCCTCGCCGAGCGAGCCGAGCGGCGCCCTGGGCCGGACACAAGCACCAACACCGCTGATTCTGGATCGGACCGCATTGCGCGATGGCAAAGGCGTCTGCTCGATCTCTCGCTCCGCAACCGCCTGCTCAACTTCCGCGAGACCGGGCGCACGCTGCGGCTGCTGATCCCCGACCTCTGCGCACTTGAGGACATGCTCGCCGAGGGCGATCGCGTCACGGTCTCCCCGAGATCGGAGACCGACCCCGCCTTCCTCGCTGAGGAACTGCGCTCGCACCGCGTGTACGCCGACTTGGGCGAAGCGGAGGCGCAGAAGCGTCTGCTCACCCTCTACCGCACGGCGCGCTCAAGCATCGAGGAGACCGGCGCCAACCTGCTGCACCTGGCGCTTGGACAGCTAAAGTGGTACGAGAGCACGAGCGCCGACGAGCCCCGCCTCGCGCCACTGATCCTGCTGCCCGTCACGCTCACACGCACCGCGACTGGCGCGGGATACGCCTACTCCCTGCGTTTGTCCGAGGAACCTCTGCGTCCGAACATCACGCTGCTCGAGAAGCTCCGCACGGAGTTTGGTATCGACACGACCGGGCTCGACGACCTGCCGGAGGGTGAGTCCGGACTGGACGTGCCGCTGATCCTCCGGAACTTCCGGTCGGCGATCCGCGACTCGTCGCGGTGGGAGGTCGTCGAGGCGGCGCACCTCGGGCTGTTCTCCTTCAACAAGTTCCTGATGTGGCGCGATCTGCAGGACAACCTCGACCGCCTGCGAACGAGCGAACTCGTGCGTTACCTCGTCGATCAACCCGACCACGCGTTTGATGATCAGCCGTTTCCACGGACCGATTCGCTCGACGCGGACCTCGCGCCAGAAGATCTCCTTTGCACGCGCAATGCCGATTCCTCCCAGCTCGCCGCGGTGAAGGCTGCGGCGGACGGACGGACGTTCGTCCTCGAGGGTCCACCCGGCACGGGCAAGAGCCAGACCATCGCGAACATCATCGCCGACGGGCTTGCGCACGGGCGGCGGGTCCTCTTCGTTGCGGAGAAGATGGCCGCACTCTCCGTCGTGCGCAAGCGACTGGAGCAGGACGGCCTCGGCCCCTTCTGCCTCGAGTTGCACTCCGCGAAAGCGTCGAAGAAAGAAGTACTTGCACAGCTCGAAGAGGCGCTGCACGCGAACGGTGGCCGCGAACCTCCCGAGTGGAGCGATGTCTGCCGTAACTTGGGCGCCACGCGCACACAACTCAATGCGTACGTGGACGAGATGCACCGCCCACGCGAGACGGGCGAGAGCCTGTATCGCGTGCTGGGTCGCCTCAGTTTCCTTGGCGAAGGCCCGAGCGCAGCTCCGCCGACCGATGCGCCCGAGTCGGTCACCAAGGAGGAACTGGACAACTGGCGCCGACTGATCGCCGATCTCATCGCGCGTGCAACGCCGGTTGACCCGCCGAGCCAACATCCGCTGCGGGGCATCGGGTCGGTTGTTTGGAGCTTCACGCTACCGGATGAAGCTCGTCGTGTTCTCGGCGCCGGAACCGTATCGCTCACCAACTTCGGACGTTCGCTCGAAGCGCTGATCGGAACGGCCGACCCGGATGTGCATCGCCTCCGCATCGCGCGTGAATCGATCGGTGCGCTTGCAGGCATCGCGTCGCTCATGGACGCCTGCCCGTACCCGACCCCACGCCTCACCTACGGGCCCACTTCGAGCGCCGGTCGTGAGTCGCTCGCACGCACGGTCGCGCTCGGAGGGGAGTGCGACGCCCTCCGAACCGGGTTGCTTGATCGGTATCACGAGGAGTTTCTCGACCTCGATCACCTCGTCCATACCGACGCGGTGAAGCGTGTACTCGGACACCCGCGCTTGATCCGTCTCTTCACTGCGCGCTCGGTGAGGAACCAGCTACGCGCCTACTGCAAAGGCAGCCTCCCGCCGCTGGAGGAAGTCCACGCGGACCTGACGCGAGCGCGCGAGCTCAAGCGCAGCCGAGCGGCGCTCCTCGCCCACACCGAAGCCCCGGAGCTGCTCGGGGCTCTCTGGCAAGGTACGGAAACCGACTGGAAGGCGTCGCAGAGCCTCCTCGAGTGGGCCGACTCGTGCGCCACGGCACTGCGCACCTTGGACGCCGATCCCGGTGCGAATGGGATCGCGCCGCGGCTCGCGCGCGCCGTGAGCGATCCGGGCGCCGCTCACAAGCTCGAAGTTGCCGCGGGCGCAGTCGTCGAATCGCAACGCGCATGGGAGACCGCGTGGCGGGCAATCGAGGAGACTCTCGCTACGGACGCGCTCCGAGCGGGTGCGCACGACGCCGACGACTGGCTTGGTGCGATGCACGCCACTCTGGAGCGCTGGCGGACGTCTCTTGGCGACCTGAACTCCTGGTGCGCGTGGAGGACGGCGCGCGATGCGGCGTCCGATGCCGGGCTCTCGGGCCTGGTCGAGCTCTATGAGTCGAGTGAGTGCTCGCTCGACGAGATGGACAGCGCGTTCTGGCGCGGCTTCGGGCGTGCGTGGTTCAGTGCGGTCGCCGACAGCGTCGACGCCGTACGAGCGTTCAACGCCAGTGCGCACACCGACGCCATCTCCCGGTTTCGAGCCTTGGACGAGGCGTTGATCGCGCTCACCCGCGATGTTGTCGCGACGAAGCTCCACGCGTCAGCTCCGCAGACGCCCGCACAGGTGTCGTCACAGTCGGAGGTAGGCATCTTGCGTCGGGAACTCGAGAAGAAGCGTCGGCACCTGCCGACCCGTCGCCTGATCGAGGCGATGCCCAACTTGCTCCCCCGATTGAAGCCCTGCTTCCTGATGAGTCCGCTGTCCGTCGCGCAGTTCCTGGAAACACGGCTCCCGCCGTTCGATCTGGTGGTGTTTGACGAAGCATCCCAGATCCCCGTGTGGGATGCCATCGGCGCGATCGCACGCGGGACAGGTGTCATCGTCGTCGGCGACTCGAAGCAGCTCCCGCCGACGAGCTTCTTCAACACACTCGACGGGGACGACGAGTCGGACGACGGCATGAGCAGCGTCGATGATGTGGAGTCGATTCTCAACGAGTGCAACGCGTCGGGCATTCCGGCGATGCGCCTGCGGTGGCACTACCGGAGCAGGCACGAGACGCTCATCGCGTTCTCGAACTACCACTACTACAAGAACGAGCTCCATACGTTCCCCTCGCCCGCCGAACGGTCGGACCAGCTCGGCGTTTCGTTCCATCACGTCGCGGAGGGGGTGTACGATCGGGGCGGCTCGCGAACCAACAGGGCAGAAGCGGAACGCGTCGTCGAGGAGGTTGTCCGCCTGCTACGCGATCCGACCTCCGACGATTCGATCGGCATCGTGACGTTCAACCTGTCGCAGCAGGGGCTGATCGAGGACCTGCTCGACGCGAAGCGCCGCGAGATGCCGGAGATCGAGTCGCACTTCACGAGCGAGGTGCGGGAGCCGGTGTTTGTCAAGAACCTGGAGAATGTCCAGGGTGATGAGCGCGACACCATCATCTTCTCCGTCGGGTTCGGAGCGGACCCCGCGGGTCGCTACTCGATGAACTTCGGTCCGCTGAACAAGGACGGCGGGGAACGCCGCCTGAACGTTGCGGTGACGCGCGCGCGGCGGCGGCTCATGGTGTTCTCGTCGATGCGTGCCGACCAGATCGACCTGCGACGCACCGGTGCGCTTGGCGTGCGGCACTTCAAGGCGTTCTTGGACTACGCGGACCGCGGGCCGCGAGCTCTCGCGGAGGAGGCCACCGCGCGCGGTGCGCACGACTTCGAGACCGGATTCGAGCGGGCGGTGTGGCGCGCACTCAGGGAGCAAGGGTGGGAGGTCGACACACAGGTGGGGTGCGCCGGGTATCGGATCGACCTGGCGGTGCGCCATCCGGATCAGCCCGGCCGGTACACCATCGGCATCGAGTGTGACGGTGCCGCGTATCACAGCGCAAAGACCGCACGTGATCGTGACCGGATTCGCGAGTCGGTGCTCGAAGGGCTCGGGTGGACGATCGCACGGGTGTGGTCTACCGAATGGAAGGTCAATCCCAGCGGATGTCTGGCGAAGCTCCAAGACGCGATTGAGCAATCGCTGCACCAGCCTTCGGAGCAGCCGATGCCGGAGTCGACCGAAGTGGCGCCAACAGCGCCACAGAAGCCGGGCGCACCGCCGGCTTCACCGGTCGGCCCCTTTGAGACCACAATGGGAGACGACTCGCGAGCGGCGTCCGTGTACGAGCCCGCGCGGGTTGTCCCGCTCCCGGGAGCGATGGACCTCTACGCCCCCACGACGCTTCCGGTCTTGGTCTTGAACCTGGCGGAGATCGTCGAGGCGGAGGCGCCGATTGTGGCCGACCTCGCGGCGCGGCGCCTTGCTGAGAGCGTGGGGCTGCAGCGGTTGACCGCACGATTCCGGGAGCGCTTCGATGAGGTGCTCGCAGCCTGCGAGCACTCGGGTCGTTTCGTGCGCACTGGCGATTGCCTCTGGCGGCGGGATGACGACCCGGCGACGTTCAGCACGTTTCGTCGTCCATCGGACGACCCGAGATCGAGGCGGGATGTGGAGGAGGTTCCGCTGGTCGAGTTGCAGAATGCGTCGCTGGCGGTGCTGCGCGCGCAGTTTGGGCTCCCACGGGACGAACTCGTCCGTGAGACCTCGCGGGCTTTTGGGATGCAGCGGGTGACAAGCCGCGTCTCGGATCGCATCGGCGAGGCGATCAGCCGGCTCGTTGATGATGGCGAGGTGATCCAGGACGACGCGGGGCAGGTATCGCTCGGCACGCCCGATTGACCGGCGGCGTCGTAGGAACCCACGACCAGACTCCGCCGCAAGCTCAGAGAACTCGCTGCGCGAACCAATAGAGCGCGATGAGGGCCACCAGGGTCGAGAGCGGGATCGAGATGCGAGCCCGGTACCAGTCCTTCTTTCGCCACCATCCGATCAACGCGAATGCAGCGAGCAGGATCGAGATGTGACCGCACTCAACGCCGACGCTGAACGCGGCGATGCCGACCGCGAGCTGCGACGCGGGAAGCCCGATGCTCTGGAGCGCCGACGCGAACCCGAGCCCGTGCGCCAGCCCGAAGACGAAGGCGACGGCGGGCCTCCAGGGATGCACCTTCGTCGTGAAGAGGTTCTCGATCGCGACAAAGGCGATGGTGAGCGCGATGACCGGCTCGACCAACCCCATGGGCAATCGGACCAGGCCGAGGGTCGAGAGTGTGAGCGTGCATGTGTGGGCGATCGTGAACGTGGTGGTCTGCCAAACGACATCTTTGAGGCGCGCGTTGAGCAGGAAGAGCCCGAAGATGAACAGGGCGTGGTCGAACCCCATCGGGATGATGTGCTCATACCCGATGACGGCGTACCGCCAGGCGACCCCCAGCGTGCTCTCACCATCCGGCTCAGGCGAGCCCGCGGACACCGCGGCCCCGGGCTGGCGGAGGAGGAAATCGGGCGAGAGCTCGGCTGGGGCGAGCGGCATGAACGTCGACTCTCGTCCCGGTCGCGTGACACCGAGCACGACCTCGTCGAACACAGCCGGCGCTTGCACGGCGATCGACGCGCAGTTCGCGGGCAGTTGTGCGCGCGCGATGAACTCAAGGATCACCGGGAGGCGAGCGCCCGGCTTGTCGAACTTCCACTGTTCGATCGACTCGACGGTAGGGCTTTGCACGATTTCGAGCGGGAGCGAAACGCCATCAGCGAAGACCTTGAACCCGGATTGGAATCGCTCTCGACCGTCCTGCAGCGTCGCGGCGAGGTCTTCGATGGGGCCGTCGAGAAGAGCGTACATCTGAGGATCGGTGATGCGGGTGGACGTGTCGTTGAGGGCGTACGCGAGGGCGTCGTGCGTGACGATGACCTCCACGTATCGACCGTCCGGCCCCTCGACCACGGTGATCGACGCCACCGTACCGACCACGGGATGGACGGCGGCAGTCGCTGAAGCGGCAGTCGCGGCGAACAGCATGACGACGCTCGCGAGCCACGACCATCGAGTGTTGCCAAGGGCCGATCGGATCACCACTGGTCTCCGAAAACGCGACCGCGGCGGCCGACGATCGGCCGCCGCGGTAGGTATCAGACTTGCTGCGCTCGAATCACTCGGGCGCCCTTTCCTCAAGCGTCTGGATGGCCTCCTGCGTCAGGGCTGCATCCCAGATGGTGAGCCCCGCGAGCTCGCCCTCGAAGCGGTACCGCCTGTCCCACGGGTCCAGCGGGGCGATGTTGATGACGTTTCTGTCATCGGCGAGGCGCACGGCGCGGTCGCCGATCAGCTTGCCGTCCTTGTAGACCTTCAGGCTGGAACCGTCGTAGGTGCAGGTGATCATCTGCCAACGGTTGAGGTCGTACTGCTCGGAGCCGGGCGAGTCCTGGTTGTGCGACCAGAAATGCACGCCGTTGGCGAACTTGACGATGTAGCGTGCTCCGCCGGCCTTGCCCTGCGCGCACTCGCCAAAGCCGACGAGCGGGGTGCGGTTCACCGGCTGCTTGTCCATCTTGACGAAGACGTTCATGGTCCACGGGTCGGAACCCTTGACCGGCAGGCCCTCGACGTCGGTGATCGACTTGCCCATCATGTCGGGGCCGATCTTGTCGAGCGAGAACACGGGACCGGGCACCGAGAACTGGAGCGCCTTCTCGTCCATGGAGTTGGCAGCGGGCGAGGTGTCCTTCACGTTCGCGACACGGACGGTGTACCCCGTATCCACCTTGGGGGCCGCTGCGAGGGCGACGATCGCCGTGCGCTGGTCGGGCGACATCGTCACGCCCTTGATCTCGATGGGCGGGGTGATGCGGATGTTGGCGGGGGTGAGCTTCGCCACCGGCTCGGAGAAGCTCACGCTGAGCTTCGGTGTCTGGTAGACCGCGAGCACGCCCTCGACGCGCGGGGCGGTGCTGTCGTCCACGCGGATCTGCTTCGACGCTGCGGGCCCGACTTTGCCGTCCGCCGTCTGGGCCGCGACCTTGACCGTCGCGGTCTTGTTGAGCGTGATGGGGCCTTCGACCACCGGCGAGTGCGCGGTGGGCGTAGAGCCGTCGGTGGTGTAGTGGATCGAGCCCTCGCTCCAATAGAGGCCCGGCGCGACGTTCACGGCGACGGTGTCGGTGAATACGCCGTCTGCGCCCGCCGGTCCGTCAATCGACGCCACGCTCGGCGGGCCTTGCTTGTGGCCATCCAGCGTGTCGAAGAGCGGCGCCGCGGGAACGGCACCTGCGCCGGGCTGGTTCGCCGCGGTGACCGCGAAGACCTTGATTCGCGAGTCGTTGGGCAGCGTGATCGACGTCGCGCCGGCCGGCACGTCGAGCCCGACCTTGAACATGTAGCAGTACCGGTACAGCGCGTCGGACCCGCCGTCGGCCGGCGTGTGGTGGTGCGAGACGTACCACCCGATCTCGCCCTGCTTGACGAAGCCAGGGGTAAGGCCGATGGGCTCGTGCGAGCCCCACGGGTAGCGCGGGTCGTTCACATCACCTGGCCACTCGCGCCGATCCCACTGCCCGACGTATCCGCCCCAGTCCTCGACCGTCGCGCTCTGGGTCTTGCTCCCCACCTTCCAGTCGGCGGTGACGTCGCCATCGCTCGATGCGGCGAGCACGTAGACCCGGTTGAACGTACCGGCTGGGAGCTTGATCTCCTGTCCGTGGGCGGTCAGCGCGTTCTTCGTGCCCGCGTCCTTACCGCTGCCCAGCTTGAACGACACGCCGTCGATCTCGAGCGATTGCGGGATCTGCTCGGCCGGGTAGCTCTCCTTGCCCGCCGTCATCGCGCCATCGGCCCGGTTGGCGTTGGCGCTGATCGCGTCGGTGTCGAAGTCGAGGGCGAGGGGGGCGGAGCGCGTCGATACAACGGACTTGACGTCCGCCAGCTTGACCGCGAACGCGCGGAGCCCGTACCCGTGGATATCCGTCACGAGTGCGCCATCGCGGACGGTGGCGCCGCCGAGCGGCCGCTCCTGACCGTCGACTTCGCGTGCCTCGAGCAGCGGCGCGCCACCAGAGACCCGCACGCCCCGAACCGACTCTCCGGAGTGCTCGCGGAGACGCACGATCACCTCATTGGAATCTTCCGCCTTCTTCAGAGCCGAGACGCTGACGCGAGGATCGCTCACCTGCACGAGCGAGAGGGTCTTGCCGATCCCGCCCGAGTGCGCCGCGGTGCGGAACGGCACGAGCGGCTGATTGAGTTGGGCCGCCTGGGCGTAGGAGTGCTCCTTGCGCCAGTCGCCGGTGTGCCCCTGGACGGCGTAGGTGATGTGGTGACGCCCGATGTCCTGCGTCGCCTGGTCGGGGTACCCGCCGCGAACGCCGGGGGTGTAGAGGAGCGTGAGGCGCACGGTGCCGTCGTCGGGCTTGTCGCTTCCGTACTTGCTGTCGCACATCACCGTGGCGCCGAAGTCCCCGCTCTTGTCGGTGAGGTCAAACCACTGGTGGAACCCGTATTCGTACTGCTTCTCGTGCCCGTTGCCGCGCTCGATCGCGCCGGCCTGCAGATCGAAGGTCGCGGTCGGGTTCGACGCGGTGAGCGGGAACTCGGCGCGGACGGAGCGCTCGCGGGTGTTCCAGTCGACGATCGTGTCGAACTCCACGCGATCGCCGCCCTTGGCGAGACGCACGTGCTGCGTGAAGGTCGAGCCTTCGGCGCCGCGGACGATCTCGACCGCTACCCGCGCGGGGCCGTTCTCGATCACCCGAATGCTCACCGGCCCTTCGGCGCCGACGAACGCCTGGGCGGGCTTCACGCGGTCCTCCCAGTCCTGGTTCCACGCGGGCCACTGGCTGGGGTTCTCGTAGTAGAGCCCGATGCGCGCCGGGGCACGGAGGAGTTCCTTGCTCGCCGCCTTGTCGTAGATCGACGCGACGTCGCCGTGCTCATTGATCTTGACGGTGTAGTGCTCGTTCTCAAGCGTGCGGCCGTCGGCCGAAACGGACAGACCCGTGCTTGCCGCAACTGCGTTGCTCAGTTCGACCGAATAGGCGGCGAAGCCGACCGATGGCACGCTGGCGACGAAGGCGACGCGGGCGGTGCCGTCCTCCGCGCTGAGCACCTGAGCCGCGGTGCGCGCGCCATCGGGCCCGGTGACCGTGGCGCCCTTCGGCGCGGCGCCGGAGTAGGGCACATCGGCCTCGACCACATCGGCACGTTCCCACGACACAGGATTGAACACGACGATGCTCGTGCCGGGGCCTTGCGTATCCATACCCGAGATGACGGCGCGGGCCGCCTCGGTCAACATCGCGCCGAACTGGTTTGCGGCGATGACCTCGTCGTTCCATGAGAGGTCGTACGCGAGCGGCACGCTCGTGCCGGGGATGATGTCGTGCATCTGCGAGCCGAGGACGAGTCCCCACGCGCGCTCGAGGCGAGCCGCCGGGTAGTCGCCGCCCCCGAGCTTCCATGCGCCGACCGCGGCCTTCTCGGCTGCATCGGCGAGGAGCTCGTTCTTGCGGTTCCACCGCTTCATGTAGGCCTGTGAGGTCACGGAGCCGGCCGAGTGCTGCGTGAGTTCCAGCTCACCCTTGTACGTGGGGAGCTTGGCGCGCTCTTCGGCGGAGATCGCGTTGTACATGTGATCGGCCGGGGCGCTGATCACGTGGATGCGAGCGTCGTCCTTCTTGCCGTTGTCCACGCTCTGCTGCACCATGGCGACGGACGACTCGCGCGGTGCGCCGCCGGTATCGCCGGTGCCGTAGTAGTGGTAATCGACGTAGACGCCGGACTCATCGCCGTTGTTCTTGATGCGCTGGTACCAGGAATCGGAATCGGACAGGTCTTCGCGGACCTGGCCGACGTAGGAGCCCGGATCGAGCGCGGCGATGACGGAGCTGCCGTCGGGCCCTTCCCACACGCCGACCTTGAAGGGGATCGGCACCACGGAGTTCCACGTGAGCTTCTGGGTGGAGAAGCCCTTGATCCCGCAATGCGCGAGCACACTGGGGAGGCTCGCCGGGAAGCCGAAGCAGTCGGGGAGCATGAACTCGTCGCTGGCGACGCCGAACTCGCGGAGGAAGTAGCGGTTGCCGTAGAGCGCGTGACGGATCTGCGACTCGGCCGACGGGGTGTTGGCGTCGTTCTCATCGACGCTCGACCCGCAAGGGAACCAGCGCCCGGAGGTGACGTAGCCCTTGAGGCGCGCGAAGTCCTCGGGGTAGTACTCCTCCATCATCTCGTAGCGCCGCGAGCCGCCGAAGTTAAAGACGTAGTCGGGGTACTTGTCGAAGAGCACGAAGTTCCGCGTCATCGTGGCCGGGATGAAGTCGCGGATCGTGTCGAAGTAGGGCCATCGCCACTGGGTGTCGAGGTGGGCGTACCCGACGACGAAGAGGGTTGGGCTGGTCAGGTCCACCGTCTCGTCGGATCGGACCCGCTCGGCGTCTCCTTGGGTGGTGTCCGGCCCGGTCCAAGCCGCATGGGCGCTCAGCGCCGCCACCGAAACCGCCAATCCCGCCGCCATCCTGAGCACGCTCGCCATCGCAGCTCCTCCACACCGGCTCGCCCGGCACTTCTACTAGGCCGACCGATCGCCGCCCCCTTGGGCCGCGCTTCGAGCGACAGGGCATGGTACCCGTGCCCGACCGAAGCGGAACGCGAGGGGTCGATCGACTGCGCGGCCGCGCGCTCCGAGTCGCTCGATCCGAGAACTCCGGTGGGTGCGACGCGACCAATTCGACGGCGGGCGCGCGTTCGTTAGACTCTCCGGGCTCGGTCGGAACCCGCAATAATCCCAGCCCGGGCCTCGTCGCCCGCCATCGACTCTGTGGAACCACCCGAATGGAAGCACTCAAGAAACTCCGCCAACACCTTCTCACGGGCGTGTCGTTCGCCATCCCCTTCATCGCGTGCGGCGGCATCCTGATCGCGCTGTCGCTGGCCTTCGCCCCGATGACGCCCCAAGGCCCGGATATGAACGCCATCAACCCCGAGTGGTTGGGGGCCATGCTCAGGCTCACGCTCGAGATCGGGGTGACCTCCTTCACGCTGATGCTCCCGATCCTGGGGGGCTACATCTCCTACTCGATCGCTGGGAAACCAGGGCTCGTGGCGGGCATGGTGGGCGGCTGGCTCGCCGGGCACCTCGGCACGGTGGAAATCGTCGTTCAGGGCGAGACGGTCACGAAGGACGTCAGCGCGGGCTTTCTGGGGGCGCTCGCGGCAGGGTTGCTTGCGGGGTACATCGTGCAGGGGATCAAGAAGATCCCCACGCACAAGCTCGTGAAGCCGATCATGCCGATCCTCATCATCCCGGCGATCTCGTCGATCGCCGTCGGCGCCCTGATGCTGCTGGTGATCGGCCCCCCCATTGCGAGCGCGATGAGCGGGCTGAACGACTGGCTCCTCTCGATGCAGGTAGGCAACAAGGTCGTGCTGGCGATGGTGCTGGGCGCGATGATCGCCTTCGACATGGGCGGCCCGGTCAACAAGGCCGCCTTCTTCTTCGCCGCCGGGCTCATCCAGGAGGGCAACTTCCTGGTGATGGGCGCCGTCGCCGCGGCGATCTGTGTGCCGCCGCTGGGCATGGGGCTTGCGACGCTCCTGTCGAGGAAGCTCTGGCGGGAAGAGGAGCGGGAATCCGGGTTGGCGGCGTTCGGCATGGGGATGATCGGGATCACCGAGGGCGCGATCCCGTTCGCCGCGTCCGACCCGCTGCGCGTGATCCCGTGCATCATGCTCGGTTCGATGACCGCGAGCACGATCGCCATGCTCGCGGGCGTCGGCGACCACGCCCCCCATGGCGGGCCGATCGTCATCTTCGTGGTTGACAACCGGATCATGTACGTCGTCGCGATCGCGATCGGCACCTTGGTGACGGCGCTGGCCATCAACGCTGTCAAGAAGTTCACCAGTTCACCCGCGGAAGAAGCCGCGGCCTGAATCACAACGCGGCATCGGCCGCAGGACTCGCGCGTATGAAGATCGTCGCTGTCACGGCGTGCCCGACGGGAATCGCCCACACGTACATGGCTGCCGAGCAGATCGAGAAGACTGCGAAAGCGGCCGGTCACCAGATCCGCGTCGAGACGCAAGGCTCGATGGGGATCGAGAACGAGCTCTCCGCCCGCGACATCGCCGAGGCCGACGTCGCGATCTTCGCGGTCGACATCGAAGTCGAGAAGAAGGAGCGGTTCGACGGGAAGAAGACGGTGCTCGTCTCCGTCTCCGAGGCGATCAAGAACCCGTCGGGCGTGCTCACCAAAGCGGGCGCCTGATCCGGGGAGGAGCCGGGCGCATGCCGGTGGAGTATCGATTCGTTTGCAAGCTCGCCCACGGCCTGCACGGGCGCCCCGCGAGCATCCTCTCCTCCAAGGCCCAGGAGTTCAACGCGGACATCCGCCTCACGTGCGAGAGCGCGACCAGCGCCGCGCCGGTGGATGTCACGAGCGTGCTCTCGGTCATCGGGCTTGATGTGCAGATGGACGAGCGTTGCGTGCTGACCGCCGACGGCCCCCAGGCCGAGGCGGCGATGGATGCGCTGCGCTACGTCATCGAACACCAACTCCATCAAGCGGAGGAGGCCGCCGAGCAGGCAGCGGACACGTCGGCCGCGGCGTCCACCCGCCTGCCCATCACGCTCCGCCGTCTGGGCGTGGAGTACGCGGGCGGCTTGGGCGTGTGCGGCGGTGCGGGCCTCGGGGTCGCGGTGCTTGTCGGCGGGCTGGCGCTGCCGCCCGAAGCCGCGAGCGCAAGGGCGGGCGACGCCGACGCCGAACTCGCAGACGCCACGCGAGCGATCGACGCGCTGCGCGCAGAGTTGCACGATCGCTCGCACGCTGCGAAAGGACCGGTTGAGCGCGCGCTGCTCGCGGCACACGAGCAGATCACGGGCGATCCGATGCTGCGCCAGATCGTTGAGCGCGAGATCGCGGGCGGGGCGACCGCACCGCAGGCGGTCGTTACCGCGGCCGACGAGCTCGCGAGCGGGCTCCGCGCCGCGACGACGGCGTACGTCCGCGAGCGCGCGCTCGATGTGCAGGACATCGCGATGCAGCTCATCGAGCGTCTTCTCCCCGACACCGGCGGGACCACGCAAGTCGAACTGACGCACGAGAGCGTCGTCTTTGCCGAGGCGCTCACCGCAAACCAGCTCCTCAAGATGGACCGCGCGAAGCTCAAGGGACTCGTGCTCGGCGCTGTCGGACAGACATCGCACACCGTCATCCTCGCCCGCAACTTCGGCATCCCCTGCATCATCGATGTCGCGGGCGTGCTCGCGCTGGCGAGCGGCGGCGACGCGTCGGTCGTGGACGGCGACGGCGGCTTCGTCATCACACCGGTTTCCGCGGAGGTCTCGACCTTCTATGAGCGCGAGCGGGCGGCGCGTGAGCGCCGGCTTGCGCGACTCGCGCCGCTCGTCGCGAAGCCGGCCATCACGCCTTGCGGGCATCGGCTGGAGGTCGCGACCAACGCCGCCGACGCGAGGGAGATCGGGGCCGCGGTCGCAATGGGCGCCGAGGGCGTCGGGCTCTTCCGCACGGAGTTCCTGTTTCTCGACCGCGACGCGGCGCCGGACGAAGCTGAGCAGTGCAACGTCTACGCGAGCGCGGTGAAGGCGGCGGAGGGACGGCCGGTCATTTTCCGCACGTTCGACATCGGGGGCGACAAGCCCGCGCCCTATCTGAACATTCCTGCGGAGGAGAACCCGTTTCTGGGCTTCCGGGGGCTGCGTCTGTATCCGGCGCATTTGTCGCTGATGAAGACGCAGCTTCGCGCGCTGCTCCGTGCGTCGGCTGGCGCGCCGGATGGCTCGGTGAAGATCATGGCGCCGATGGTCGCCGCGCCGAGCGAGGCTGCGTGGTTTCGCGAGCAGGTGCACGCGGTGCGCGACGAGCTGCGCGCCGAGGGCGCATCGGTGGCGTCGAACGTGCCGGTGGGCATGATGATCGAGGTGCCGTCGGTCGCGCTCGCGCTCGACCTCTTCGCGGAGCACGTGGACTTCTTCAGCATCGGCACGAACGACCTCTGCCAGTATTGGATGGCTGCCGACCGCGGCAACTCGAACGTGGCGTCGCTGTGCGACCCGCACCATCCGTCGTTTATCCGCCTGCTGCGCGCGATCGCGGCGGAGGCGAACGAGCTCGGCAAGTGGGTCGGCGTCTGCGGCGAGATGGGCGGGCGCCCCCGCGACCTCCCGCTGATGATCGGGTTTGGGCTCGACGAAATCTCCGGCTCGGCGCGTCAGATCGCGACGCTCAAGCTTGCGGTTGGCGAGGCCGACCGCCAGCGCTGCCGCGAGCTCGTCGACCGCGCGTGCGCGTGCGCTTCACCCGCGGAGGTGGAGACACTGCTCGACGAGTTCAACTGGCGTGCAGCGAGCGCCGGCGAGCGTGCGATCATCGAGGCCGACTGCATGCGCATCGGCGCCGATGCGACGACGAAGGAAGAAGCGATCCGCCAGGCGGTCGAGGTGCTGTGGATCGCCGGGCGGACCGACGCGCCGCGCGACGTCGAAGAGGCGGTTTGGGCGCGCGAGGAGACCTACTCGACCGGGCTCGGGCACGGGTTTGCCGTGCCGCACTGCAAGAGCGACGCGGTCTCGACCCCGACGCTCACGGTGCTCAAGCTCAACGCGCCGGTGGAGTGGGGCTCGATGGATGACAAGCCGGTCTCCACCGTGCTGATGCTGACGGTGCCGGAGTCGGAATCGCAGGGCGGCGGGGCGGCAGCGCACATGAAGGTGTTCGCCACGCTCGCACGCCAGCTCATGCACGAGGAGTTTCGCGAGGCGCTCACCGTGCTGACGGAGCCCGACGAGATCAAACGCTTCCTCGATTCGATGCTCCAGCCGGGCTAAACGAGGCGCACGGGATCGCGGACAGCCCTCGCGAGAGGAGCGGAGCCTGATGCATCGAGCGGTCCAAACGCGGGCCCCCATCGGCGTTGTCGCGTGCGCGAGCCTGTGGTTGCTCGCTTTCGGAAGCAGCGACACGACGGCCCAACCGACACCGAGCGCGGACTACCTCGAGTTCAACTACGGGCAGGACACCGGCGGCGACGAGTGGGTGCGGAGCATCCGCGTGCTCGAGCCGGCGCTGCGATCCGATGTCGCCGGCACGGTGCGCGTGCGCTTCGCCGCGCCGGGCATGCGCATCGCCAAGGCCCTGTGCTGGCAGCAGCCGACGCCCGACGACGACACCACCTGGGGGCACGACACCAACCTGACGCCCGAGGGCGTGACGCTCGACCGCGACGGACGCGGCTCGTTCACCTTCTCCGCGGACGACTTCCCCCACGGGCCGATGAACGTGCGCATCTTCGCCCGTAACGACGAGGGCGAGCGCGACATCTTCGAGCTCCAGCTCTACAACACCGGCGGCGTCGAGTGGAACGCGGGCATCCCTGACCACGACCCGCCAGCCGCGGCGGGCATGGAGTTGGTGTTCTCCGACGACTTCGATGCCGAGTTCTCAATCTCGAACGGTGGGCGCGGCACACGCTACAACGCCCACAAGCCGGTGTTCGGCGACTTCAGCGGGTGGCCCTTCGCCGATCCCAACGATAAAGCAGGCCCGTTCGAGCAGGTCGATACCTACCTGCGCATCAAGGCCCGCAAGACTGACGGCACGAAAGGCGCGACCGGCCTGATCGCAACCGTGGACATGGATGGCAAGGGCTTCCGCGCCACGCCGCCGTTCTACGTCGAATGCCGATTCACCGCCCAGTCGGCCCCCGGCACCTGGCCCGCCTTCTGGACGATCACGCAGGTCCGCCCGCACACACCCGGCGATGAACTCGACATCGCCGAGTGCTACGGCGGGGTCGGCAAGGGCAACCCGAACCACCCCGGGTATTCGATCGTCAGCCACTTCTGGGGGCAGACCAACCCCGACGGCACGAAGAAGGCGAGCTTCTCCGCCAGGCCGAACATCATGGAACTGGGCGGCGGGTCGTACTGGTCGACAACGTCTCACACCTACGGCGTGCGCGTCGATCGCGAGGAGACGGTGTACTACTTCGACGACATCGAAGTGCTGCGCCACCCAACCAACGACGAGTCGGTGAACCCGCACGTGCTGCTTGCCAACTACGCCATCGGCGGCATCAGCGGGTGGGGGATTGACCTGGAGCGTTATGGGAACGGGTCGGACATGTACATCGACTACATCCGCGCGTACGAGAAGCGGTAGCGCTGTGGGCTCGTCGCGATCGGAGCACCCCGCCCGTCCGGTGCTATCGCCTCGGCTCCTCGACAGCACGCTCAAACTGCACCGCGTCGGCGATGACATACCCGTCCGTGCCCGCGTTTGAGATCGTGACCGACACCGGGCCCGCGGGCAGCTCGAGCTGTGCAATCGGGAGCCACACGCCGTCAATCGGCGGCGTCTGACGCTGATCGATCCGCGTCTCAAGCAGGACGCGCCCCTCGCTCGTGATGGTGATCGGCACGTTGGACCCGCGATTGGGATGGGGCGCATACGACACCCGGACGTGGTACGCGCCGGCCTCCGCAAGCGTCGCGCGGTAGATCGCGCGTTTGGCGCCGCGTGTGCCGTCGTCGTGTCGGTATCCCCGAGCGACGTACCCTCCCACCGACGTGCTCGTCACCCAGTCGCCGATGAGCTCTGCGTTGTCGTCATCGATCACGACGCCGGGCACCGTGCCCGGATCGAGGCCGGGGCGCGACGAAGGCCCACCATCCGGCGTTGCTTCAAGCACCTGACCGTCACCGAGCAGCCGCGCGCGCAGCTCGGCATAGTCGACATCCTGAACGCCAAGCCCGCGATCGATGGCGATCGATGCGGCGGTCGCGGCGCTCTGGCCGAGGATCATGAAGACCGGCTCCATGCGGATAGAGCCGTAGGCCGCGTGCGAGCTCGACACGCACACGGGCACGAGTAGATTGCTCGCCTCCTCACGCTTCGGGACGAGCGAGAGGTATGAGATCATGTATGGGCCGCCGGGCGAGAGCTGCACGTCACCCTCGTTCTGCACCGTGCCGTCGTCGGTGACCCAGCGCATGCAGTTGTGCGAGTCCATGTTGTACGAGCCCATGCCGACGCTTGCGGGCGTCACGCGTGTGCGCCGGCAATCGTGCTCTGTCATCACATACGCGCCGATCATGCGCCGGGCTTCACGCACGTAGATCTGGTGGGGCCAGTGCCCTGTACCTTCGAACTCGTTCTTCGGCAACCCCCATTCCGCCATACGATCTCTGATCTCAGCAGGCACGCGCGCGTGGGTCTGGAGCGTCCACATGAGCCCCATCTGGTACGTGCGGTGCTGCTCCTCGATGCGCTCGCGCTCGGCGTACGACGCGTCGGGATAGGCGTAGTTCTGCCCGATGTAGTCGGTGCTGACCGCGCCCTGGTTGTTCGTGTCGGTCTTGCCGTTGGGCATCATGTCCATCTTGAGCGGCAGGCGCAGGTCGCCCGCCTCGAAGTTGCGGAAGAGCAACTCGTAGAGCGATTCGTCATACGACGCGGGCTTGGGGAACGGCACACGATTGTCCGGGTCTTTCGACAGGCACATGCGGTAGCAATACGCCTGCACCCGATGATCGCCCTGACCGTCGGCGGGGTAGGGCCCGGGGTCGATGCCGTGGAGAAGCCCGCTCTCCGGATCGCCCGGCGCGATGTAGGGGTCGACGTCCACCATGAAGCGGTGCGACTTGGTGTTGAGCGCCCGCTGCACCCCGTTGATGGCCTCGCCGTAGGCGGTATTGGGCTCGCGCCCGACGGCGTATCGCACGCCGGCGCCGGCCATAAGGTCGCCCTCGTACGTCGCATCAATGAACACACGAGCGGCAAAGGCGTTGCCGGATTCCATCACGATCCGCGTCATAGCGCCGTCGCGCATCTCGACCCCGCGCACGCGCGGGCCGTCGGCGACCGGCGTGCGGTCAAGACGCTCGCCGTAGACCACCTCGACGCCTGCTTCGCGGCACATCTCTCGGAAGGTCCGCTCCGCGACATGCGGCTCGAACGTCCACATCGCGTCGTCGCCAGCGCGATAGAAGCGGTAGGTGTCCGGCGTGTCGAATCGCCACGATGCGGGGTCGTCGTAGTGGCGCTTGATGCGTTGGTAGAACTCGCGACTGATGCCGCCGATGACCGCCTTGTTCCCGCTGTCGGTCCATCCGAGACCGCTCGAGCTAAGCCCGCCCAGATGCGGCGACGGCTCAATGACGACGACCGTCTTGCCCATGCGCCGGGCCTGCACGCCGGCCGCGACGCCCGCACTCGTGCCGCCGTAGATCACGATGTCATACGGAGCGGACTCCGGCTCGCCCTTGACAACCACGGCGGCGGCCGCACCCGCGGGCGGAGGGGCCAGTCCGAACGCACCAACGGCGCTCGCGAGCAAAGCGATGATTGTGGTCAACATGGGCATCGCCGCATTGGTACCGGTCACCCACCCACCCCGTCAATGCGGCGCGGTGTGTCAGCCACCGACGGCCGACGAGCGTGCCTGCTCCGCTGCAGCCCTCGCATCGGCCCAGATCTCGGCAGCTGACTTCCCGAACTGCTCCTGCCAGTAGGAGTCGGAGTAGCGCCCGCCGCGGCAATCGGCGTTGATCCGCGTGATGGCGTCGGGATCGATGTTGAAGATGACCGGATCGATGTCTACGAACCCCGGCGTCCCGCCTGCGTTGTGGATCGCGCCCGCGGTGGCGAAGAAGGTGAACGCCGTGGTGATGACCTCATCGCCC
>JAUIFD010000233.1 GCA_030429485.1 Phycisphaerae bacterium | reverse complement strand
GCCGGGGTTGTCGGTGTCGTCCAGGACGAACATGAACAGGTCGTGCGCCATGGTGGCGCCGGAGAGGCCCTGCCCGGTGGCGCGGTTCTTTGGCGCCGCGGCCTTGTCTGCACGCCCGGCGGCGCGCAGGAAGCTGTTGCGCGAGTGGACGACCTTCGACCCGATGATCTCCTTGTCGGCGGGGAGGTTGATGAAGTGGACCATCTTCGCGAGCTTGAGCAGCGTCGCCTGGTCTTCGAGCTTGGCGCGGCGGATGAAGAACATGGGGCCTCCTGCGCTCCGATCGGCAGGATCGACCGGTGCGCTCAAGGCAGGATGCTAGCTCGGGGATAGGGCGGGTAGGGAGGCGGCTGGGCGGCACGTGCTGGCGCGATGCGAGCGGTGGATTCCGGTGCGCAGCGTCGTTTGTGCGCGGCTACCCCCTCGTGATCCCTTCCTTATTCAGCAGCACCGAAAGCGTCTGGCAGACGAGGTCGACCTCGCGCTCGGTGGTGCGGGACGAGAACGGGAGCGCCAGCGTGCGCTGGCTGACCGATTCGGCGATGGGGAAATCGCCCGGGTGGTACCCGAAGCGTGCGCGGTAGAAGGGCTGAAGGTGGATGCAGGGGAAGTAGTCGCCCGCGCCGATCTGGTGTGCGCGCAGCTCGGCGATGATGCGGTTGCGCTCCTCGCCGGTCCACCCGGTGACGAGGCGCACGACGAAGACGAACCAGCTCATCGTCGAGTCGGGCGCGATCGTCGGCAGGATGATCTGGTCGTGATCGAGCAGGCGGTCGATGTACATCTGCGCGACCGCCTGGCGGCGTTCGATGATGTCGGCGAGGCGGCGCATCTGCCCGACGCCGATCGCGGCGGCGATCTCGCTCATCCTGTAGTTGTACCCGAGTCGCTCGTGATGCAGCCACGCGCCGAGGGCGGCGCGCGAGGTGGCAGGTGATTCGGCAGTGGGCTTGACGGTGGGCATGCCGACGGCACGCCCCTGGTTGCGCATGGATCGGCAGAGGTCGGCGAGGCGGGTGTCGTCGGTGACGATCATGCCGCCCTCGCCGGTGGTGATCTGCTTGTTTGGATAGAACCCGAAGACGCCGGCGCGCCCGAACGCGCCGCACGCGCGCCCGCAATGGGTGGTGCCCAGTGCTTCGCACGAGTCTTCGATCAGCAGGAGTTCGTGCCGCTGCGCGATGGCGGCGTATCGATCCATGTGGCTCGGGTTGCCGAAGGCCTCGACCGCGAGGATGGCCTTGGTCTTGGGCGTGATGGCGCGCTCGACGTAGCCCGGGTCCATGTTGAGGCTCTTGGGCTCGATGTCGACAAAGACGGGCCTGGCGCCGACGTAGAGGATCGCGTTCGACGAAGCGATAAAGGAGAACGGGGTCGTGATCACCTCATCGCCCGGGCCGATGCCCATGGCGAGGAGCACGAGGTGCAAGCCGGCGGTCCCGGAGGACACCCCGACGGCGTGGCGTACGCCGGTGTGCGCACTCACGAGGCGCTCAAAGCGCTCGATCATCGGGCCGTTGGAGAGGCGGCCGGAGCGCAGGACCTCTTGGACGAGCCCGCATTCGAGCTCCGAGAGGTCCGGGGCGCTGAGTGGTATTTCGCCGTCGAGCAAGACGAAGCTCCGCGATCCGTGCAGGTGGACATGCTACACCACCGGCCACGGGAGCGACTGCTGCTACCGGCGGCCCCGATCGAGCACCTCGTTGCGGACGCGATCGGCGAGCTCGCCGACGTGGAGGCCGTCGAACTCGGGGCCGATGCGCACGGGCGCACGCTCGTCGATCAGGCGGCGGGTGCGTTTGTCGGCCGTGACGATGGTCGAGTGGCTCGGGCGGTGCAGGGCGCGGGCGATCTCGGGGAAGCTGTGGGTGGTGAGTTCTCGAGCGAGGTAGACCGCGACGCCGCGGGCCATCACGACGCGCCGGTGTCGGCTGGCGCCGAGGACCTCGGACTGGTCGACGTGCAGCATGCGGCAGACGGCGTCGAGGATCGCCGCGATTCGCAGCGGCCGCCCGACGGCGCGGCGTGTGCGGTTCTGCCCCTCGGCAAGCCCGAGGGCACGCTGGACGGCGACCACGCCGACCACGCCGGTCTCGGAGAGGAACTCGGGGAGCAGGCTCGTGACGGCGGCGACCTGCGTGACGATGCCCTCGAGCTCGCGCACGGAGCCCGCGGCATCGAGGGGATACGCCGAGCGTTCGGCGATCAGACGCAGCGCCTCGTCTTCTATGCGGAGCCCGCGCCGCTGCCCGAAGGCGGCGGCGAGTTCGAGTCGGAGGTTCATGTCCGGCGGATCGATACGGACGACCGCTCCCGCGAGGAAGCGCGAGACGAGGGCCGGAGCGACGTCGGCCATGGATCGTGGATGCTCGTCCGACGCGAGGACGATGCGCGCACCTTCGAGGGACAGCGCGTCGAGCGTGTGGATGAGCTCGTTCTGCGTGCCTTCTTTCCGGGCGAGGAACTGCACATCGTCGAGGCAGAGAAGGTCGAGACCGCGGTAGGCGCGACGGAACCGCTCGAGCGATCCGGCCCGCACGGCTTCGACGTAGTCGTTGGTGAACGCCTCCGCGGTGATGCAGCGCGTTTTCGACGCGGGGTGCTCGCGCTGGTATTCGTCGGCGGCGCTTTGCAGCAGGTGCGTCTTGCCAAGCCCGGACGACCCACACACGAAGAGCGGAGAGAACGCGCGCGGGTTGGCGGCGGAGACAAAGCTCTCGATTGCGCCGCACGCGAGGCGGTTCGAATCGCCCCGCACGAACTCTTGGAGTCGATAGCGGCGCACCGTCGGGCGCATGCGCCGGCGGTGCGGCTGCGAGGGAGGCGGTGTCTCCAGGCTGCGGCGGGCCTCCGGCGGGCGTGCGCGATCTTCGACGAGCACGCGCACTTCAGCGTCGGGCACCGCGTCGCGGGCGGCGCGACGGATGGAGTCTCCAAAGCGGTCGTCGATGAGCGCGCGAAGGAACGGCGAGGCGATCGAGACGTCGACGCGGCTCTGGTCGATGCCGAAGCGGACGCCCTTGGCGAAGTACCGCTCCCACGGCTCGTCGCCGATCTCTCGGCGCACGCGGTCGCGGAGTGCATCGACTCCCGCGCCGGGCGTGCGTCCACCGGCGGATGTCGCGTCGCGACCCGCGGTTTGCCTCGTCGACTCCATTGCGCCCGAATCTCGCCGCACGCGTCCCCGCTCTCTCGGCTCCGCGCGAGCCGAAGCTCGCCTGGCGACGCGTTGCCGAAGCGCGCCGACAGCCCCCCGTTGCCGCTCGACGCGGCGACGGTTGTCTCTCTGCGTGCCCGCTTGCGCCGGCACGCCCCAGTTCGCGTGTGATCCCACGCGGTCCGACCCGGGCGCCAGAGGGGCGTCAGAATCGGTCGCCGGTCCCAACTCCGGCGGGGGGGAACGTACGAGATCAAGTGGGTGCGGGCAACCGAGTTCGAGCGCGCAACTTGCGAAATCGGGTTCTGCGTGTCGCGGCGCGGACGCGTCGCGACAAGAAAAAAAGTTGTCCACCGATGATGCGCAACGACATCGCAAGACGCGCCGGCGAATCAGTGCGAAACAGGGCGCACCCACGCCACGCGCTGGGCCGTGCGCGCGAATCCGGCACTGGCGTAGATCCGCATGGCGGGCGTGTTCGCGCGATCGACGCCGCACCGCAGCTCGGCAAGGCCGGTGCGCGCCGAGGTCCCGATCGCAGCTCGCAGTAGGGGACGCGCCAGCCCGCGGCCGCGGAGTTCGGGCGCGAGCCCCACGTACACGAGTTCCACCGCGTTATCGCTCGGGCACGGCGTGAGCAGCATGCACCCGGCCACGCGTCCCTCGGCTCGCACGATCCACCACAGGCGAGGATCGAGCCTGCCCACAGCCCTGTGCGAATCGAGGATGTCCTCCACAGAACGTAGCCCGACGAGGCCCGGGCAGTCCTTGGTGTCACGGTAGCTCACTTCGAGCGCTTCGAGCAGGTCTTCCGAGTCCCGGGTGCCGGGCGTGGGATCGGCGATCGGTGAGACGACGATGCCCGCCGGCCACTCGCCCTCCGGGCACTGGATCGGGCCTGTGCCGGGGGCAGGGCCGCGGTCTGCGGTGGTGAGCGGTCGGGAGAGGTAGTCGAGCGCCGCGATCCACTTGAATCCGGCGCCGCGATAGGCGGCGTCGGACCAGTCGGAAGGCTCGGGAAGCGCCTGGACGAGCCCTAGGGCGGCCCCGTGGCGTGTTGCGAGGGCGTCGACACCGGCCTGGACCGCCATGATGCGCTCGTCGCGCTGCTGGTCCTGGGGGCCGCACGCGGATTGCGACCCCGGACCGGAGAGGAAGACCATCGCTGTGCGCCCCGCTCCGATGACCGGCAGGCATGCCTGGCGGACAACCGCTCCCGCAGGTGTCTGGCTGACCGTGCCCTGGAGCATGGAGAGGTCGATGCCCTGGGCCCGTGCGTGCTCGATGAAGGCCCGAGCGTGTTCGAGGACGTTGCTCCCGGCCCGCGACGCGATCAGGCGCGCGACGGCTTCGAGCTGCAGGGCCCTCGGGATGGGGCCTGCGCAGCACGGGGCGTCGTGTGAACCGTGCCGGGCCTCCACCTCGCGAATACTCCTGCTGCACCCGGGGGGCGGGTTGCCACCGAATGAAGGAACACTAGACTGCTTCACCTGTCGAGCCCTTGAAGGAGGCGCCATGCCCCGCTTCGCTGCCCTGCTTGTCGCGCTGCTCGCCCTGGTTGTGCCAGCCGCGGTCGCGTTTGACCCACCTGAGCCGGACCCTGTGCCGCAGCGGTGGGAGTTCGAGTTCAAGCCCGGTCCGCTTCGGATCGCGGAGGTGCGCGTCAACGGGGAGGCTCGTCTGTACGCGTACATGACCTACGACGTGGCGAACTACTCCGGGGAAGACCTGCAACTGGTGCCGGGCTTCACGCTCGCGACTTCTGCGGGGCAGGTCTCGCCTTCGGGCTTGGGCGTTCCTCGTCAGGTGACCGAGCACCTGCTTGGGCGTTTGCAGAGTCCGTACCTGCAGGATCAGATCACGATTA
>JAUIFD010000232.1 GCA_030429485.1 Phycisphaerae bacterium | reverse complement strand
GACCGCTTCCTTCATGAGCTTGCCGACGTTGCGCGTGGAGCGGTAGGTGTGGCGCGCATGGATGCCCGCAGCCCGGAGGCGCGCGACGGTGGGGCGGAGCTGGGCTTCGGCTGCTTCATCGGCGGGGTTCAGGACGAAGACGTCGGGCGTCTGCCCGGCGTGGCGCATGAGCTCGGTGTCGGAGGGCATAAGGCCCTTGTCCTGGAGCAAAAGCGAGAGGACCGCATCGCCCATGCCGAAGCCGACGGCGGGGGTGGGTGGGCCGCCGAAGAGCTCGATGAGGTTGTCGTACCGCCCGCCGCCAGCGACGGCGCGCTCGCCCTCAGCGATGACTTCGAAGACGGTGCCGGTGTAGTAGGCGAGGCCTCGGGCGATCGACAAGTCGGCGCGGATCCAATCGCCATAGCCATACTGCCGGACAAGATGCCAAGCATGCTCATACTCCTCGAACTTGGCCGAGGACGACAGGGCGGCTTCGTCGACAATGCTCGCGATTTCGCCGACGAATGAGTCAGCGAACGCGGTTTGATCATCCTTGTTTGCCGGCGCTGCCGGATTCTGAAAGCCGGGGCTCGCGACGATGACCCGCATCTCCATCATGCGTTCCGGATCGAGGCCTCGTTCAATGGCGCGGGCGCGGAACTGCGCCTCGTCGAGCTTGTTGACTTCATCAAGCAATGCGAACACTCTGTCGAGGTGCTCGACTGCAAACTCTCTGCTTCTAGCTATCGCCTCGAGTGCCGGTCGGCTGCCCATAGCGACATGAAAGTCCCCCGGTCCCAATCCAAGACCATTGAGTAGCTCAATCGCACAGATGATCACCTCGGCATCGGCACGGGCCCTGGACCTCCAAGTCTTGGTCTCCTCGTTGCCCCACTCAGCTTCTGGTATGTCGAGTCCCATGCAGTCCACGTTCCACTGCCAGAACTCCCGCAGGCGTCCTCGCTGCGGGCGTTCGGCGCGGAAGAAGTTGGAGACGCAGAACCACTTGGTCGGCTTGGGCAGGCTCGCGGCCTTGGCGGCGTACATGCGCGCGAGCGTCGGCGTGAACTCGGGGCGCAGGGCGAGCTCGTCGGAGGTCTCCGCGTCGCTCTTGCTCGCATCTTGGGGTTGGCCAGCATCGGCGCTGAGGCGGGAGACGCGGAAGGCCTCGCCGACGAGGGCGTCTCCGGACTTTCGGCGGTAGAGGTCGAGGTGCTCGAAGGTGGGGCCGTCGATCTCCTCGAACCCGTGTCGTGTGGAGACTTCGCGCCACTTGTCGAGGAGCCATCGTCGGCGGGCGGCTTCGAGGGGGTAGAAGTCGCGCGTGCCGCGGGGCGGCTGGAAGATGTGGGAGTCCGGGGGCATGGGGGAGGGTAGGGGAATCTGGCGATTTGGTGACGTGGTGATTGGGCGATTGGGGGACCGTCGTTGTGGTCGGTTGTCGAACCGGGGCCGGGTCGCGGTCGTTGTGGTCGCATGGGAGATGGAATCGACGATGCTGACCCACAGGCGCATGCACCCGAGGACCGGGCGGAGCCGTGGTGGCGGCGGGTGCTCGGTGGGGTGATCACTTTTGGGTTTGTCGTCGCGGCCCTGTGCGCCGTCGTGGGGGTCGGGCTCGTGATCTGGTGGCCGCACCGTTTCGGTGATGAGCCGGAGTGGCGGTCGGCGGTCGGGTGGGTCGTCTCGATGTGTGCGAACCTGCGGCTGCACGGCGCGACCGCGATCGGCGTGATCGCGCTGGGCGCGCTTGTGGTCCGTCGGTGGCGGTGCGCGATCGTGCTGGTGGCGGCGGGGCTCGCCGCGGGATTGCCGACGATCCGGTCGTGGCTGCCGGCGGAGCGTCCGGTGCTCGCGGGCGAGACGATGATCGTCGCGACGTTCAACCTGCTCGCGCCGAATCGCGACGAAGCGGGCGTGCTCGCGGAGCTGCGCGCGATCGATGCGGACGTCGTGTGCCTGCAGGAGGTCAGCCCGTTCTGGCGGGAGGTGTTCGCCCGTGAGCTGGCGGAGGAGTACCCGTATCGGGCGGTGGAGCCTTGGAAGGGCGGGTTCGGCGTTGCGCTCCTCTCAAAGCGGGTGTTCGTGGGCGAGGCCGAGCGTGTGACCACGCCGGGGATCGAGGCGCCGATGGTGCGGGCGGTGGTGGAGGTGGGCGGGCGCGAGGTGGCGATCTACTCGTGCCACACGCTCCCGCCGGCGTGGCATTGGGGGTACCGGTTTGGCGGGGCGCAGTTCCGCGGGCTGCTCGCGCAGCTGGAGAGCGTGACACTGCCGACGGTGGTGATGGGTGATTTCAACACGGCCCCGGGCGGGCCGCGTGACATGGCGATGCGGGCGCACGGATGGCAGGACGCGTGGGACCTCGCGGAGCGCGGGCCGGGGACGAGCTGGCGGAGCGGGTCGTTCCCCGCGGTGGTGCCCGGCTTGCGGCTGGACCGGGTGTGGTTGTCGGGGGAGCTTGGGGCAGCGCGGGTGAGAGTGGGGGAGGGGCCCGGCTCGGATCATCGTCCGGTATGGGGCGAGGTGGGGTTTCGCGAGTGAACGCAAACACGGCGACCCTGTGATCGCCGTGTTGGTAGTTCGGACCGTGTTGTGCGAGAACATTGAGCCGCGGGCAGGCGCCCGTCCCACCGGGACTCAGATGCCCGGCGGAGCGGGGAAGTCGACGGGCGTGTCATTGATGTGGTTGAAGTAGTTGGTAAAGGTCGCGAGGGCGTAGCCCGCAACGACCTCGACGATGGCGCCGTCGTCGAAGCCGGCGGACTTGAAGCGCGAGATGTCGTCGTCGGAGAGGTGCCCCTTCTTCTCGTGGATCGCGAGCGCAAACTTGGCGACGGCGTCGAGGCGCGGGTTGTCGGCGACCGTGCCGCGGCGTGCCGCGACGGTCTGCGGCTCGGAGAGCCCCGCACCCTTGCCGATGGCGGTGTGGGCGGCGGTGCAGTAGGCGCAGTTGTTGGCTTCGGCGATGGCGAGCTGGATCGTCTCGCGCTCGGCGCCGGTGAGCGAGGCGCCGTCGAGTGCGCCGGCGGCGCCGAGATAAAACTGGAGGGCAGCGGGGGAGTTGCCCATGGCCTTGAAGATGTTCAGGTGCTTGCCTTTGAGCGGGCCGTCGAAGATCTCGCGGGCCTTGCCGGTGGCGGTTGCGGGGTCGACGGTGTTGAGGCGTGGCATGATTTCCCTTCCTCTGGGCTCTGGGGCTGTGTCGAAACCGGTCTTGCTTCTTTACGAATCCTTGACAGAAGCCTCGGACTGTAGAACCCGCTCGCGGTGACGCGTATTCCGGGGTTGGGGGTTGCGAGCGGTGGGGCGATACGATGGGTCGGTGATGGCATTGGGCGAGACCGAGGACGGTGGTGGTCTGGTGACGCGTATGGACGCGCACTGTCACTCGCGCGCATCGAGCGGTCCGGCGGTGGCGGCGCTGTCGTTCATCGATTGTCCGGAGTGCTACTCGCCGCCGGAACGCGTGTACGAGCAGGCGCGTGCGCGTGGGATGGACCTGGTGACGATCACCGACCACGATACGGTGCGTGGGGCGTGGGAGCTCGTCGAGCGCGGGTTTGAGAGGTTTGTGGCGGGCGAGGAGGTGACGGTCTTCTTCCCGGAGGATCGGTGCAAGCTGCACGTGCTCGTCTGGGCGATGACGCCGGCGCTGGACGAGGAGATCGGTCGCGAGGGACTGCGCGACGACGTGTATCAGTTTGCAGCGTGGCTCCGCGAGCGGGAGCTGCCGCACGCGTTCGCGCATCCGCTGTATATGCAGAACGGGCGTTTGACGCGATGGCACCTCGAGCGCGCGGCGCTGCTCTTCAAGGGCTTTGAGATATTGAACGGCGCGCATCAGGCGCGCCACCGCGCGGCGCTCGAGCGGTTCCTCGACTCGCTCACCCCACAGACGATCGCGGAACTCACTGAGCGGCACGGGATCGAAGCGCTGTGGGGTGAGCCCTGGGTGAAGGGGCGCACGGGCGGCTCGGATGATCACGGGCTACTCAACACCGGGCGCACGTACACGGAGATCGCGGGGCGGTTGGACGACCCGCGGGAGTTTCTGCGGCGGGCGATGGCGGGCGAGAGCACCGCGGGCGGTGTCGGCGGGCATTCAGCGCTGCTGGCGCATCAACTCACCACGGTGGGCGCGCACTATTACGCCGAGACGCTCGCGGATCAGGCTTCGCCCTCGGGACAGATGGTCGCCTCGAAGCTGCTGCGCTTCGCCGGCGTGGACCTTCCGAAGCCGTCGAAGCTGAGTGTTGTGGTGGAGACCGCGTGGAAGAAGACCTTCCGGCGGAAGAAGAAGCCGCTCCCGCTTGTCAAGGCGCTGCGGAAGCACGTCTCGCCGGTGTTGCAGCGGTACCCGGACCTGCGTGATCGGCTCGCGGCGGATCGGTTCCTGGACGGGACCGCGATGTCCGAGCATGATCAGATGGCGCGGTTTGCCGATGAGCTGGTGCGTGCGCTGAACGCGGCGCTGACGGACTCGGCGGTGCGGGCGTTTCGCAAGCGAGACAAGCTCGGGATCGTGGACCACCTGATCTCGTACGCGGTACTGAGTGCTGCGCAGCTGCCGTACATCTTCAGCTTGTTCTATCAGAACAAGGAGCGTGTGTTTCTCGAGGAGTTTGAGCATGAGACGTCGACGCCTGGATCGGGCGTGAGCGTCTTGGAGCGTCCGATGCGGATCAGTCTCTTTACCGACACGCTGGGTGATGTGAACGGGGTATCGCGGTTTATCACGAATGTGGCCGAGCAATCGCTCGCGACCGGGCGCAATCTCGAGGTCATCACGTCGACGCGCATGGCCGTGCCCGAGCTTCCGAACGTCCACAACTTTGCGCCGGCGTTCGCGATGAAGATGCCCAAGTACGAGAACCTCGAGGCGGTGCTGCCGCCACTCGTGCCTATGTTGCGCCATCTGGACGAGCATCAGCCGGACTGCATCCACATCTCGACGCCCGGTCCTGTCGGGCTTGTCGGGTATGTCGCGGCGAAGATGCTCCGGGTGCCGGTGCTAGGCGTCTATCACACCGATTTCCCGGCGTACATCGAT
>JAUIFD010000231.1 GCA_030429485.1 Phycisphaerae bacterium | reverse complement strand
CGGCGCTCACGCGGACGCGCGCGATCGTCGACCGGATCGAGCAGCTCGATCGAAGGCTCGCGACCGAGGAGGAGGTCGATCAGGTCGTCAGACGAGACGATTTCCTGGGTGCTCGAGAAGAACTTGTAACCGGTCTTCCCCTCCTCGGCCGCCTCGTTCCAGAGTTCGCTCGTCGCGGGATCAAGCGCGACGAAGATTTCCTCGCCCCACTTGTACCCGGCCTTGTCCACCGCCTCCTCGATGATCTTGAGCGCGTCCTCGTTGTCCTTGAGATCGGGGGCGAACCCGCCCTCGTCGCCTACACCGGTCGAGAGCTTGCGGCTCTTGAGCACTTTCTTGAGCGTGTGGTAGATCTCGACGCCGGCGCGGAGCCCCTCGCCAAAGTCATCGAACCCCCAGGGCTGAATCATGAACTCCTGGAAGTCCACGGTGTTATCCGCGTGCTTGCCGCCGTTGAGGATGTTGAGCATCGGCACCGGGAGCGTGCGAGCGGCCGCGCCGCCCAGGTAGCGGTAGAGCGGGATGCCGGCCGTCTCCGCCGCGGCTCGGGCGACGGCCATCGAGACCGAAAGCGTGGCATTGGCGCCGAGTTCACTCTTGTTCGTCGTGCCGTCGAGATCGACCATCACGCCGTCAATCGCCTCTTGGGAGGAGGCGTCGAGCCCCTCGATCGCCGGCGCGATCCGCTCGTTGACGTTGGCGACCGCGTTCTCGACGCCCTTGCCGAGGTAGACGCTCTTGTCGCCATCGCGGAGCTCGACCGCCTCGTGCTCCCCGGTAGATGCCCCGGAGGGCACGATCGCCCGCCCGACGGCACCGGACGCGAGCGCGACCTCGGCCTCGACGGTGGGGTTGCCGCGCGAATCGAGCACCTGGCGGGCTCGGACAGCCTCGATCTCAAACATCATCGCCGTTCTCCGGGGCGGTTGGGTGTCGGTTGCCCCCCACGCGCCAACGCTAGGTATCCTCCGGACGTCCGAGGTGCTGCGCTGATGCCGAAATCTCCCGAGTCATTCGAAATCCGAGTCCGCCAGTTGAAGACGGACATGGTGGACCAGGTGCGCCGAGTCCGTGCGGTCTTGGAGGACGCGGTGGAGGCGGTGTTCGACCGAGACGCCGCCAGAGCCGATCGCCTGATCGAGTTCGACGACGAGGTCGATCGCGTGGACGTCGCGATCGAACAGGCAGCCGTGCGTCTGTTGTCAGACGCGACGAGCCAGGGCGCGGGGCTCACCGACGAGCAACTCCGCGAGATCCTCACGATCGTCAAGGTGAACAACGAGGCCGAGCGGATCGCCGACTCCGCCACGGCGATGGCCGAGCACGTAGCGACACTGAGCAAGCTCCCCGAGGGACTGCCCGAGACCTTCAGGGTGCTGGTGAACTCGGTCATCGGGATCGTGCGCGACACCACGCGTTGCTACGACGAGATGAACCCTCGCCTCGCCAAGGTGGTCCTCGCGTCCGAGGACACGGTCGAGGCGTTCAAGTCCGCGCTGGTCCGCGAGTCAGAACAGCAGCTCGCGCTGGGCGCGATCTCGACCGATCTCGCGTTCATCCTGCACGAGTTCGCCGGGCAGTGCGCCGCGATCGCGGACCACGCCTCGAACATCGCCGAACAGGTGATCTACGTCGCGACGGGCACGATCGTGCGCCACACCGACGCCGGGTGGGTCGAGAGACCCTCCGCGTGAATCAACCGATCCGCTCGGCGCCGCCCAAGTAAGGACGCAACACCTCCGGCACGCGCACCGAGCCATCGGCCTGCTGATGCACTTCCAGGATCGGGATCAACAGGCGCGGGCTCGCCGCCACGGTGTTGTTGAGCGAGTGGCAGAAGGTCGTCGGGCCCGTGCCCGCCTCGCCGCCCGGGCGGTAGCGGGTGTTCAAGCGTCGGCACTGGTAGTCGTAGAGCCGGCTCGCCGAATGCGTCTCGCCAAACTCGCCCGAAGGCACGCCGTCGGCACCCACCTCGCCGCGCCCTGGCATCCAGCACTCGATGTCGATCATGTCCGCGTTCTTCGCGCCCAGATCGCCGGTGCAGCACTGGAGCAGGCGGTGCGGAAGCTCCAGGCTCTTCAGGAGGTCCTCGACGATCCCGATCATGTCCGCGTGCCAGCGCCGGCTCTCCGCCTCGTCGGCCCGGCAGATCACCACCTGCTCCACTTTATCGAACTGATGAATGCGATAGAGACCGGCGGTGTCCTTGCCCGCGGCGCCCGCTTCGCGACGGAAGCACGTCGAGACTGTGCAGAGCTTGAGGGGCAGCTCCGCCTCGTCCACGATCTCGCCCTGGAACATCCCCATGAGCGAGACCTCGCCAGTGCCGGTGAGATAGAGATCCGCGCCGTGTGCGCTGCTTCCCCCCGGTGCGTGCTCGCCCTCTTCCTCGCTCCTCCGCCGCTCATCGATGTGATACGCCTGATCGCGCCCGCCGGGGAAGAAGCCCGTCCCCACCATCGCCTCCTCGCGCACCAGCACCGGCACGCTCATCGGCGTAAACCCGCGGGCCGCGATGAAGTCGAGTGCATACCGCAGCACCGCGAAGTGCAGCCGCGCCCCCTCGCCACGCAGGAGGTAGCTCCGCGAGCCGGCGAGGCGCACGCCGCGCTCGAAGTCCGCAAGCCCGAGATCGCGCACGAGCTCGATGTGCGTCTTGGGCTTGAACCCCCGATTGCCCGCGAAGCCCTTGGCCCAGTCCCAACCCTCGGGCGCCCAGCGCGAGCGTTCGATGTTGTCATCGGCTGACTTGCCCCGCGGCACGTCCGGGTCCGGCGGCATCGGGATCGTGAGCAGGAGCGATTCGAGCTCCGGACCGATCCCCGCGAGATCCTCGTCGAGCTTCTGAATATCAGCCTTGAGCGCCGCCGGGCGAGCCTTGATCTGCTCGATCTCCCGCTCCAACGCCACCCGCTCTTCACCCTCGGCCTTCTTGAGCTGACCCGACAGCTTGCCGATCTGCGGCCCGGTCTCCTTCGCGATCTTCTTCTGCTCGGCCCGCAGCGCCTCCTGCTGCGTGAGCAGCTCGCGGCGGCGCGTATCGAGCGCGAGCACGCGGTCGATATCCACGCCCATGCCCTTGAGGCGAGCGCCCTCGCGGTAGAGGTCCGGGTCTTCACGCAGGTGCTTGAGGTCGATCATGGGCCGATGCTACGGAGGGCGGGGCGCTCCCCGCCCGCATGCCCCGGTTCTCTCGGACTTTCGTCGCACACTTCTGGGTGTGTTTGCGCGTTGTTCCTCGGAATCTCGCCCTGGTACACCCGGGTTCAGTTACACTCGTGCCGGAGGATTGACGTGATGAGGCGAGCGCGTACGTTGAACGGTATCTTGGGGATCGTGTCGATGGCGGGGGGCGCGTCCGCGCAGACGCTCGGCGCCAACCTCGTGGTCAACGGCGACGCCGAGACCGGCACCATGGACCCGTGGACGCCCACGGATCAGCTCCAGGTCACGCCCTCGTCCGGCCCGGGCTCGCTTGGGCTTCCCGGTGGCGTCTCCATCGGCGACTGGTGCTTCGCGGGCGTGCTCGGGAGCGCGGTCGAGCGATGCGAGCAGACGATCGACCTCGGCGCGCTCGCGTCGCAGATCGATGGAGAGGGGCTCGTCTGCGAGTTCAGCGCCCTGGTGCAGGATCGAGTCGCCGGAGGCGGCGCCGACGTCATGCGTCTCCGGCTTCGATTTCTGGATACCGGCGGGGGCGAGCTTGGCCTGCTTCAACTGACCGACCCGTCGGCCCCAAATGGCGTGTTTGATTGGAACGAGGTCTCGGCCATCGGCTTCCTGCCCGTGGGCACGCGAGCGCTTCTGTGCGAGATGGAGACCTCTCGCAACGCCGGATCCTCGACCGATGCCTTCGCCGACAACATCTCGGCGGTGCTCGCCGAGCCGTGCGAAGCGGACATCACACGGGACGGACGGGTGAACACCAACGACTTTTTCGCGTTCCTCACGATCTACCAGGCGGGCGATCCGGGAGCTGACTTCACCGGCGAGGGGGACATCAACACCAACGACTTCTTCGCGTTCCTCGCCTTCTATCAGGGATGCGCAGGTTGACCGGAATCCAGACGCGTGAGGTTGCGCTCCCGTTCTCTCCAGCGACGGCCGGCGCAACCGAGCTCGGCGTGTGTCTCCTTGAATTCGGCTCACCCGAGCGCACGGCGCGGGAACTCGCAGACCTCGGGCGCCTGTTCGCTGGTGCCGCGGAGAACGACTCGACCGCCCCACCGCCACCAGCCTCACCAACCCCCGGCGACGCCGAACGCTGGCTCGACCAACTCGAAAGCGAACTCGCCGCCTATTTCGCGGGTGACCTTCGCGAGTTCACCGTCCCCCTCCACACCCCCGGCACGCCGTGGCAGCAGCGCGTCTGGGACGCGCTGCTCGACATCCCCTTCGGCGAGACCACGTCCTACGGCTCACTGGCCGCCAAACTCGGAAACCCCGGCGGCGCGAGAGCGGTCGGGGCTGCCAACGGGCAGAACCGCGTCGCCATCCTCATCCCCTGCCACCGCGTCATCGAAGCCGGCGGCGGACTCCGTGGCTACGCCGGCGGGCTCGACAACAAACGCAGACTGCTCGATCACGAAGCAAGCGTCGTCGGCAGCGTCACGCTCTTTGGGTAGACGTGCCTGTTCCGCGTCAATCCCCCCCCCGCTCCTCCATCAGCCGCGAATACGCGTACACCACGAGCACCGCCACGGGGAACGCACGCTCGCCCGCGCGCCGGCTCAGGTCTTCCATCGTCGCGACGCGCCCCTCTTCGATGTCCGTCTTCAGGTCCACCGCGAGGTTGTCAAACACCTTCACGAGCGAGCCCCACACCGCGTACTCCTCGGGCGTCTGCGGCATCACGCGCGACACCACCGGCAAACGCGTGGGGAGCAGGACCTCCCACTGGCCCGCCTCCGACCGTTGCATCACGAGCCCCACCGGCGGCAGGATCATCCGCTTCTCCCACGTCACCGCGACCGTGTCGTCGGTGATGTAGGTGTAGTCCAGTTTCTCTTCCGCCGACTCGAGCCAACCGTACGGGTCC
>JAUIFD010000230.1 GCA_030429485.1 Phycisphaerae bacterium | reverse complement strand
CTCGTCAGCGCGTCCGGCAGCAGATCACCCGCGCTCACCACGGAGGTGATAGGATACCCCTCGGTCTGCACGTCGGGCGTGGACCCGATGACCCACCGACTACGATGTCCGTAGATCCACGGCGTCGTGACATACTGCAGGCTCGCGCGCCCGGCGTCGAGGCCCGTTTGCTTGCGTACACCCTTGGTGAGGTCGAGGTAGACACCTTCATCCCACGTGAAGGACCCGTCGTTATCGAAGCGCACCGGGTCGGCGTAGGCGAGCGTGCCGCTCGCAATCGCGAGCGCGGTCACGAGCGGCGCGGAGCGATCGAGCACAGCTTGATCGTTGTCTGCCATGCTCGCGATCCTCACTCTCCGGCTGATCCGGGCTTGCGCCGATCAAGATGCGGCGACCGTCGCCCGCGCGTCGCGCCGGCTGCTGCGCCGAGGGCGAGGGCCGCGAGCGCGCCGCCTGGGGCGGGGGCTGCGCCGGCAGCGATGGATGTGTTGGGCTCGGTCTCGTACCCCCAGGCGAGGAGTTCATAGGTTCGATTCGGGAGGACCGGCCCGGATCTCCAATGCATGCGCAGACTCATCCACCCGTAGTGCGTGCCGTCGGTGAGGTTGAAGCGCGCCGCGATATACCCGGGGGGCCCCGGCACTCCCGGCGTGTAGGTCTGCTGGAACGACGTGCGAAAGGCGATGCCGCTGAGGTAGTAGTACCCGAGCAAGTTGCTGCGCAACCAGTCCTGGCTCGTCAGCGCGTCCGGCAGCAGATCACCCGCGCTCACCACGGAGGTGATAGGATACCCCTCGGTCTGCACGTCGGGCGTGGACCCGATGACCCACCGATTCCGGTGTCCGTAAAGCCACGGCGTTGTGACATATTCCAGGCAAGCGCGCCCGGCGTCGAGGCCCGTCTGCTTGCGTACACCCTTCGTGAGGTCGAGGTAGACACCGTCACCCCACGTGAAGGACCCGTCGTCATCGAACCGCACCGGGTCGGCGTAGGCGAGCGTGCCGCTCGCGATGGCCGCCGCGGCCAGCATGGGCATCGCGTCGACGGGAATGGCTGATACCCCCTTGCCCTGCGGGCGTTTGGCCCCGGCGGCCGGCCGAGGCGATCCACACCAACACACACCACCCGACCTCAAACCTACCCCCGGCCCGGGAACTCGCCAGCGAATCCGGGAGGTGGGGGGCATGTTTGGCGGTGAGCAAACACCGATCGCCTGTTCCCGGGCGTGGCGCGGGGAGAGGGAGCCCTGGTTAGATGGAGGCCAAAGTCCCCGCGCGCGAGGCTTGCCTCAGGCTGCGCCGGTGGCGGCCTTGGTGAGTTCCAGGCGCTTGCGGGTGAGTGTGAGGACCTCGTTGACCTGGTTGGCGGAGACGAGGTCCCACTCGGGCCAGATCACGCCGCCGACGTTGGCGGCGTGGGCCATGACATCGCGGACCGCCTTGGAGACACGCCGGAGCGGCAGCTCGCGGATGCTCTCGATCTCAAACGGGACGGCGATGGACGGCCGGGCCGGGCGCGGCACGAGGAAGGCTGCGGGCGAATCCGCGCCGGGGGTCTCGTAGGTCAGCGACCATCGCCAGGGCAGCCCGTGCCAGCCGAGGCGCTCCCCGGCGTCGGGGAGGGCGGCCAGGCCCTCGCGGGCGGCGTCGAAGAGCGGGCGGAGCTGAGGGTTGATCTGCTCCAGAAGCGTGTCGATGGTGGGCGCGCTGAATCGATCTTGCCAGGGGTCGCGCCCGAGTGAGGGTCTCATCGTGTGCGGTCTCGCGTGGGGCCTGCGGGTGGTACATTGTTCGGAGGGCGGGGGCTCGATTCCACCGATCGGACGCCATCTCCGGCGTGGGGAGTTATTGCGGGCCATGGAACCGACATCTCCCGCACACTCTGGTACCGAGAACGGGGGCGGCGAGTTGCGGTCGGCCCGTGTGCTGATCGTCGACGACCACGCGCACAACGTCGAGCTGCTCGGGGCCTACCTCGAGGAGCTGGAGTGCGAGGTGATGACCGCCGCCGACGGCGCCGAGGCGATGGCGAAGATCGAGGCGACGCCGCCCGACCTGATCCTGCTCGACGTGATGATGCCGCGGGTGAGCGGGTATCAGGTGTGCGCGCGGGTGAAGGCCGACCCGGCGACGCGCGACATCCCGGTGATCATGGTGACCGCGCTCAACGAGGTGGGCGACGTGGAGCGCGCGGTCGAGAGCGGGGCGGACGACTTCCTGACCAAGCCGGTCAACCGCCTGGAACTCGTGACGCGCGTGCGCTCACTCCTGAAAGTCCGCGCCATGCAGCGCGAACTTGCCCGCACGCTTGGCGAGCTCAAGAAGCTCCGCGACGGCGAGGGGTGAGCGGACGCTCAGGGCATGTCCATGACGGCTGCCGGGCCGACGCGTCCGCCGCGGGAGACGGGGCGGACGGCGACACGCACGAGTTGTGCGCCGTCGGCCGAGCGATCGAGCGCGAGCGCCGGCACCGTCGCGGGGCGGATGACCGATCTCCACTGGTTGCCGTACTGCGCGTCGACGAGCAGGCGGATCGTGCGCGGGTCGATGGTGTGGAGTCGGACGCGCACCCTGCTGGACTCCACGACCGCGTCGGCGCGGAGATCGCCCGGCTCCGGCATGCGCAGCCAGGGTGATTCCGGCACCAGTGCCGCGGTGCGGAACGGGCCCCTCGCGATCGCGTCGGCGACGCCGAGCGGGTTGTTGAGGAGTCCCTTGGCGCTGAAAAGCACCGCGCCGCCCGAGCCCGGCTTGGAGCGTGCGAGGGCGAGTTGATCGAGTATCTCGCCGGGCGCCCACCCCGAGCCGTCCGCGGTGACGCGGGTCATGTAGAGCCCGGGGCAGACGTTCTGGGCGATCCACCAGTCGAGGAGCTTCTCGAAGTTCTGCTCGCGGCTGGTGGTCTTCCAGTAGAGCTGCGGGTAGGCGGCGTCGAGCCATCCCTCGCGCAGCCACTTGCGCGCGTCGGCGGCGAGCTTGTCGTAGGCGTCGAGCCCGTCGATGCCGGGCGGGTGTCCCGGGCGCCAGATGCCGAAGGGGCTGAGCGAGACGAGCACGCCAGGATCGATGGACTTGACGGTGTCGTAGAACTCGCGGACGAAGGCGTCGATGTTGGCGCGGCGCCAGTCGGCGCGGGCGAGCCTCCCCCCGGACTGCTGGTATCGCGCGTACGACGTGTCGTCCGGGAAGGGCGTGTTGCTTTCGGGGTAGGGGTAGAAGTAGTCGTCGAGATGCACGCCATCGACGGGGTACCGGCGCACCACGTCGGCGATGACGGATAGGGTGTGTGCGCGCGCACGGGTGACGCCCGGATCGAGCCACTCGTACTTAGCGTACTGGCGCCACGCGTCGGGGAGGGTGTACGCGACGTGGTTGGCGGCGTTTGGGGTCTTGGCTTCGAAGTGGCGCGCTCGGAAGGGGTTGAACCACGCGTGGAGCTCAAGCCCGCGCGCGTGGGCCGCCTCGATCCACTCGGTCAGCGGGTCGCCCCCGCCCGGGGGCGGCGTTCCCTGGCGACCGGTGAGGAACTCGGACCACGGCTCGAGTCGGCTTTCGTAGAGCGCATCGCACGACGGGCGGACCTGGAGGAAGACCGCGTTGAGGTTGGTGCGCGCCGCTGCGTCGAGGATGCGCGCCATCTCCGAGCGCCGCGCGGTGGCGCTCAATCCGGGGCGTGAGGGCCAGTCGATATTCGCGACGCTCGCGACCCAGACGCCCCGGAACTCGCGGGGAGGGGTCGGGAGGTCGAGGAGGCGCCCGTGGATCACGGGCGCGTGGTGTGCGGCGCTTTGGCATGTGATCGCACCCAGCGCGCCGAGCGAGGTCGCGAGCATGGCGCGCCGTGAGAGCGCGAGTGGCCCCTGGTGCGCTTCACCCACCGAATCCGCTCCCTCTCCGACCGGCGTCGTCCCCGCCGCGGACATTGAGCCCCTCACCAAACCCCGTCGGTCGGAGGATGATGCCGAAGCTGGTCTCGCCGGAGATGTTGTTGTACGAGATGGACGTGCCGAGGATGACGTTGGGGAACGCACGCTCGAGTCGCGCCTCGATGCGCTGGAAGTCGGAGCGCGACGGGTCGTAGCTCATCGCGATCGCGCCGCGGTACTTGCTGGTGAGTTGTGCGGCGGCGGTGGCGTCGAGGAAGGTCGAGGACAGCTCGCCCACATGGCGGACCGCGAACGACGTCGAGAAATCGGGCCCGTGGCGTACCGCAATTCCTCCCGCCGAATAGGCGTTCTTGCGGCGGTCGATGTCGTGTGTCGTTTCGGCGCCGAGCCCGACGACCTCAGAGAGCTGGAGTGTGGAAGCGATATGGAAGAACTCGCCGGGGTTGGAGAGCTCGGGCTTGTCTTCGTACCAGCGCCCGATGGGTCCGTGCTCGTCGGTGTCGGAGGATGACCAGACCCACTCGGTGCGGAGCGTGAGCCAGTCGATGGAGCGCCAGCGCCCGGGCCCGCCGCGCTTGGTCTGCCAGGTCTGATCGACGCCTGCGCGGATCATGGAGCCCTCCGCGATGCCCTCGACGTCGCGGTCGTATTCGGGGAGGTTGGTGCGGTCGATGTTGGTGTCGGCGTGCCAGATGGTGACGCCGGGCTCGATGATGTGGCGGATCTGGTGCAGGTCGAAGAGGGCGCTGTCGAGCGACGAGTTCACGTGCTGAATGGTGGTCGTTGCGCGCACGCCGGCGCCGCCCCACACGCGGTTGCGCTCGTCCTCCGCGGGGGCGTACGCCGGGAAATCCGTGTCATAGACGGTGAGGCGACCGACAACGAAGGGGAGCACGCGGATCGGCCCGGCGTCGAGCGGGACGATGAACTCGTGGCGTGAGTCGCCCCGCCAGATCGACTTCTCCTGCAGGCCTGCGGTACGGAGTCTGTCGGCGACGGATTCGTCGGCGTCGATGCCCAGCGCCTGCTGCGCGCGTCGGTCGGTGGGGTATCCCATCGAGGCGGCGCTGACGTCGGAGAAGTTCATCGCGAGCTGGCCGGCCCGGTGCTCGGAGTGGTATACGACCCACCCGGGAAGCCAGCGGCGGAGCGGATCATCCGCGATTCGCCAGTAGCGCACCTCGGGGAGTCGATCGACGTTGTACCCC
>JAUIFD010000229.1 GCA_030429485.1 Phycisphaerae bacterium | reverse complement strand
CGTCCTGCCCGCCTCGCGCCGCGGGCTCGGGGCGTTCCTTCGCCTGCTTGATGGAGAGTGAGACCTTGCGATCGCCCTTGTCCATCTTCAGGATCTTGACCTGCACGATCTCGTCGGGCTTGAGCACGTCCTCGACCTTGGCGATGCGCCGCCAATCAATCTCAGAGATATGCACGAGCCCCTCGACGCCCGGCGCGATCTCCACGAAAGCGCCGAAGTCGGCGAGCTTCGTGACGCGGCCATTCACGACGGCGCCTTCGACAAGGTCGCTCGCCGCGGTCTCGAACGGATCGTCCATGAGCTGCTTCATGCCCAGCCCGATCCGATTCGACTCCCAATCGAGCTTGAGCACCTGCACGCGCACCCGCTCGCCCGGCTTCACGTGGCGCTCGATCGCCTTCTCGCCCATGCCCACGCGCTCGTGCGAGAGGTCCGACGCGTGCACCAGCCCGTCGAGCCCGCCGATATCCACGAACGCGCCGAACGGCATGATCTTCTTGACCGTGCCTTCCAGGATGTCGCCTTCCTTGAGCGCCTCGCGCAGCTTGCCCGCCTGCTCCTTGCGCTCGTCCTTCAGCAGGTCGCGGCGCGAGAGCACGATGTTGCCCTTGCCCGCGCGGTCAATCCGCGACACCTGACACGTCAGCTTCTCGCCGACGAAGACCGAGAGGTCCGGGATCCGCTCAAGCGAGACCTGGCTCGCCGGCATGAACGCCCGCTTGCCCGCGAGTTCGAGCTCGAGCCCACCCTTGTTGACGCCCGCGACCCGCGCCTCGACGACCTGCCCGATCTCGAGGAGCTCCCAGTCCGCCTTCTGCACCGCCCCGGGGAGCACGCAGACGTAGATCGACTCCTGCGCCTCGTAGCGCGTGATGATGACCTCGATCTCGTCGTTCACCGACGGCAGGTCATCGTCGCTCTTGTATTGCGTGCGCTCGACGACGCCGAGCTCCTTCGGGCCAAACTCGACGAAGATGTCCGACGGCCCGACCGAGACGACCCGGCCCTTGCGGTGCTCCCGGCCCGCCTCCACCACGCGAGGTCCGCGCACCTTCGCCGGGGCGGCGTTGATCGGTCCTCCAGGCCCATCCTCCAGATCGAGCTGCGCCATCGCGGCCTCGATCTCGGCTTCGACCTCCGCGCTGAGCGTTCGCCCGGAACCGGGCGGGCTCGCCACCGCCTCCTGGCTCGGTGCGGGGGCGGTGGTTTCTTGCGGGGTTGTCCCCGTCGACGCGTTCTCAGGTGTGGGCATGTGGTTCAGCGATCGGATTCGGCGAGCGACCTGATCCCGCGTTCGCCCGGGGCTCGCCACGCCCGCGCGAACGCGCCAATCTGCAAATGCATCGGCCATGCCGACGCGCGGAGTCTACCTCCCCATCCCTCCAAGGCCAGAACAATCGGCGCTTTCCTACGCACCCGCCCCGGCCACCTGACCCATCGTCAGGCGGATTTGTTCCACAATCCGCTCCGCGGTGCGAACATTCACCCACCCTGCCGAGGCATCAATCGGGGGCTGATCCCCGGTCCGAATCGCCCCAAGGAACGCCTCGATCTCGGTCTTCAGCGGCTCGGCGTCGTCGATCGTGAGGGGCTCGATATTCACCAGTTCGGTCCAGTCCAGGTCCGTGAGGTCCGCCCCCTGGCGGAGCTGCTCCTGGAGTTCGCGGCGCTGGATCTCGTTGGCGGTGCGTCGGATGATCGTGCCCGACTTGTTGCCGTAGTCGACCTTGATGTACGCGTTCTCGCCGGTGATCCTCGTGACCCGCTCGGTCTTGAGCGCGAGCCGGCTCGCGGTGATGTTCGCGACGCACACGCCCTCGGGGCGACGCCACGTGAGCCGGGCGTTGCATACGTCCTCGAAGTCGGTCACCACCGAAACGCCCGCCGCCTGGATCTCATCGGGCTCCTGCCCGCCCATGAGCATCAACACGACGTCCAGGTCGTGGATCATCATGTCCATCACGACCCCGATGTCGACCGAGCGGAACGTCATCGGGCTCACGCGATGCACCTCGATGAAGCGGGGCATGATCGCGCGCCCCTCATCCGTCGCGGCACGCATCGCGCGCATCACCGGGTTGAATCGTTCGATGTGCCCGACCATGAGGATCGCGCCGTGGCGTTCGGCCTGCTCGGCCATGGCGCGCGCCGAATCGCCGCTCTCCGCCAGGGGCTTCTCGATCAGACACGCGACGCCCGCTTCCAGGAACGGCGCCGCCACGTCGTAGTGCGAAGTTGTCGGCGTCGCGATGCTCACCGCGTCCACGCCCGCGCCGATCATCTCGCTCGGCCCGCGAAACACCGGGCAACCCAGGCGATCCGCGACCGCTTCGGCACGCTCGGCATCCGCGTCGCACACGCCGACGAAGTCCACACCTTCAAGTTCGGAGTACACGCGCGCGTGGTGCCGCCCCATCCGACCCACGCCGACCGCTCCACAACGCAACAAACCGCCCATCACTCGTTCCCCTCTCCGCCGTGGAGTTCGAGCACGGCGCGCCGGAGTTCGTCCTTGCTCGTGAGCCCGATGAACCGGCGCCGAACCTCTCCCCCATGAAACACGAGCACCGTCGGGATCGCGGAGATACCAAACCGCTCGCCGGTCTTCGGATTCGAGTCGATATCGAGCTTGCCAACCACCGCGCGATCGCCGAGTTCCTCCGCCAGTTCGTCGATCACCGGCGAGAGGCGCTTGCACGGCGCACACCACTCCGCCCAGAAGTCGACGACGACCGGCGCCGATGCGCCGAGCACCTCCGCCTCGAACCGATCATCTGTGAAGTCGCGCACGCGGTCGTCCACCAATCCCGAGCCTCCGTCAGGCGTCGTCCCGATGCCCGATCGTAGCCGAACCCGAGGAAAGGCAGGCCCACGCCGCGCCGAGGGCCTGGGCGTGCTCCGTCACGTCGTGCACGCGGAAGAGCCGGGCCCCAGCCGCCAGATGGGCGACGCTGAAGCCCAGGGTCGGCGCGAGGCGCTCGGCGGGCTCAGAGTCTCGCCCGAGCCCGACCCGGCCGACGAAGCTCTTCCTCGATAGGGCGCTCATCACCGGATACCCGAGCGCCGCGAGGCGACTGGTCGCGCGGATCAAGTCCAGGTTCTGCGTGACGGACTTCCCGAAGCCGAGTCCAGGGTCGGTCACGATTCGATCTGGACCGACGCCGGCCTCGCGGGCCGCACCCGCCCGCGCCCGGAGAAAGTCGACGACCTCCTGCACCACCCCGTGCGCATACTCCGGCTCACTCGTGTACCGGTCCGAGTATCTGTCCTCGGTCGGTGGTGCGGCGCGGTGCATGAGCGCCACGCCCGCACCGCGATCGCTGACCAGACGCAACATGTCCCCAGACTCTCCGCCCGCGGAAACATCGTTGATGGCGTCGGCGCCGGCGTCGAGCGCAGCGCGGGCGACACCCGAACGCGTGGTGTCGACGAGGACGGGGGTGTTCGCCGCTGGTCCGCGTGAGGCGCGGATCACGCGTACGACCGGCACGACCCGGCGGATCTGCTCGTCCTCATCGACTCGCGACGCCCCGGGGCGCGTCGATTCGCCCCCGATGTCCAGAGCGTCGGCGCCCGCTGATACCGCGCGTTCAGCGTGCTCCAGCGCGATCGCCGCGTCTTGCGCGCGGCTGGCGGCATAGAAGCTGTCGGGCGTGACGTTCAGGATCGCCACGATCCGTGGGCGATCCAGCGTGATCGCCCGCTCGTTCGCCAAGCGCCAGACATGCGTGCCCGCGTCGTCCACGGTGCATCGTTGGCGTGCGCACGACAAGGAGCGCGGCCAGGCCGCGCCCCTCGCTTGGATGCAGCCCGGTCAATGACTCAGAAGCGCGGGCGTCCCGAGTCGCCCCCGCCGCCCTGGTCCTCGTTCATCGCCTCAGCCGTGTTCTTGATCGCCTCAAGCACCTGCACCGGCACAAAGAGGTGGGCGCGGGCCCCGCCGTTGGTGCCGGAAACGCCCAGGCCGATCGGAGGCAGCCCCTCCTCAATATCGATCGCCGGCCCACCCATCATCGCCATCATCGGGCCCACCATCGCGGCCATCTGGTCGATCCGCAGGTAGACCTCAGCCGTGCGGTCCGACGGAAGCTGCTCCGCGACCGACTTGAGGTTGTCTTCCGCGCTGAGTCCGCCGTCCTTCTTCGCGCCGAGCGCCTTCGCGACGAGTTCCGAGTTCTTGCTCATGGTCTGGAGCACACCCGACCCGTTGTTGACCAGGTACCCCGCGGGGCGTCCTCCCGGGTAGAGCATCTGCATCGACTGCAGCGCCATCTGCCCTTCCATCGCGTTGGCGTCGTTGGGATCGACGCTCAGCGTCATCGACCACGCATCCACGGGCGTCCCGTTGATCTCCATCGCCTCGCGCTCGTAGCTCGTCTCGTACTCGATACCCATCTCGACCTGGCCGTCCAGGTCGGCATAGAGACCGCGGATGGTGTCCAGGAGCTCACCGGGGTCCTTCGCGGCGGTGTAGGTGATCATGTTGGAGAAGATGCCGCCCATGATGCCGCCGGCGGGCGTGCCGAGCACCATCGAGACTCCCTCCGACGCGCCAGCCATCTCGAACCAATCGAGGCCAGCCCCGCCGTTGATGTCGACCGCCATCTCCTTCATGCCGGCGATGAGCGAGCGAACGCCCGGGTTGGAGTAGTCCATCGCGATCGCGAACAGGTACGGCATGGCCGGGAGGCTCGACAGCATCCCGTGGGGCTCACCCGCGTGCTGGAAGTACCCGGCGAGCTCCGAGCCCTCGCGGAAGTTCGCCGCGGCATCGACCGCCATCCCGCCCTCGTCGAGGTTGAGCCCGAGCAGGCCCACGTGCGCGTCGCGAGAGAAGTTCTCGATGATCGCGACGACCATGTTGCCCATCGCTTCGAGCTGCTCGGGCTGGCCGCCCATCGCGCCCGCCTGCTGCATGCCCTCGCTGACCTGCTCGGCCATGTCCTCGAACTGCTCTTCGAGCGCCTCGACGTTCGCGATCAGCGTCATGTGCGACGCCTCGGAGACGGTGTCGCCCGTCTTGCCCATGCGGGTCTTGTGCATCGCCATCTGCCCGTCGTCGCCGTCGTAGTCCTCGACCAGTTCGGCGTCGGGGCCGACCACCGCGAAT
>JAUIFD010000017.1 GCA_030429485.1 Phycisphaerae bacterium | reverse complement strand
GAACAAATGGCCGCTGCTCGATGTGACGAGCGGCGCGTACACCGAGGAAGTCGAGCAATCGGTGCTCGAGGGCGTGGGCTCGCACGTCGCGAGCTACGGCATCCAGATCACGCGCCTTGGCAACTTCGTCATCGCCATGGACGAGGAAGACGCCAAGAACCTCAAGAAGCTCTACACCGACGCGGCCTACCTGCGCACCGTCGGCGGCGTCGGGCAGTATCAGCAGTTCGCCGCGGGCAAGGCGATGATGGGCGCAGGCGAAGGCATGGCCAAGGGTGGAGGAGGTGAGGGCGGTGAAGGCGGGGCCGGCGGGCTGCTCGGCGGCGCGGGCCTCGGCGTCGGGTTCGGGCTCGCGCAGATGCTCGTCAAAGACCAGAAGGGCGGCGAAGTGCTCGCCCCGGCAGCGGCGGGCGTGGTGTGTGCTTCGTGCCACCAGAGCGTCCCGCCCGGACGTTTCTGCTCATCCTGCGGCACGGAACTCAAGAGCCCCGAGCCAGAGAAGGCCGATTCGGCGTTCTGCACGCAATGCGGGAGCCCGGTCGCGGTCGACGCGAAGTTCTGCGGGCAGTGCGGCACGAAGCGCGGATAGACGCCGCGGAAGGAGTCAGCCATGCGCCGTGTGAGATCCGTTGCTCTCGCAACCTTCGCGTTCCTGTTTATGGGATGCGCCACCGTTGAAACCCACCAGACAGGGCAGATCGCGCCCGACTTCACCGGACTCGATCTCGCAGGGCAGCCGCACACACTCTCGGCGTATCGCGGCCACCCCGTACTCCTCGATTTCTGGGCGACGTGGTGCGGGCCTTGCCTCCAGGCGAGCCCGACCGTGCAACGCCTGCACGAGCGGTTCGCCGAAGATGGGCTCGTCGTCATCGCGGTGCAGTTTGACGGCAAGGGCGATCCCGCGGCGTACATGGCCGAACACGGATACACCTACACGGTTCTGCCCGACGCAAACGCGATCTGCCGGGAGTTCGAGGTCTCGCGCCTCCCGACGTTCATCGTCGTCGACCCCGATGGAACTGTCGTCCACCGACAGACCGGCCTTGGCAAAGACGGCGAGGCCAAGCTCGCTGCGGTGATCGAGCGCGAGCTGTCGTCGAGAAAGTGATCGGGCGCCGGTGAGGCGATCCCGGGCCGGGCCCGCGAAGGGTGACGCTGGGTCCCATCGTGCGGCCCCTAGTTGAGTCCTAGCATCCCCGAGCATTCGGCGCGGTCGAGGGCGTAGCTCAGTCGGTAGAGCAGCGGACTTTTAATCCGCGGGTCCAGGGTTCGAGTCCCTGCGCCCTCATTCGTCGTTGGAACCGGACGGAGAGTTGCACGGCATGGATGCGTTGCACGCGGTGTGGGCCAGCGGGGCCCTGAGGATCTGGGGCGAGTCACCGGGCCGGTGGGCGCGGGCGCAAGAGGTCTCGCCAGACGAACGACGCGAACATCCCTTTTCCGCCAGCGCCGACGCGCTCCGCGAGCGTCTGGGACGATCCGCGGACACGGACGTCGAGCTTCGCCTGCCCACGTTCTCAGGCGTGCCCGAACCGAGCCCAACGCTCGCGCACGCTGTCGGCCACTCGGCGCACGAGCACCCCGAGGGAGGGACGACCTTCGAGAAGTGGCGGGTGCCCGCGGTCGTGCTCCCCGCAAACGACGCACCGGGCGTGCTCGAAGGGCTCATCGACGAGCTCGGCGAGCGACGGGTGTGCCCGTCGATCCGCTTCTTCGCGGCCGCGGCCCGGTTCGCACGCCATTTGTTGGTGCAGCAGCGATTCGTGCCGATGCTCCTCCAGGAACCGGACGGCACCCTCTCCGGCGCCTGGCGTCCCTGGCTCGCGGACGACCAGACCTACGCCCGCGCCTCGGCCCTCGCTCGCTCGATGCCGATGGCGGCCCGCGCCTCGTCGAACGAGACCGAGCGCGAGCCCTGGACCGTGCTCGACGCGATGCTCGCATGGATGCTCGACGACGCCTGCCGGCGCACGCTCGACAGCGAGTCGATGGCCGACGCCCTCGAACACGGCGATCCCGCCGGCGACCCGCAGGTCGCGTGGCTCGCGGGTCTGCTCGATGGCATCCGTCGCGTGGAGCCTCCACTCGGGCGTCAGTCCGAGATGATCCGCTCGGTGCGCGAGTGGGTCGCGCAGCTCGACGAGCGCGGCGCAAGCGCCGCCTGGCACCTGCGGTTCCGCGTCGAAGAGCCCAAGGCAATGCCCGAGGGCGAACCCGACGACAACGCCCTTTGGCTCATCCGGTTCGAGTTGTGCGCAGCGGACAACCCCGCGATCACGGTCGAAGCGGCGGATATCTGGTCGCTGCCCGCCGACGGCTTCACCATCGAGGGGCGGCGCGTCGATGCGCCGCACGAACTGCTCCTGGGCGAGTTGGGGCGAGCGTCACGAGTCTGGAATGCGCTCGAACGTGCGCTCGATCAGGCCGAACCGGTCGCCCTCCCGCTCAAGACCGCCCAGGCGTACGAGTTCTTACGCGAGGCGCGCCCCGCTCTTGAGGAGCAGGGCTTCCACGTCGAGCCACCCGAGTGGTGGGATTCGCCGGCGATGCGGCTCGGTGCCCGCCTTCGGATCGACTCCGAACCGCCAGAGGGCGCCGAGGAGGAGGACCCCGGCGGTGGCGCCAGCGCCGCCGCGGCGAGCCGGCTCGGGCTCGGCACGCTCGTCTCGTACCACTGGGAGATCGCGGTCGGCGACAAGACGCTCACGCTGCACGAGTTTGAGCAGCTCGCCGCGAGCCGCAAGCCGCTCGTGCGCTTCGGAAGCCACTGGGTCGAGGTGCGCCCGGAAGACGTCGAGACCGCGATCAAGTTCATCCGCGCCAACCCCGGCGGGCAGATGGCCTTCGGCGAGGCGCTGCGCATGGCCTACGCCTCCGACGCGGATCAGACCGGCGTGCCGGTCGTCGGGCTGGAAGTCGGCGGGTGGCTCTCCTCGCTGCTCGACAGCGCGGGCTTCGACAAGCTCCCCGACATCCACCCCCCCGCCACCTTCATGGGCACGCTCCGGCCTTACCAGCAGCGCGGGCTCTCATGGCTCGCGTTCATGGAGCGGTTCGGCTTTGGCGCGTGCCTCGCCGACGACATGGGTCTCGGCAAGACCGTGCAGTTTCTCGCCCTGCTCGCCTACGAGCGCGAGCACGCGAAGGAAGTCGCTGCCGAAGCCGCCAAGCCCCACCCCGATGACCCGGCCGCCGACGTCGAACGCGAGGACGCCGAGCACGAGCTGGTGCTTCCCACGCTGCTCGTCGTGCCGATGTCCGTCGTGGGCAACTGGATGCGTGAGGCCGAGCGGTTCACGCCGTCTCTGCGTGTGCTCGTCCACCACGGGGCCGACAGGCTCACCGACGACGCGCTGGTCGAAGCCTGCAAGGGCTCGGACATCGTCGTCACGACCTACGCGCTCGCCAACCGCGACAACGCAGCCCTTGCTCGCGTGCAGTGGCGCAGGATCGTGCTCGACGAAGCGCAGTCGATCAAGAACCCGCAGGCCAAGCAGAGCCAGGCGGTGCGCATGCTGCCCGCCGAGCGGCGCATCGCCCTCACGGGCACCCCGGTCGAGAACCGCCTGACCGAGCTCTGGTCGATCATGGACTTCCTCAACCCCGGGTACCTCGGCCCGCCCGGCACGTTCCGGCGCAAGTTCGCCGTCCCCATCGAGCGGTACCGCGATCAGTCGCGCGCCGAGCAGCTGCGCTCGCTCATCGGCCCGTTTGTCCTCCGCCGGCTCAAGACCGATCCGACGATCATCGCGGACCTTCCGGCCAAGGTCGAAAGCCGCGAGTTCTGCCACCTCACCGCCGAGCAGGCCGCCCTCTACGAGGACACCGTCAAGCGCATCCTCACCGACGTGGACCGCTCCGCGGGCATCCACCGACGCGGCATGGTGCTGGCCGCGCTCATCAAGCTCAAGCAGATCTGCAACCACCCCGCCCAGGCGCTGCGCGACTTCAACGCCTCTGATCCAACACCGCCCGATCCGTCGCGCTCGGGCAAGTGCATCCGCATCCTGGAAATGCTCGACGAGGTGCTCGCCGCCGGCGACCGCGCGCTCATCTTCACGCAGTTCCGACAGATGGGCAACATCCTCTCGACCATGCTCCGCCACGAGCTCGACCGCGAGGTGCTCTTCCTCCACGGCGGCACGCCGCAGAAGGCGCGCGTCGCCATGATCGACCGCTTCCAGGAAGGCGAAGACGACACGCCGATCATGATCCTCTCGCTCAAGGCCGGCGGCGTCGGGCTCAACCTCACCGCCGCCAACCACGTCTTCCACTTCGACCGGTGGTGGAACCCGGCCGTCGAGAATCAGGCGACCGACCGCGCCTTCCGCATCGGGCAGACGCGCACGGTGCAAGTCCACAAGTTCGTCGTCCGCGGCACGCTCGAAGAGCGCATCGACGAGATGATCGAACAAAAGACCGAACTCGCCGAATCCATCGTCGGCTCCGGCGAACGCTGGCTCACCGAGCTCGACACCGACGACCTCAAGCGCATCCTCACGCTGCGCAATGAGGCGGTGGATATCGAGAGCGAGTGAACTGACGCGCTACTGCTTCACCCTGAAGTCAGCGCTTCACTCCCGTGCCACTGACCTGCTCTGAGGTCAGTGCTCCAGCCTCACTGCGTGACGCGGTAACACACGCCGTCTTGCAGCTCGATCGGCCCCTGTCGAAGTTCGCCCGAAGCGAGCCTTGTGGTCGCCCCGCGAAAGATCGGGCGTGGGTCAACATCCCCCTCATACCAATCGAGCACTAAAAGAAAGTCGCCAAAGCTCGCCAGATCCGCGAGCGCTTCGGCGTCACGAACACGCAGCCCGCTGAACTCCTGCTCACGCCGCACCGCAAGGGACGTGGTAACCGCGCGTTCGATCTTCCCCATCGACCATCCCTTGCGCTCCAGGCGCCGGCGCATTGATCGCTCGTGCTCCTGCAAGGCGCGCTCCGCCCACCCGATGGGGCGTTGTATCCCGCACGCGCCCCCCTCACCCCACGCGGCGTACGGCAGATCGGAATCATCCTTGATAATCCGCAGCACACCTCGCTGCCCATCTCTCAACGCATCACCCATCAGCCGAAGCTGCGCAAGCTGGACGTGCATGAAATAGCACTTATCCCGTACGCCGCCCGCGTGAAGCGCCCGCCATCGCGCCGATCGCCAGAACCGCAAGCGGCGACGCACCCGGCACCGCGCCGGCGGGTATCGGCGTATCCACCTCGGTCTCGTACCCCCACGCCAGGGCCGTAATCAGCATGTTGGGCTCCGGCCATCTCCCATCTTCGACGCCCAACTCCACCCACCCGTAGTGCGCGCCGTCCGACAACTCAAAGCGGACCGCCATAAAGCCGGGAACATAAGGGCCGTCGTAGCCACCCCAGTCAGTCCTGTAGAAGGTCACCGCGTAGTACCCGAACTGAAACTCACGCGTCCATTCGTCCGGACCGTTCGGAATCACCTCGCCCAGATCGAAGCGATCGATGCCGTAGAACCAGCTGATCCGCGGAGTGAGAACATAATCGACCTCGTCCGTCGGCGACCCGCCCCGGATCGTGTTGTACCAGTAGTACGGATCGCTCGGCGAATCGGTCGTTATCAAATGCTCAAAGCTCCCCGCCCCCGCCGCGAGCCCCGTCTGCGCGCGCACACCTCTCGTCACATCCAGGAAGTTCTCGTTCCACACGAACGATCCATCATTCTCAAAGCGCACCGGCGTCGCGTACGCCACCGATCCCGCCGCGATCGCCAGCGCCGCGGCAACAGCATCGCGACCGCCAGCCCCGCCACCGCCACCCTCGCCGCTGCCCGCCGCGTGATGTGATGTCATGTGGATCCCCTTCGAGCAAGTGCTCCCCACCAAGACGTACCACGAACAGAGCCATACGCAAGCCAAGCTCCCATAAAGAGTGCCCAGCCCGCGTCATCCGCTAAAAACGCCTCACCCCTACCATCCGCCCCATGCCCGACCCCGACTTCCCCACCGCCGAAGCCGCCCAAGCCGCGGCCCGCGCCTTCCGCGACGATTACCAGCGCATCCGCGACGAGATCGCCAAGGCGGTCGTCGGGCAATCCGAGATCGTCGACGGCGTGCTCACCTGCCTCTTCGCCGGCGGGCACGCGCTGCTCGAAGGCGTGCCCGGCGTCGGCAAGACCCTGCTCGTGCGCACGCTCGCCGCGAGCCTCGACGCCGAGTTTCGGCGCATCCAGTTCACGCCCGACCTCATGCCCGCCGACGTCACCGGCACCACCGTGCTCGGCGAGGTCGAGACCGAGCCGGGCGTCACGCACCGCGAGTTTCGCTTTCAGCCCGGCCCGATCTTCGGGCAGATCGTCCTCGCCGACGAGATCAACCGCGCCACGCCCAAGACCCAGTCCGCCCTGCTCGAAGCGATGCAGGAGCGCGCGGTCACCGTCGCCGGCACGACGCACAAGCTCCCCGCGCCATTCATCGTGCTCGCGACGCAGAACCCCATCGAGCAGGAGGGCACCTACCCCCTCCCCGAGGCGCAGCTCGATCGCTTCTTCTTCAAGCTCATCGTCGGGTACGCGACGCGCGAACAGATGCGCACCGTGCTCGACCGCACCACCGCCGGCCTCTCGCCCGAAGTGTCGGCCGCGCTCGACGGCGAACGCGTCGCGACACACCAGCGCACCGTGCGCGCAGCCGCCATCGCCCCGCACATCCAGGACTACGCGATCCGCCTCGTCATGGCGACGCACCCCAAAGGCTCGGGGTACGGCGGTGGCGAGTTCGCCACGCCGAAGGTCAATCAGTACGTGCGCCTCGGCGCCTCACCGCGTGCCGCGCAGACACTCGTGCTCGCGGGCAAGGTGCGCGCGCTGCTGGACGATCGGGCAGCCGTCAGCGCCGACGACCTCCGCTGGGCCGCGCTGCCCACCCTCCGCCACCGCATCCTGCTGAACTTCGAGGGCGAGGCCGAGGGCGTCTCGACGGATGACCTGATCACGAACATCGTGGAGACAACGCCGGTCGAAGCGGATTAGAGACCGCGCCCCTAGCCTCCTCCATGACTACCCCACCCGCCAACGCCTCTTCCCGCGTGGACCAGTTCCGCCGCCTCATCGACCAGGACCCCAAGAACGACATGGCGTACTTCTCGCTCGGCGGGGCGCTGCGCGATGCGGGGCAGATCAAGGACGCGGCCGACGCCTATCTCAAATGCGTCGAACTCAACCCGGGTATGTCCAAGGCGTATCAGCTTGCTGGCGAGTGCCTGCTCGAAGCGGGCGAGCGCGAGCGGGCGGCGGAGACGCTCAAGCTCGGGTACACCACCGCTTCGGAGCGTGGCGACACCATGCCCAAGCAGGCGATCGAAGTGCTCCTGCAGACCATGAACGAGCCGCTCCCGCAGACGGGCGCCGCGGCCGCACCCGCTGCCCCCACCGGCGACTTCACCGACGCCAAGACCGGCAAGCCCGGCACGCGCCTCCCGCGCCCGCCGTTCCGAGGCCCCGTCGGCGAATGGATCGCCGAACGCATCAGCCAAGAGTCATGGAACGAGTGGATCGGGCTCGGCACCAAGGTCATCAACGAGCTGCGCCTTGACCTCTCCAAAGACGAGGACTCGGCGGTCTACGACTACGGCATGCGCCGCTTTGTCGGCTTGAATGACGAAACCCACCGCGAGATCACCGGACGCGACCCCGAGAACCCCGATCCGCGCTACATGGAAGTGCTCGACGACATCCTCAAGCGCGGCGGACACCTCGAGGACTTCCAGGGCGAGATGCACACGAAGATGTGACCACCGTGCCACTGACTTTGAAGTCAGTGCTGCTTTCCCCTCGTGCCACTGACCTGCTCTGAGGTCAGTGTGTCTTTGGTCCCGCTGCACACTGACCTCCGAGCAGGTCAGTGGCACAAAATGCAAGATGCTGCCCTGTCAGTCCTGAGGCGTCAGCGTCCCCGCATGCGCTTCATCGATCCACTTGCGCACCTTCACCGCCCACGCGTCCACCGCATCGCGTGCATCGTCCCACTCGTCGAAGGTGTCGAGTTCCATCTGCGAGCCGCGCCGCGCTTCGACGATCGCGAAGAGCTGATCGCCCGTCTGCGAATCCACGATCTCGCCCTCGACCGCCGCGCCGCCGAGCCCCGCGCCCGTGAGCTTCATGCCGGGGTGGATGTTCAGGATCGGCACGGACTTCGCGACATTCGTGACCGCGAAGCGCACCCGCCCCACGCCAGGGCCCGGTACGCTCACGATGGCGTACGCGGTTCCGATCTCGCGCGCAACACGCTGCGTCGCGTAGACCGCCAAGTCCTGGCGCGCTTGCACCTCGCGGTCGTCCATCTCCTCGGTCGTGTACACATCGATCGGGTCCACGATGAACGCGTTGTACTCGCCCAACTGCTCGCTGATGAACTGCCCCTCAGCCCGCTCGTCGCCGAGATGGTCATACGAGATGAACCCCGTCCGCTCCGCCGGCGCCGAGGAACACCCGCCGAGCACCGACGCACCCGCCAGGGCGCCCAGCATCATCACGCACGCCTTCACCATCGGGCTCTCCTTCTCTGTTCTATCCGCCGGACGGACGCTCAATCACCTACATACCGCAATCGGTAGATCGCCCCGCCATCGCCATCGACTGAAAAGAAGAGCGATCCATCCGGGCCTTGCACAACATCTGCGGGCCGCGCCTTCACGTCGCCACCGCGGATCGTCGAGACGATCTTCGTCAGCCCGACGGGCCCACCGCCAAAGCCCGGGTCGTCGTCGAAATCCACGCGCGCCACGCAGTATCCCACACGCCGCGAGCTGTTCCACGACCCGTGGCACGCGACGAACGCGTCGCCCGCGTACTCCGCCGGGAGCGCCCGCCCATCCCCCGCGCTCGCCGGATCAACAAAGCACCACCCGTTGGTCGCCCAGTGCGCACCCATCTCCCACGCGGGCGGCGTCGTGCGCTCCGCGAGATCGTGGATATCGAGCCCGCCCTGATCGATGAACTCGTACCGCGGCAAGCGACGCCCCACCACGAACGGGTGCCCGTAGAACCCGCCCTCCTCGTAGTGGTTGAACTCGTCCCCGGGGTTGAGATCAGTAATGGGCTGGCTGTCGCGGCCGTCGCCGATCTCGCGCCCGAACCAGTCCGACCCGTGATCGAACCCCCACACCTCGTCGGTGCCCGGGCGGAATCGGAGCTTCTCTGTATTGCGGATGCCCGACGCGAAGAGCGATCTCGATCCGCCATCGAGCGCGTAGCGCCAGATCTTCTGGCGATCCGTGGCGCGCTGGTCGGTGATGTTGCCCGAGTCGCCAATCGACGTGTAGAAGTGGTCGCCCGCGACCAGGATGGGACGCCACCAGTGCCCGCCACCGCTCGGGATCGACCCCTCCGCGAGCACGACGATATCTTCGTCGGCCTTGCCATCGCCGTCGGTGTCGCGCGCCCGCGAGACCGCACCGCTCTGCGCGTACCACATCCACCCGTCCGCGAAGCAAAGCCCATGGACGGTCCGCTTATCCTCGACGAACGCGCCGAGCTCAACATACCCGTCGCCGTCGGGTCGGTACGCCCGCACGTCGCCCTCGCCGGGGCGCGACACGTACAGGTGCCCGCGATCATCGAACGCCATGAACCGAGCGCCGCTCAGGTCGGCGAGATGTGTGACTTCCCACCCCACGCGCACCACGAACTCCGACGGATCGGGCCCGGCCAGAGCGCCCGATGCCCCCAACACCAACGCCGCCAACAATGCTCTGTGATGCACGCGCACACTCCTTCTCTGTGTCGGTCGGAGTGTAACGGGCGTGCGTTCACCCTTATCGAGTTGCTCGTGGTGATCGCGATCATCGCGATCCTGCTCGCGATCCTCCTCCCCTCGCTCGCCTCGGCCCGCGAGGCCGCCCGGGCCGCGAACTGCCTGGCGAATCTCCGCCAGATGGGGCTCATCTGTCAGAGCTACGCCGATGAGAACGCCGGCGTCGGCCCCGCCATCGGCGAGCCCTGGGGCTCACCCCCAAACTGGGCCCTGGTCATCCAGCAGGAAGCGGGCATCCCCGGAGACGACGCGGCCCTCTACCGGGAGCGATCCGTGCTCGTCTGCCCCACCACCGCCGCGGGTCTCCGGCGCGGCATGACCCGCACCTACGCGATGAACGCCACCGGGCACGCGGGCGCGCCGGGCGACCCGGACAACTTCGACGACGCGGCCGACCCCGGGCACATCCTCTTCCGCGCCGTGACGCGCCCCGCCGACCGCGCAGTACTCGTCGACTCCGCCGTCGCCTTCATCCCCGACAACGCCCCGCCGCCCACACGAACCTCCAGCACGCTCGATTTCCGCAACGCCTCGCACGTCGGCGCACGGCTCGGGCGCGTGCACGCGGGAGGGGGATTCCAGGCGGTCCGCTTCGACGGCTCGGCCCGCATCTACGCCGACCCGCCTGCGCTCTGGGCCGAGCCGCTGCCCTAAACCCGGTACAGTCCTTTCTTGGCACGCACGCCCCACATCACGCTCGCGCTCGCGGTCGTTGTGGCATGCGTCGCGACCGTCGGTCGTGTGCTCGCCCCCAGCGGCCTCTACCAGAACACCGACGAGTGCAAGACCATGGCCTTCACGACCGACATGGTCGTCAACGGGCGGTGGCTCGTCCCCGTGGATGACACAGGCGCTCAGACACTCAAGCCCCCGCTCGTCAACTGGCTCGCCGCGCCCGCGGTCGCGCTCGGGTGGCACACCGAACTTGCGCACAAGCTCCCTCTCATCGCGAGCGGACTCGGGACCGCCGCCGTCACCGCCTGGGGCAGCGTCTGGTTCTTCCGCCGTCTCGACGACAACACCGAGGCCGCGCGCCACCGCAGACTCCCGCCTGATGACATCGACCGCGCCCTCGCGCGCCACGCGCTCCCCCTCGGGGTCGCCACAGGCGCGGCGTGGCTCGCGAGCCCCGAGTCGATCAAGCAGCTCTACTTCTGCCGCCCCGACGGCGTGCAGAACCTCTTTCTCGCCGGCGCGTTCTTCTGCCTCACCCGCGCTGCGCTTGACGCACATCCGAAACCCAAGCCCGGAGTACTCCAGGCCCTCGGCTGGCTCAGCGCCGGGCTCGCGGCCCTCGCCAAGGGGCCCATGGCCCTGCTCATCCCCGCGTATGTCGTCCTTCTCTCGCTGACTCAGCCCGCGCAGACGGGCAACCAAGGGCGTCTCGCAATCCTCAAACGCTCCGGTATCGCCTGGGGCGTCCCGATCATGCTCCTCATCCCCGCCGCGTGGCTCATCCCGGCGTGCATCGCCGAGCCCGAGCACATCGCGGGCACACTCCTCGGCGGCGAGGTCGCCGGGCGATTCTCCACCGAGGGCGAGGGCGCCGATCCATCGCAGATCCCCATGAACCTCCTACGCGTCCCCGCGTTCTACTTCGAACGCTTCCCGCCCTGGTCGTTTCTCGCGGCGTTCGGCGTCGTGCTCGTCGCACGCCGGGGATTCGTCCGCAACGCTCTCGGGCCGACGCTGCTCTGGGTGGGGCTCCTCACCGCGGTGCTCGTCGTGATGGCGGGCGAGTCAGGCTCGTTCAACGCCCCCGCCTACCCCGCGCTCGCCCTGCTCTCCACCTACGCCCTCGTGCGCATGATCGCGCAGGGGCACAAGGCGCGCGTCGGCCGCCTCGCCCCGATTCTCGCAACACTCACGCTCATCGTCGCGATCATCGTCGTCGCGCGCGAGGCGTTCTTCTCCCGGGCGGCGCGCACCGGGCTCGGCGACGAGGTCACCGCATTCGCCGCCCGCGCAACTGAACTCGTCGGCGACGACCCCGTCGCGTTCCTCAACCCCGACCTGCACAACCCGGTGCAGACACTCATGGGTCGCCACCAGGGCGGCCCCGCCTCGCCCGCACTCATCGCAAACGCCCGCTGGCTCATCGCCCCGCCCGACTTCAACACCGCACCGGCACGAATCACCGGCGCCACAACACCGAGTGACTTTGAGCCCGTCCTTCACTCCGACGGACTCCACCGCACCAAAGCCGCAGGTCGCGGCGAGCGACGCGATGTCCCCGAACTTGTCCTCTATCAACGCCGAGACTGACGCGAGCGCCCCCCCAATCCGCGCGTCACTCCAAGTGAGCAAGATGCGGGTACTGGTGATGGCGCCAGAACATCCCGACCGGCTGAATCCGGGGCTCGGCAAGCCCCCAGTGCGGCCCGTCCGGGTGAATGAACATCACGTCCTTCTCATACCGCAGCTGCCCGCGCGTCAGGGGGTGCAGCTTCATGCGATGCCGCGCCTTGAATCCCCCACGATCCAGTGCGAACAGGCGATACCCAAATCCCGTGAGCAGGTCGTAGATCGCCTCGGCGCTCGAGCCATTGAGCTCCAGCATCTCCGAGTTGATCTCCGGGATCAGCGTGGGCCGCCGGCGCTCCAGCAGGCGAGTCATCCCCGCGAGCGCCTTCGCCTCGAAACCCTCCACGTCCATCTTCACCGTCAGCGGCGTGGGATCGTCGGCGTCGACCACCTCGTCGATCCGCACGATCGGCGTCCGCCCCAGCGCCTTGTAGTCCGACCCGTACCGCTGCGGCAGCGCCCCCAACGTCGCCGCCGCTTGGTTGTCGAACCCTGGCAGGATCACGTCGAGCTCGCCCGCCTCGTCCGACACGCCCACCTCATGCACGCGCACCCACGAGAGCGCATTGCGCTCCACGTGCCACCGGAGTCGCTCGAGCACCACGGGATTGCACTCAAAGGAATCCACCTGCCCTTGCTCGCCTACACGTCGCGCGGCGTGGAGCGTCACGAGCCCGATGTTGGCGCCGGCGTCGATGAAGTGCTCGCCCGGGCGCGTCACGAGGTCGATCGCCGAGATCACGTCGAGCTCGTGATACGTGCCAAAGAAATACGCGATCCGCTGGAAGAAATCCGCGAGGTCGAGCTTCATCCAGTACCTGTGGAACCGCCCTCGCACCTCGACGGTCGGCGCCGCTGCCCATCGCTCCTGTTGATTCATGCCGTACCGGTTGAGCACCTGCCCGTACTTCGGGAACTCGAGGTGCGAGTACACCCGCACACCCCGCGCGTACAGCGACCCGCGTGGGTCAGTCATAGGAGGGGCGTCAGTCGCGCCGAGGTCTTCTGACATGCCTCTACCTTATCCACCTCTTGGATGACACTTCGTGCGGATGCCCGGCGCCTTCCCCTCAAGCCAACTCGTACGGGTTTTCCCCATCCGATTCCGGCGCCGGCGGATCGAATCTGCGATCCGCCCGCGTTCTCGGAGACGGCGTGTCAGCGCCGTCATGGCTCGCTTCTTCGTCCATCGGCCCATATCCGGGCGGCGGAGGGAGCGCCTCGTCGCCGATTGAGAGGGACTCGGAAAACTCGGTGCCGGCGATTCCACCCTCGCCATCGAGCGGAATCGGCGGCGCCGGCGCACGCGCCACATCCGCTCCGGACGGGAGCCCGTCCTCAACCTCGATCGCCGGCCCCGGCGCGGGCGGCAACGGACGCACAACCGGGCGCGCGCCGTACACCTCAGGCATCGTCCCGCACTCCGGACACGGCGCCCCCTGCGGCAGCCCGATCAGGTTGTACCCGCACTCCCGACACGGAATCACATCCAACTCCGCCCGACGGATCTCGCCCGGCGGCATGTCCTGCTCCGACCTCGGCCCATCCAAACGGGCCTTGCGCTCCAAGATCCGCCGAGCGCTCGCCACCGCTTCCTGCGCGCTCGAGACCGCCGCCGTCGCCAGCGCCGCGAGTTGCAAGAGCGAGATGAAGAAGATGACCTGCCCGACGAACGCGCCGAATGCCGCGAAGAACCCCAGCATCGCGAGCGCGTCGGCGATGCCACCCATGCCCACGCTCGGGAGCAACGCCTGGGCAACACGCCCGATGTACCACAGCGCACCGGCCGTGATGAGCCACGCCGCCACGCGCAGACGCCCGCCGAGCCCGTCGTCGCGCGCCCAGTCCGCAAACGTCGCGAGCCAGATCGCCAACGGCACAAATCCAAACGTCGTCACGATCCCTGCAAAGCCGATCAGATACCCCGCCCACGGCGCGCCACCCGCCGCCGAACGCCCGATCACGAGCACCGGCCAGAGAAGCCAGACCGCCTGAGTCCAACGCGCCCACCCGCGGATCTTCAGCATCTCGGTGCGCGGATTCGCCGACGCGCTCTCGCGCGCTGGCTTCGGACGCGTCACCAAGAAGACCAACGCCGCCCACGCCGCCGCCATCGGCATCCCGACCAGAACCGCGAGCGCGACATCCGAGCCCCACGGGAGCGCCACCCCCATCACGCACAGCACCATCCCCACCGCGCTGAACGCCAGCCCGATGAACACGCGAGACAGCTTCCGCAGGTACGGAATCGGCGCATCGGTCATGTTGTCATCGAGCCGTTTGACGACGTTCGGAGGGATCGGCGTCCCGCACTCCGGGCAAGGATCGCCGACCCAGAGCCCGCTCAGCGAGTACCCGCACGAGCCGCAGGTGCGCCCGCCACGCACCGGCTTGCGTTCCGACTCGAACATCCGCGGATCGACGCTCATCGCGTGGATCCTACCGCCAGCCCGCCGCCCGGATGCTCACACCCCTCCCGCGCCGTCCGACCCCTCCACTCGGACCTCGCGAACGTAATCCCGCTCCTCTCGCAGCACGGTCCGCAGCTGATGCACGACCCGCACGAAGAGCAGCACCCACGCGAGCGTGCCGAAGAACAGCAGCACCATGCCCATCGCGGTGTACGCGCCCCAGGTCATGTTTCCCGCCACCACGTCGTGCACCCACACGAACGCCGCGAACACAACCGCCACCGGCGACGCGAGCTGCGCGAAGCCCGAGTTGACCCACAGCCCACGATCCGGCACACGATCCGCGATGCAGCGCACATACGCAAGGCCGACCACACACGCAAGGAAGGCGGAGATCGCGCTCCCCAATACGCACGCGCTCAGCACCGCGTCACCGACCCGCGCGCCGGCCCCCACGCGCATCGCCCCGCACACGATCCCCACCGTCGCCAGCACCACACACGCGCGCGTCAGGCGGCGCGACGTCTCACCACGCCTTCCCGGAAGTCCATCCGGCGGCGAAGGAGTCAGAAGCCACCACCCCACCAGCATCACGATCGGGGACGCGACCGCGAGCGGTGGCAAGCACAGCCCAAGCGTGGCGAGCCAGGTCGCCCACCAAAGCACGGACGCCCCGCGAGCGATATCCGTGAGGTACGTCGCCGAACCGTACCGCAGCAGGCGCGGACCGAAGCTCTCGCGCACCGCAGACCCGCACTCCGGGCACATCCCCTCCACAGGAAGGCCGCGCAACTCGTACCCGCAACCGATGCACCCCCGCGACCGCACAACCGGGCGCAGCGCCGCCGCGTGGAGCCCACGCTCCAGGTATCGCGCGATCGACGCCGCGATGCGTAGCCCGCACTCGGGACACACACCGTCTTCCGCGAGCCCGACCAGGTCGTACCCACACGAAGCGCACGGGATCTTCTCGCGCCCGCCCACGACACAGACTACGAGCCCAAGGCGCCCGCGGGCTCAACCACCCCGCTCTCACGCCACACCGCGCCCGTCGGGAGCCCCAGAGCCGCCTCGGCTGCGCGATACCCCGAACGCGCAGCCCCCTCCATCGTCGCAGGCCACCCCGTCCGCGTGTAGTCACCCGCGAGTATCACCTCGCCACGCACACCCGGGCCCGGACGCAAGCGCTCCGCCTCCGGCGTGGCGGCGAACGTCGCTCGCTTCTCCAACACCGGGCGTGACCACACCACCGACCCCCGGCGCGCGTCCGGCAGCGCCATCCGCAAATCCGCAACCACCCGATCCGTGATCGCATCAGCCGGCGTACGCACCCACGCCTCGGCAGCGCTGATCACCGCGTGCACCTGCCTCCCCTCCGCGTCTTTCCTGAACACCCACTGCGTCTCGCAGTCGAGAAGGACCGCGTGCGGCACGTCGAGCACCGGACGGTCAAAGCGCAGATGGACGCCGAGAATCGGCGAGTGTTCGAAAGCCTCGAGGCGCACAGCCCGCGGATCATCCGACGGCAGCACCCGGGCCGCACGCTCAGAAGGCAGCGCACAGATCACCGCATCCGCGTCGAGCACCGAGCCGTCGCTCAGCACGGCCGATCGTCCGGTGAGCCCGACAACCGACGCGCCGAAGACCACACGGCCGCCATGGGCCCAGAGACCGGGCTCCACCGGGTCATAGAGTCGCACGAGCGGCACGCTCGGCACCCCGACATCCGACGCCCCCCCCGGCCCGAGCAGCCCATCGCGAAACACCTTGATCGCGAGCCCCGCGGCGACACGACCCGGATGCAGATTGCACGCGCTCAACACCACAGGATCCCAGAACCGCCGGCGCGCGCCCGGTGGCTGCGCGTGCCCGTCGAGCCACTCGCCAAATGTCCGGCCTTCCCACCCGGACACATCACCCAAGCTCATCGACGCCAGGCCCCAAGCCACCGCCGCCTTGTCGCTCGCGCTCAAGAAGTGCGCACCCGCGAAAGACCGCGCAAAGTGGGCCGGCTCCGGCGCGGGATCGCGCCGGATCACCGACCTCCGCCCCCCCGGCTCGATCCACGTCTGCGCCCGGGTCCACCGCAGCAGGCCCTGCACACCGAGCCGCTTGAGCAGGTCGAGATACGCCTCGCAGCACCCCATGGTGACGTGCTGGCAGTTGTCAAGGGTCAGGCCCGTGCGCACGTCGTCGAAACTCGTCGCCCGCCCGCCAAGGCGCTTGCTCGCTTCAACGAGGACCACCCCGCACCCACGCTCCGCCAGCGCGAGCGCCGCGGCGATACCCGCAATCCCGCCGCCCGCGACAATCACCCGGCGCGGAGGCGTCATCGTCCGCTCCCCATCCGCGCAGCCATCACGCCCGAGATCGCGATGCGTGCCTTGACCACGGGCGACACCGATGCGGGCGAAGGCCCAGCGACCAAACGCGGGTGCGCGTGAATGCGATCCAGCAACGCCAAGTAGATGCGCGTCATCACACGATGCACCGGTCGGCACTCCACGCCCAGCATCGTATTGAGACGATCGGCCGCGTCATACCCAGGACGCGCCTCGCTCACCCACCGACGCACAAACCCGGTGCAAATGTCGGGTGATCGCCACTCCCGGATGTCCTCAGGCGTGAGCCCCGCCTCGGTGTACGCCTCACTCGGCAGGTAGCTCCGCGACGGGCGCTCGGAGAGGTCCGCTCCCAGATCACGGAGGATGTTCGTCAGTTGGAACGCGCGCCCCTGCGCGATCGCCAGTGTGCGAGCCTCCTCAACATCCGCCCCCGGAGCGAGCCCCCAAATCGCCACACAGCAGAGCCCGACCGTCGACGCCACACGATCGCAGTACGCATCGAGGTCGGCGCGCGTTCGGTGCGACACGCCTTGCACGTCGCCGCGCAGCCCATCAAGCATCGACCGTACCCACCCGGGCTCGATGGGGTAGTTCGCGAGCGTCTCCGAAAACGCGGGCCACACCGCCGCACCATCCGGCACCGCCTCGCCCGCGATCGCACGCTCCGTCAACTCGCCCCAACGATCGAGCGCCGCAAGGCGCGTCCCGTTGAGCGACGTCTCGTCGGCGAGGTCGTCGGCGACGCGCATCCAGGTGTAGATCGCGTAGAGCGCCGAGCGCCGCGGCTCGGGGGTCAGGCGCAGCCCGTAGTAGAAGTTCCGTGCGCGCGCCCGCGTCACCTCCCGACACGCCCGGTGCGACGCTTCGAGTGACACGCTCATCGCCCGCGCCTCCCGAGCCGACTCGCCAACCACGCGCGCACAAAGAGCCTCGCCCGCGTCGCCTTCGACACCCGAGGCCGCCGCCAGAGCGTCGTGCAGCCGATCCCCTCCACCGCGTCGAGCACGTGCACGCCCGCAGCGCGAAACACCCCGATCACCGGACCCACCTCCGGCCCCACGTCTTCGGCAAGCGCACGTCCCTCCGCGAAGAGCGGGCGCGTGCGCTCCACGAGCGGTCGCAGCGCCCGGATGAACCGCACGCGTGCTGCGGGATCATCGCCCCAGAGCGCCATCTCCTGGAGGTCTTGCGCACGAAGCCCCGTCTCCCCGCTCGGCATGTAGACCCGACCCCGTTCGACCAAGTCCGATCGCACGTCCTGCCAGAAGTTGGCGAGTTGGAGCCCGGTGCAGATCGCGTCCGACATGCGCGCGCGCTCGGGCGTCGCCTCGACCCCCGACACCCCCAGCACCAAGCGCCCCACCGGGTCAGCGCTGCGCGTGCAGTAATCAACGAGTTGATCCCAGGTCTCGTAGCTCGTCACGCGCTGGTCCTGCTCGAACGCTTCGATCAGACAATCAAACGGCTCGCGCGGCAGCCCGCACCGCTCGATCGTCGGACGCAGCGCCACAAACACCCAGTGCCTCGGCTCGCCCGCGAAGCACGCGTCGAGCTCCCCGCGCCACCACCTCAGGCGATCGAGCGCACGCTCCCGCTCCGCCTCCACCGAGCCCGCGCCTGTGTACTCGTCCCCCAGGTCGTCCGCCCATCGGCAGAAGGCGTACACCGCGCCGAAGTCGTCACGCATCGCCCGCGGCACGAGCGACGTGAGCACGTGGAAGTTCTCGCGCCCGCTCGACGCCATCGCCCGCGCCCGGCGGATCGCCTCCTCGGGCGAGACCGACTCCACGCCGCCAGCCGGCGCCCGCGCCGGATCGTCGGCACGCGGGATGTCAGCAACGGCGTGGGCGCTCAATCCAGGGACCTCCGGACGACACACCGTAGCGGATGGAGCCCCCCCATACCTCGTACCATCAAGATGTCCATCCCGGAGACATCGATGGCTCTGTTTACACGCCGCGGCAAGCACGAGACCCCCGCCTCTCCCGCCACCCCCGCGACGCGTCCGCCCGTGGGCGACGACGCCCGAATCCGGGCGATCGGCGCCGAACTGCTCGATGCTGCCCGGCGCCACAAGGCGGGGCTCCTCAGCGCCAAGTTCTACCAGGACAAGCTGATGGACTGGTCCATGAAGGACCACGACTTCAAGGTCCAGCTCTTCCGGTTCGTCGACGCGTTCCCCGTCCTCCGCACCCCCGAGCAGGTCCACGAGCACCTGGCGGACTACCTCTCCCAGCCCGGCGTCTCGCTCCCACCGGGGCTCGACCTCGGGCTCAAGGCGGGTTCGATCGCCAAGGGCCTGATGACCCGGACGATCTCCTCGCAGATCGAGCAGATGGCGGGCAACTTCATCGCCGGGACCGACGCCGCCGACGCCCTGCCGACCCTCCGCGAGGTGTGGAAGTCGGGAATCGCGTTCTCGGTGGACCTCCTGGGCGAGGCCTGCCTCTCCGACGCCGAGGGCGACGAGTACCGCGACAAGTACCTCGACCTGATCCAGAACCTGCCCGAGACGGTCGCGTCGTGGCAAGCGAACCCGGTGCTCGAGAGCGACCACCTCGGCCCGATCCCTCGCACCAACGTCTCGATCAAGGTCTCGTCGCTCTCCGCGAAGGACGACCCCATCGATACCGAGGGCGCGCTCCGCGACATCATGTCCCGCGTCGAACCGATCCTCGAAGTGGCGCGCGACCGGGGCGTATTCATCAACTTCGATATGGAGCAGTACGAGCTCAAGGACCTCACCATCGAGCTCTTCCAACGGTGCTGCGAGCGCGTCGACTTCCAGGCCGGCATCGCGATGCAGGCATACTTGAAATCGGGCGTGGACGACGCGAAGCGCCTCGTCGCCTGGTCGAAGCGCACGGGTCGCACCGTGAGCGTTCGCCTCATCAAGGGCGCGTACTGGGATTTCGAGACGGTCCACGCCGAGATGATGGGCTGGCCCTGCCCGGTGTGGAACGCGAAGTGGCAGACCGACCGGTGCTTCGAGCAGATGGCCGAGGTCTTCCTCGACGCGTGCCCGAAGACGCCCGCAGAGCGCGGCGTCAAGCTCGCGCTCGGTTCGCACAACGTGCGCTCGATCGCCGCAGCACTCGCCGGGCTCGAGCGTCGAGGGCTCCCGCGGAATGCGATCGAGCTCCAGATGCTCCACGGCATGGCCGACCAGCTCAAGCACGCCGCGGCGGAGCTCGGGCTGCGCGTACGCGAGTACATCCCGGTCGGCGAGATGATCCCCGGGATGGCGTACCTCGTGCGCCGCCTGCTCGAAAACACCAGCAACGAGAGCTGGCTCAAGGCCGGGTTCCTGGACAAGGCCGACACCGCGACGCTGCTTGCGCCGCCCGCCCCCCGCGAAAGCGACGAGGCGCGGACAGCCGACCTCGCCCATATCGCAGCCGAGCGCCACAAGCTCTCGCCCGCGGTCGAAGGCGTGGGCGACAACAGGGCGTTCACCAACGAGCCCCCTCGCGACTTTGCGATCGCGAGCGTGCGTGAGGCGTTCGCGAAGAGCCTCGAAGGCGCGAGCGTGCCGAAGGTCGCCAATGACAGGACGCCCGAGCAGGGCGCCGAGATGCTCGCGCGCGCGGCGGCAGCCTTCGTCTCTTGGCAAGATGCGCCCCCGCGCTTGAGGGCGGAAGTACTGACCCGCGCCGCCGCCGCGATGCGCGCACGGCGCGATGAGCTCTCCGGTGTGATGATCAAGGAAGCGGGCAAGACCTGGCGCGAGGCCGACATCGACACGTGTGAGGCGATCGACTTCTGCGAGTACTACGCGCGGTGTGCCGTGCCGCTCTTCGAGCGAGGTCGCCTCGGGAAGTTCATCGGCGAGCTGGACGAGCTCTGGCACCAGCCACGCGGCGTCGCGGTCGTCATCGCGCCGTGGAACTTCCCCCTCGCCATCTGCACGGGCATGACCGTCGCGGCTCTTGTCACGGGTAATACCGTCGTCGTCAAGCCCGCCGAGCAGACGCCCGGCATCGCGAAGCTCATGTTTGACATCCTCCAGAGCGCCCTACGCGACACCATCGATACCCCCTCCGTCGCTCCGTCGCTCCGTCGCTCCGTCGCCGACATCCTGCACTTCTGCCCCGCGCCCGGCGAGACAACGGGCGCCGCCCTCGTGCGCGACCCGCGCGTGGAAGTCATCGCGTTTACGGGGTCGAAGGCTGTCGGTCTCGATATCGTGCAGGCCGCGGGTGTGACGCCGCCCGCGCAGATGCACGTGAAGCGCGTGATCTGCGAGATGGGCGGCAAGAACGCCATCATCATCGACACCTCCGCCGACCTCGACGAAGCGGTCAAGGGTGTGCGCTACTCGGCGTTCGGCTTTCAGGGGCAGAAGTGCTCCGCGTGCTCGCGCGTGATCATCGTCGACCCCGAGGGCCCGCAAGGCGAGGCGAGCACGCTCTTCGTGCGCCGCTTTGTCGAGGCGACGCGCTCGCTCGTCGTCGGCGATCCGTGCCGCCCGGGCACCGACGTCGGCCCGGTGATCGACGAAGCCGCTGCCAACGGCATCCGGCGGTACATCCAGACCGCCAAGGACGAAGGCTGCACGCTCGAACTCGAGCTCGAACTGCCCGAGGACGAGTTTGTGCGCGCCAACGTGGGACGCTTCGTGCCGCCGACGATCTTCTCGGGAGTCGAGCCCCAGCACACGATCGCTCGCGATGAGATCTTCGGCCCGGTCGTCGCGGTCATGCACGCGCGCACGTTCGAGGACGCCCTCGCGATCGCCATGGATTCCCCATACAAACTCACCGGTGGCGTGTTCACACGCAAGCCCGAACACATCGAACTCGCGAAGCGCCGCTTCCGCGTCGGCAACCTCTATATCAACCGAGGATGCACGGGCGCCATCGTCGCCCGCCAACCGTTCGGCGGGTTCGGGATGTCGGGCGTGGGCTCGAAGGCCGGCGGCGCGGAGTACCTCCTCCAGTTCGTCGAGCCGCGCGCGTCGTGCGAGAACACGATGCGGTCGGGCTTTGCGCCGGAGCTGTGATGCTCAACGCGGAAGGCCGCAGAGCAGCTACCGAGGCTCCTCTGGCGCTGAACTCTCGCGATCACCGAGTTCGACCACAAACGCCGCGAGCTCGTCGATGTCATCCGTGCGTGTCCGATGATTCACGAAGCACGCACGGAGGGCGAGGCGGTCGTCGATGGTCGTGCTGGAGATGAGGAAGCGACCGGACTCCTGCACGCGGAACATGATCTCGCGGTTGAGCGCGTCGAGCGATACCCCGCGCGCCTCCTCCGGCACGTACCGGAAGCACACGACGTTTGACACCACCTCCGACGCGAGCTCCAGGCGCGGGTGGGCGCGCACAAGCTCCGCCATGCGTGCAGCCTGGGCGATGTTCTGGTCCACGAGTCGGGCGTAGGTCTCGAGGCCGTGCGCCTTGAAGCTCATCCAGACCTTGAGCGCCTTGAAGCTCCGCGTCAGCTCGATCGCGCGCTCGGAGTACGGCAGCCCCGCAGCGAACGGGCCTCGATCCGCAGCCTGGATGTAATGCCCCTTGATGCCGAACGGGCGCAGGTGATCCTCGTCACGCCGCACGAGTACGCACGCGACTTCGTACGGCATGCATCCCCACTTGTGCAGGTCGAAGGCGAGCGAGTCGGCGCGCTCCATGCCGCGTGCAAGGTGCGCGTGCGTGCGCGAGAGCTTGACCCACGCGCCGAACGCCCCGTCCACGTGCAGCCAGAGCCCCTCCTCCGCGGCGAGATCGGCGAGCCCGTCGAGGTCGTCGAACGCGCCGGTGCTCACCGTGCCGGCGGAGCCCATCACGCAGAACGGGCGATGTCCCGCGGCGCGATCCTCGGCGATGTGCGCGCGCATCGCACCAAGTTCCACCCGCCCAAGCGCATCGGACGGGATACGCCGGTACGCCGAGTTGCCGAGCCCGAGGAGATTCGCACTCTTGCCGGCCCATCCGTGCATCTGGTCGGACGCGTAGAAGACCAGACGCGGGCGAGCGCTGCGCGCATCGCCCTGGAGCCCCTCGTTCCAAATGTCAAACCCTGCGCGCGCATCGCGCGCCGCGGCGAGCCCGATGAAGTTCGCCATGCTCCCACCGGAGACGAGCACGCCCGACGCGTCGCGCGGGAAGCCCATCATCTCCGCAAGCCACGCGATGACCCGACGCTCAACGTGGACGCACGACTGGTCGAACCCACCCGCGAAGGGGTTCATGGTCGCGGCGAGCATGTCGGCCATCGCCCCCAGCGGCGTGCCGCACCCCTGCACCCACCCGAAGAACCCGGGGTGGCGATTGCCGTTGGTGTAGGGCTCGACGAACCGGCGGAACTGCTCGTATGCCGCGCCTTCGCCGATGCCCGTGGTCGGGAGCGGTTCATCGATCGCCGCCGCCGCGTCGTTCGGAAGCGGCCGCCACAGCGGGCGCTCGCGCACGGCGCGCGTGCGGTCGAGCGCGTCGTCCACCATCTGGTGTGCGAGCGCGCGGAAGGCCTCCCAATCGGAGGGGTCGAGGGTCGGATTGTCGGGAGGGGGAGCGTCTCGCATACTCGCGAGCCCCGTGCCACCGACCTGCTCTGAGATCGGTGCGGATCGGCATCGCCGGCGAAAGGCACACTGACCCCAGAGCAGGCCAGTGGCACACACAGATCGCGCCCTACCCCTACTCGATCTCCAACCCCAAGTGATACGCCAGGAAGCCGTACTGATCGGCCACCTGCTCGATGATCTTCGAGAGCGGCGTGCCCGCGCCGTGCCCGGCGCGCGTCTCGATGCGGATCAGCACAGGATTGTCGCAACCCCTAAGCGCCCGATGGTTCTCAGCCTGCGCCGCCTGCATCGCGGCTGCGAACTTGAACGAGTGCGCCGGCACGACGCGATCGTCGCGATCGGCGGTGGTGATCAGCGTGGGCGGGTAGCACTTGCCGGGCTTGGCGTTGTGGTAGGGCGAGTAGGCGTAGTTGGCGCGGAAGTCGTCCTCGCTCTCGGACGGTGAGCCGTAGTCCGAGCGCCACGCCCACCCGATGGTGAACTGATCGAAGCGGAGCATGTCCATCACGCCCACCGCGGGCAGCGCCGCGCCGAAGAGTTCGGGCCGCTGCGTGATGCACGCGCCGACGAGCAGCCCGCCGTTGGACCCGCCCTGGATCGCGAGCGTCGACGGGCTTGAGATGCGCTCCGCGTTGAGGTACTCCGCAGCGGCGATGAAGTCGTCGAACACGTTCTGCTTCTTGGTGGTGATGCCCGCGTCGTGCCATTCCTTGCCGTACTCGCCCCCGCCCCGCAAACACGCGACCGCGTACACGCCGCCCAGTTCCATCCACATGAGGCGCGACGTCGAGAACCCCGGCGTCATGGAGATGTTGAACCCGCCGTACCCGTAGAGGAGCGTGGGGTTCTGCCCGTTCCGCTCCAGGCCTTTCTTGTAGGTGATGAACATCGGCACGCGCGTGCCGTCCTTCGACGAGTAGAACACACGCTCGGTGGTGTAGCGATCGGGGTTGAAGTCGACCTCCGGGCGGCGGAAGAGCTCACTCTCGCCGGTGATGATGTTGTATCGGTAGATCGAGCCCGGGTCGGTGTAGCTGGTGAACGAGTAGAACGTCTCCGCCGAGTCGAACTCGCCGCCGAAGCCGCTGACCGAGCCGATGCCCGGGAGCGCGACCTTGCGCACCTCGCGCCCGTGCAGATCGCAGATGACGACCTCGCTCGACGCGTCGCGGAGGTACTGCGCGACGAGGTGCCCGCCGACCATCGAGACGCCGTCGAGCGTCGCGTCGGATTCCGGGATCACCTCAACCCACCGGTCGCGCTGCGGGTGGTGCAGGTCGATCGCAATCACGCGCCCGCGAGGAGCGTCGAGGTCGGTACGGAAGTACACGACCGAACCGACGTTGCCGACCCACCCGTAATCCGCCTCAAACCCCTCGAGCAGGTGCACGACCTCGCGGTTCGAGGACTGCAGATCGACGTACGCGACGTTGTTCTCGCGGAACGTCCCCTTGGTGGTGACGATCCCCAGGTATCGACCATCCTCGGTGACGAACCCACCAAACCCCCACTTCGCCTCATCGGGGCGTTGGTAGATCAGTGTGTCCTTGCTCTGGGCCGTGCCGATCGAGTGGCGGTAGACCTTCTGAAACTCGTTGACCGCCGTGAGCTCCTCGCCCTCTTTCTGCACGGGCTCGTCGTAGCGCGAGTAGTAGAAGCCCGAAGAGTCTCGATCCCAAGACACGCCGGTGAACTTCGCCCACTCGATCGTGTCGACGAGGTCCTCTCCGGTCTCGATATCGCGCACCCTGATCGTGCGCCAGTCCGACCCGCCATCGGAGACCAGATACGCGATCAGCCTCCCGTCGGGAGAGACCGACGTGCCCGCGAGCGACATCGTGTTGTCGTCGGACCATCCGTTCGGATCCAGCAGCACCCGCGGCTCGGAGCCCCAGTCGTCCATCACGTACAGCACCGACTGATCCTGCAAACCGTCGTTGCGCGTGTAGAAGTACCGTCCACCCTCCTCCGAGGGCGTGCCAAAGCGCTCGTAGTTGAGCAGCTGCGTGTAGCGTTCCTTGAGTCGCTCGCGCCCGGGCAGCGCCTCGAGGTACGCGTTGGTCACCGCCTGTTCCGCTTCGATCCACGCCGCGACCTCGGGATCGTCCGCCGACTTCTCAAGCCACCGATACGGGTCGGCGACCTCGACACCGTGGTAGGTATCGACGTGGTCGCCGCGCCGAGTCTCCGGATAGGCGATGGCGCCCGAGGGCTGGGCGAGCACGGGCAGCGCGAGCGACGCAGTCGCAACGAGTGCAGCGGGGTAGGCCTTGATCATGGCGGATAGTAAGCCCGACCGGGCCACCGCCACCTTCACGGAAACGGATGCCGATGCGGTTGGGTCCGCGCCTCGAATTGTCCCGTCCCGACGGCGATCACCACCCTACCCCTGACTCACCCGGCCCTTGTGCACGCGCCCGCACTCTGGACACGTCGCACCGTCGATGCCCGCCATGTCGTACTCGCAGGTCGGGCACCGGTCGAGCTCCTCGCCAGCTCCGATCGGGAGGTTGCCGCGCACGAGCCTGTACGCCGCACCGGTTGTCGCGATCGCGAAGGGCATGCCGAACACGACAAACCCGACGCACAGCAGGAGCATGCTCGCGATCGACACGAGCTGGAGCACGATCGAGAGCCCGAAGAGCTGCAATGAGTGCGGGCGCGTCAGACGCCAGCTGATGCGAAACGGCTCCGCCACATCGAACACGTCCTTCGGCACCTCAAAGCAAGCGATATGCGCGAACATGATCCGGGCCTGCACCCACGCCGACGCAACGACACCCACCAGAATCAACCCCGAGCCCATGGCCCACCCCACCGCTTGCCCCGCCGCGCTCCCCTGCAGGCCCATGACGACCGAGAGCGCCCCCAGCGCGATGAAGGGCATCGCGACCAGAGTCGTCGCGAGCTGCGCGAGCATTCCCACCAGGAGCATCTCGAGCCAACGCAGCGAGTTGAAGGCGTCGAAGTACAGACGCCATTCGAAGACCCCAGAGCCGGCGCACCGCGCGCTGGCGAGCGTCGCTCCAGCGAGGATCGGCCAGGCGGCGAGCGTGAGCAGCCCTCCAAAGGGCACCATGCCCAGCACCAGCGAAGCGCCGATCACACCGAGCGAGAGCAACGCGAGCGGCGCGTACGCCACGCGCAGGACATACCACCCATCCGACAGCGCACCCCCAACGCTCATCGAGGGCGCAAACGCACGCTCATGCCCGGCCGCAAGAGTCATCGTCGCCATTGTGGTGTCAGGCGCACCCTCGCGCCAAATGGGGCCAGCGACCCGTCCTAGGCCGCCTCGCCGTGATCCTCGAGCCGTGCGAGCCGCTCATCCGCCTGCTCGATCAGCACCTCGAGGCGCGCGGCCTTCGTATCCAGCGCCGCCGACAGGTCTCGCACCAGCCGGGTCGCCTCCGCCGCCCGCCGGTCGAGTTCAGGCCCCGCGCCCCCCATCGGCAACGCGCGACGCACCACCTCCTCCGGCGTCGAGGGGGCGTCCGGTCGCCGCCGGGCCCGCCGCCGCCAGCTCCGAAGCAGGACGAAGCAAAGCGCCATCACGCCGAACATCAGCAGCAGGTCGGCGAGTTGGAACGAGCCCGGCCCGACCGCGGGCTCCGCGGGGTCGCTCCACTCCGTACCGGGGGTGCTGGGGGAAGTCTGCAAGATCGGCCTCCGTACAGTCCATCGGCATGTCGGTCGCCCCACCCAAGCTCCGCCCGCTCTCACGCCGTCACCCGACCGTCCGGGCCGTCGCTCGACGATGGCGCGCGCTGACCGGCGGTCCCGAGACCCGCGACCCCGACCGACGCACCCTCGTGGCATGCTCCGCCGGCCCTGACTCGTCGGCACTGGCGCTCGCCCTGGCGGCGGCGAGCCCCGACTCCGTGGTAATTGCGCACATCCTGCACGACCTCCGCCCCTCCGCCGAGGCCGCCGCCGATCGCGATCTCACCCGCGACCTCGCGTCGGAACTGCGCGTGCCGTTCGCGCAGGCCGAGGTGCGGGTCGCGGACCTGCGCGGCAACGCGGAGGGGCACGCTCGCCGCGCACGCTACGCCGCCCTTGCCCAACTGGCGGCCGCCCACGGGTGCCCGTACGTCGCCACGGCCCACCACGCCGCGGATCAACTCGAGACGATCCTCCTGCGCCTCATCCGCGGCTCGGGGCCGCGGGCGCTCGCGGGGATCCGCGCGACGCGTTCGCTCGGCGACGTGACACTCGTGCGCCCGTTGCTGCACCTCACGCCCGGTGAGCTCCGCGCGGTCTGCGACGACGCGGCATGGACACCCGCTCATGATCGGACAAACGACGACACGTCGCGCGCGCGCGCGTCAATGCGCCACGGCGTGGTCGCGACGCTGCTCGCCAGACACCCCCACGCCGCGGAGCGCGCAGCGGAATCCGCCGAGTTGATCGCGGACGCGGGCGACCTCGTCGAGCACGAGGCCGCCGCGCTGTTCGAAAGGGCGAAGGGCGGCGCGGGCACGGAAGCGCCGTCGCCGTACGGGATCGTGCTGGATCGACGCGTGCTCGCGGAAGCGCCGTCGATCGTGCTCGGCGAGGTCCTTCGGCTTGCGCACCACCGCCTCCTTTCGGGCGAGCGGCGTGCCCGCCTGCGCGCATCGGAGCTGCGCCGTGTGGCCGCGCAGATCGGCGCGCGGGAATGTGCGCATCGTGAGACCGCCCTTGCCGGCGTGCGCGTACGCCTGACCCCCGAACTGGTGGAGATCACTCCGGATGTCTGATTCGCCTGTTGTTGCGCTCGTCGGCCACTGCATCCCCGATGCCGCCATGCTCCGACGCACGGTATCGCGGGCGATCCCCGGCGCGAGCGTGATCGATGTGCGCACGGAAGAGCAACTCCTCGCCGCGCTCGTCGAAGCCGATCTCCTGCTCATCAACCGTGCGCTCGACGGTTCCTTCGCCCACACCGACGGCAACGAGATGATCGAAGCGCTCGCCGCACGCACGTCGGCCAAGCTCATGCTGGTGAGCAACTTCGAGGACGCCCAAGCGCGGGCCGTCACCGCGGGTGCAGCAATGGGGTTCGGCAAGACCGCGCTCGGCGAACCTACGACGCGGGAGCGCCTGCTTGCAGCGGTCGGCGAACCGGGATGATGTTGTGGATCGTCACACGCACAGCCGGCGCCTGGCTGCCAACACTCGCCTACAACTCGCGCACGGCCTCTAGTACCTCAGCCGCATGTCCGGGCACCTTCACCTTGTCCCACCGGCGCGCGACCTTGCCATCCCCGTCGATGAGATAGGTCGTGCGTTCGATGCCCATGTATGTGCGGCCGTACATCGACTTCTCGACCCACACGCCGTACTTCTGGCACACCTTGGGGTCCGGCTTGCCCGCCTCGTTCAGCGCGTCGTCGGCGAGAAGCGGGTAGGTCAGCCCCTCCTTGTCCGCGAACTTGCGCTTCGACTTCGAGTCCATGATCGAGACACCGAAGACCTGCGCCTCGACCCTTGAGAAGTCACAGGCCTCGGCCGTGCACCCGCTCGTCATGTCCTTGGGATAGAAGAACAGGACAACCGGGCTCCCCGCGCAATCGGCGAGCTTGTGCGCTTTGCCGTCCTGGTCCTTGAGCGTGAACACAGGCGCCTTACGCCCGACCTCGATCTTCGCCATGACGTCCCTCCGGACTGCGGCTCACCCGCCGAGCATGGTGCCGATTGGATCCTCGACCTGGTCGCCAGGCTGGAGCTCTGGGACCTGCTCGTGCTCAAGGAGCATGAGGCGAGTCGATTGACGGACCGGCACGTTGAACACCGTCACCTTCTGCGTGACCTCCTCGCCAACGAGCCCCCGCTCCGTCACCCACATGCGGCTCTCGCGCTTCACGACCGTCGACCCGAGATCGAGGGTCATCATCGAGCGCAACCGCTCGGTCTCAAAGTCCCCCGCCGGCGTCGAGAGCCCCTCGTGTGCCACCCACTCGATCTCTCGTTCGGCTGTGCCCCGCTCCTGGAGTTCGTTGGTGTCGAGCCCGAAGACCTCGGCGACGACCTTCGCGCCAAACACCTCTTCCGGTCGGAGCGTCGCGGGCATCATCAGGAGCCCTCCCTCTCCGAATCGCGTCAGCGTCCCCCGCGCATGATCCGTCGTTTCGAGCAGCGTCACACCCGCGCCCGTGCGCGTCAGGACGTCGGTGCGCGCCTCCGCTTCGTCCTCGAAGGTGCGCACCGTCCACGTGCCGTCCGCGTTCGGGCGCACTTCTCGACGCACGCGCGGGCGCGGCTGCCCTTTGCCCTGCACCTCCCCGACGACGACATAAGTCTTCGAGAGCGCGGCGCGGGGGTAGACCGTGTCGCCCGCGATCGCGCCGGCAGGCTCGTTCTCAAGGTAGTGCACGTGCTCGGCGCGCGTCTGTGAGGGCGTCTGACACCCCCCGATCACGCAGCCCACCGCGAGCAGGCACACGAGGGCGACCGAGCGGGCTGGACGGCGGGTGGCGGTGGTCGTCATGGCCTGACGCTATCGCACGCGACGCCCCGACGCCACCGCCTGTACGATGATCTCCTCGATTCCGGGAGGACGCATGAGGCGAAACGGCAGGATCATGATCGCGGGTGTGGCGTTGGGCGGCGCCCTGACGCTCGTAGGCTGCGAAGCCGCATCCGAAGCCCGCGGGACAAACAGCATCCTCGCACTCTCCCAGCCCGTGTCGCCCGCAGAGGCCGCCGACATGGCTCTTGATGAGTACAACGCCGACGCCCGCGCCCGCGGCATCGTGCTGCTCGCCAATGCCTACTTCGGCAACGAGCCTCCCTATATGGAGCTCTATCGCGACGCCGTGGACGACCCCGACCCGGCCGTGCGCGCTGCCGCGGCCCGTGCGCTCTCGATCCATGGGACGCCCGAGGACGTGCCATTCCTCATGGACCTGCTGAGCCCAGACACCGAGGAGAGCGAGGCCGTGCGTCTGGAAGCCGCGCGCACGCTTCAGCGGATCTACAACCCGGAAGCCGTCCCGACATTGCTCAATGCAACGCGTCGGCCCGACCCACTCGCGACAACCGAGTTGGTGGCGGAGGAAAGCCCTGAGGTGCGTGCGGAAGCCGCGATCGCGCTCGGGCAGTACGCGGAGCCGCGGGTTGTGGAGCGCCTGATCTCGACGCTCGACGATCGGCACCTCGCGGTGAACTCGGCGGCGCGCCGCTCGCTCAAGACCCTCACCGGGCAGGACTACGGGTTTGACCGGCGCGCGTGGGTGCATTGGTACGACCAGGCCGAAGACCCGTTCGCGGGCCGAAGCGAGTACCAGTATCCGGTGTTTGAGCGCGATGAGAAGCTCATCGAGGTGTTGCTCCCGTTCCTCCCAGGCCCGCCCAACGAGCCCCAGGCCCGCCCCGCCGGGATGCCGCCCACGCCCACGCCCGCCCCGTCCGAATAGGGGCGGTCTTTCCATTGACGCCGCGGCGCGCTAATGATGTTGATGGCCCAATGCCGCGGAGGAAACCCCGTGTACGAATCGCAGACCGCTGACGCTCTCGCCGAAGCCGCCGTTGCCGGGATCGAATCCGGCATGATGGTCGGGCTCGGCACCGGACGCACCGCGTCGCGCGGGGTGATCGCGCTCGCCGAGCGGCTGCGCCACGAGCAACTCGATATTCGGGTGGTTTGCACGAGCCACGCCACGGAGTCGCTCGCGCGATTCCACAACCTGCCGATCTCCGAGTTTGCCCTGGTTGAACGGGTCGATTTCCTGTTCGACGGCGCCGACGAGGTTGATCCGGGCCTGCGGATGCTCAAGGGCTCGGGCGGTGCGATGGTGCGCGAGCGCCTCGTCGCGTGGGCCTCGGAGCGCTGCGTGTACATGATCGATCACACGAAGCTCGTGGATCGCCTGGGCGAACACAAGACGCTGCCGATCGCGGTGATGGCGTTTGGGCTCGCGTCGATCCGCGCGGGGCTCCGCGAGCTCGGGCTGCACGGCGTGGTCCGGCGCACGATCACGGGCGACCTCTTCCTCACCGACAACGGCAACCTCGTGATCGACGTGGCGCTCACCGAGACCACCGATCTTGAGGAGCTCTGCGCTTCGCTCAACGACATCCCAGGTGTCGCGGGGCACGGGCTGTTCCTCTTCGAGGCCGACGAAGTGCTCATCGAGACTGCCGACGGCACGGTCGAGCGCCGGGCCCGCAAGTAGCTAGAGCCAGCCGAGGGCCTTGAGCTCGGCGATCGGTTCCTCGAAGCTGCACGAGCCGTAGGAGAGCGCGAGCGACTCGCGGACCTTCGCGACTTCGAGCCAGTCGATGCGCTGGTCGCGCCAGGCGGCGATCTCGTCGTTGAACACGAATGCGCCGGGGTCCGTCTCCTCGAGCACTTCGACGATCTGCTCGACCGTGAGCGACCGACGCCTCGCCAGGCACGCCGCCATAAACACGTTGATAAACCCGTGCATCGTCGCGCGGGGCGCATCGGCGTCGTAGGTCAGCGCGTGCTCGGCACGAATCGCGTGGTGCAGCCCGGCTGTCGCCTTGAACCGCACGCCCGCCGAGACGCACGCGTGCAGGAACGCCGCGACCGTCGCCGCCGAGGGAATCGCGTCGGGCGTGACCCCGCCGCACCGGATCTTCGCCGCCCCTTCCTCTCCGGCGAGGGCCGCGACGAGCCCGCGGACGTCGCGATCGGTGGGGAGTTCAAAGAAGACCATCACGTCGGCCGGGATGGTCTCGAGAGCCTCGTCGATCTCGTCGGGCGTCCCGACGCGCATCTCGATGGTGTCGGCCCGAGCCAGTCCGCCCTGCTCTTCACGGTGGCGCGCGTCAAACTCATCCATCGCCGCGAGGGTCTCATCGAGCGAGCGGTCCGCCACAACCGAGACACGCCACGCTTCGACACCGGTGTCGGCCATCTCGCGATACCCGCTGGTGGCGTAGGTGCCGGGCATGACGACGCGCCCGTACTCCGTGAGCTCCTCAAGGCGCGATGCCGGGCAGATGATCCGCCCGAGCATCGCACGGTGTGCGCCCATGAGCTCGCGTGCATAGGCCTCGACCGTCGTCCGCATATCGAGCTTCGCCGGCGGAAAGAGCCCGGCGTAGTCGATCAGCCCCGAGGTCAGTTGTTCGATGGTGCGCGCGGCCATGCGCAGAGCCTAGCCGACGCCTACTTCGCGAGCTTGGCGACGACCCGCCACACATCGTGCGGCGAGAGCGCGCGGCCGGTCTGCGCATTGAACCGCTCGACGACGCCTTGAAACGCAGGAGTAAACGGGAGCTGGTCACGCTGCCCGAGCGTGCCGACCGCCTCAGCCACGAGCCCCCGAATGAGCTGCTCCTCACCAGGCCCGAGCTTCGGGGGACTCGATGCGGCCCGCCCCAGGCGGGGCAGTCGCCCGGCCTTACGCAGATTGTGCAGGCGGTGGAATGCCTCGCGCTCCGTGAACCCGACCGGCGCGACAGCCTCCAGCAACGTCGTGAACTCGGGCGTGTAAGGCAGATCGTCGAGCGTGCGCCCGGCACGCTCGTAGGCCGCGACCAGCACGCCGTCGCGCGCCGCGCTGTCCGGTGTGCCGTCGGTCGCGAACAGCTCCCCCTGCTCGCCCGTCTCGTCCTGGGCTTCGCCGGCGCCAAGGAGGCCCGACCACGCGCGCATCGAATCTCGCGGACGACGCGAGGGGTCGAGGAAGTCGGTGACGCAACGCCGAAACAGCGCATGACGGCGAGCGTTCGCGGGCCCCGCGTCGGCGTGCCCAAAGGGCACGACGAACCGGTACTTGCGCCCCGGCTCGGCGCCAAGTGCGTTGAACACCGCCGCCGCGGCCGGCGCAGGCACAACCTCATCCCGCTCCGCGAGCTTGCCGAGCACGGCGCAGCTCACCTGCGGCGCCAGCAGCGCGGCATCGCACAGTCGGATCGTCTCGTACAGGTCTTGCTCTCGCGCGCCATGATCGCGCAAGTACGCGCCGAGCTGCGCGCCCGCGCCACCCCCCCACCGACCGTGACGCGCCCGCCACGCCCAGTCGCCCAGGCTCGGAAGGCCGAGCACCAGTCGCTCGACCCATACCCGCCGCGCAAGCCCGGCGAGCGCGAGCACCGCCAGCCCCCCGCCGAGCGACTCACCCGCGACGTACAGCAGCGCCTCCGGCCCGGCGCGACGCGTCAACTCGCTTCGTGCGGCGCGCACCGCATGAGCCACATCCATCGCCGCTTGGGCGACCGTCCAACGCAGCGCGTCGGGCGCTCGCGCGACCGGCTGCTCGAGCCCGCACGACACCCACCCCCACTTCGAGTTCGCGGCCGCCGCCAGGTCGGGCACGTCCAGACGCGAGCCCTGAAACCCACGCACCCGCATCCCCAGCACCGCAACGCCGCGCGCGGTCAGATCGGCCCACGCTCCAACGTCCTGGGACAGAGGCGGCGCCTGATACCCGTGGAGCGCCACCAGCATCGCCCGGCACTGCACGCCCTCCGGCGGGGGCGCCAGTCGGCATCCGATCCGCGTGCCGCCGAAGCTCTCGAACACATGCGTCGCCCCCGGGTCGTCCGAATCGCCCGTGTCCGCCCGCCGGAGCTTGGGCTCACACCCGAACAGCGCCTCACGCCAGGCCCGCCAGAAGGCCTGGTGGTGCGGCGCCGGCGCGGCTTCGGCGACGTGCGCCAGCGTGCGCACCGGGCCGAGACCGAAGTCGGTGGGAAGCTCCATGCCCGAGCGTAGACCGATTACGGCACTGCAGACCCGAGGATCGGCCCCGCGTCAAACCGGGCGATCCAGAGTTGACTCGATCCCTCGGGCGAGCGCTGGGCGGTCCACATCATCCAACGCCCATCCGCGCTGAACACGCCAAGACCATCGAAGCGGTCGTGAGACGTCACCCGCACCTTGCGTGGCTCGGCTCGCTCCGGCGCAAACTCGATCGCGTACAGCTCGTAGTTGGAATGCCCCTGCTCGCTCGTGGTGTAGAGCATGAAGCGCCCCGAGGGGTGCCAGTAGGGCGCCCAGTTCACGTGCTCGTTGTCGGTGAGTTGCACCTCACGCCCGACGCCGGTGATCGCGCCGCTCGCGTCGTACTCAAGCTCAGCCGCGAACAGCTGCAACAGGTTTTCCCCGCGCAGTGTCATGGTGCCCCGTGAAGGAGTCACAATGCCGGAGATGGTTTTGAACAGGGTGCTCTTGCCGGCACCGTTGGGCCCGACCACGGCAATGAATTCCCCTTCACCCAGGGTCAGGGAAATGTCCTGCAACACATCGACAGTGCCGTAGCCTGCGCTGAGGGAATCCAGTTGCAACAAGGTGTCAGTCATGACCTGCATCCTCCCCGTCACCGGCCTCATTGTCCAGCCAATTTTTCCCGAG